>CAILZI010000214.1 GCA_903838675.1 uncultured Verrucomicrobiota bacterium
CCATGACTCTACGTTTTCTGCTCCCGCTCATTCTGGCCGCCACTCCGCTGGCCGTGTCCGCCCAGCTGGCCGAGGCCCAGTCCCGTCTGAAATCCGCCGTGACTGAAGTGCTTACCGTGGCCGACAGTGCGGGCAACCGCAGCACCCTGCCGGACAGACTGCGCCCCGTGCTGCAAAAGCACATCAGTTTCGAGACCATGACCAAACGCTCCGTGGGGCCCGGTTGGAAACAGTTTACGCCAGAGCAGCAGCAGCAGGCCACCCAGCTTTTTTCGACACTGATCATCCGCAGCTACAGCAGCAAATTCACCCCGGGAGAGCATCCGGACATCACCTACCAGGCGGCGGTGTCAACGGCCGCTGATCGTGTGGATGTGCCAACAAGCATGGTTTACAAAGGCAGCCACTACACCGTGATCTACCGCATGGAGCAGATGCAGGGCTGGCGCATCACGGATGTCGTGATCGAAGGGGTCAGCCTGATCGCCAATTACCGCAGCCAGTTGGATTCACAATTTAAAAAAGGTGGCGCAAATGCCGTCATAAGCTCTCTTACGCAATCCGTCTCCCGCCCTCAATGAAATACCACGCATTCACCCTCCGTCTGTTGTTGCTGGCTGTCACTCCGCTGCTGACCGATTGCAGTTCTACAGCGGCCAAGACCGCAGTGAAGCCTTCTGCGGATGCTGCTGCCGTTGCCTCCAAGGGCAAGGCTGCTGACAAATCCAAGGGCATGGCTGCTGACAAAATCGGACCTGCCAAGGACGACGAGGTGGATGAGTATGCCACGACGGCGGACATTTCCGATCCACTGCAGAAGCTCAATCGCGGCACTTTCTGGGTGAATGATCAGTTGTACACCTTCATCTTCCGGCCCATCGCGAAAGGCTACACGCTGATTCTTCCACGTCCGGTGCGCAAGGGGATCGACAATGTGTTTGAAAATGTGAAGTATCCTATTCGTGTGGTGAACTGCACGCTTCAGGGCAAGTTCAAGCGTGCTGGGCAGGAGACTGGCAAGTTCGTCGTCAACACCGTAGGTGGAGTCGGCGGCATATTCCGGCCTGCTGAGAGCATCCCTGCGCTCGCCAATCTGCCGGATGAAGACACAGCGCAGACCTTTGGGAAGTGGGGCATTCCGAATGGCCCCTATCTGGTGCTCCCGCTGCTTGGCCCTAGCAGTCTGCGCGATGCCGTTGGTTTGGCCGGAGACTATGCGCTCAATCCAGTCAACTGGCCGTACTTTTGGTGGTACGGCAGCCGGATGAAACATGACTGGGTCATCGTTCCTCCTCTGGCCAACACCCTGCGTGCCACACCTGCTCAGATGGACAGATATGACACGATCACGAAGGATGCCGTCGATCCTTATCTCTCCGCACGCAGTGCCTACAGCCAGAATCGCGCTGAAGCCGTCAAGAAGTGATTCGGCGTGGTTTGGGGGGATATGTAGAGCAAAGGGATCTGCTTGATCCCTTCTGCATTTTAAATGTCGAAGTCTCTGCAGATTAAGTTGCCGCCTTTCGACTTGCTCAGAAGGCAATGCGCTGGATCCGCTGCAGCCCCCCAATGCTGGCATCCGGCTTCACTTACCGTGCAGGCAGAGCCTTCGGGATGTTTTCAAGTCCCGGTGAGCCGAACTGCATGGCCTCGTTGTAGACTTTGCTGCGGCCGCTTTCGATGTTGTTGGGTGTGTCGAGCGGATCTTCCGAGCGCACGATGCGCGGCTGGATAAAGATAAGCAGCTCTTCACGGGTGGTTTGATTTTGCGTGGTGCCGAAGAGATTTCCCAGAATGGGGATGCGCCGAAGTCCGATGACGCCGTTTTTTGCCTTGGTGGTCTTCTCCGTGATCAGCCCGCCGAGCACCACCGTGGCGCCGTTTTTCACCGCCACCTCCGTGAGGAGCTCCTGCGTGCCGATGGTGGGCACGGTGTTGTTGCCGATGGTCTGCGATCCGATGATTGTGTCATTGATCTGGGCGATGCGCAGGGTGACTTCATCGTCAGAGTTGATCAGGGGAATGACCTCCAGCTTGAGAACGACATCCCGGTAGGTCACGCTCACGCTGGTGTTCGCCACGCCGGCGGAAAAACCGCCATTGGTCAGGATGTTGGCCGGCACCGCAATGCGCTGGCCGGAGGAGATGACGGACTTCGCAGCGTTCTTGGCGTAGATGCTCGGCGTGGCCAGCACTTTGAAGTTGTTGTTGCTGTCGATGACCTTGATGTAGTTGCTCAGCGAGCCGATCTGGCCGTAAAAGTTGAGCTGCCCAAGCTTCGCCGGGAATTGGACAATGTTCGCTGCCGTCGTCGTGGTCGTGCTGCCACTGGTCGTGGTCGTTGAACTGGTCGCACCGTTGCGATTGACGCTGAAATCATTGAGCAACTGCAGGAAATCGACGCCGTAGTTGAAATTCTTGCCCAGGCTGAGCTGCCCGATGATCGCAGAAATGTAGATCTGCTGGGGGCGGATATCCATTTCCTTCAGCAGTTGGTCAATTCGCTCGATGTGCTCGGGTGAGCCGGAAACGATGAGGCTGTTGGATTGCGGATCGCCGATGAGCAGGGTCTTGCCGACGACCACCGACTCAGGCGCGCCCACTTCTTCGGGTTTGTCGAGCAGGCTGCGGTTCGAGTTGGAACCGCTGCCGCCGTTTTGAGATCCATTGGAACTGCCGAAGTTGCCACCCAGGCCAGTATTGGCACCAAAGGCGGAGCTGTTGTTGCTGTTGCTGTTCGAGTTGCTGCGGTTGTTGGCGTCGGTGGAGGGGGAGTTGGATGTGGCACCGGCTTTGCGCCGTGTACCACCACCGCCGGGAGGCCCTGAGATGGCACCGTCGTTGTTGCCTTGAATGTCGGTGTCCTTGGCCAGCGCATTGTAGGCCACTGACAGGAAGTCGAGCACGTCGAGGTACTTCAGCCGGCGCTTCAGGAAGTTGGAGCCATCGCTCTGCTTGTCGAGTTTCTCGACCAGTCCCTTGATGTAGGTGATGTCAACCGGGCGGCCGATGACAAGGAGCTCATTCGTGCGGCGGTAGGCGAAGACTTTGACGCGCGCGGCGGCTGGATTGGTCCCTGTGGTGCTTGCGTTTCCTGCGGGACTGGCGGGCACGGCCGGAGCTCCGGGGCGTGCGGCCGCATTCGGCACAGCCGCAGCAGGCGTTGTCGTTGAGCTCTTCGCCTTTTCCTGCTGTTCGAAGATTTCATTCACGATCTCGGCCACGAGTTCCACATCAGAGCGCTCCAGCTTGATCATTTCATTCGAGGTCTCCGTCGGCGGGACGTCGATGATCTGGGCGATCTCGCAGATGCTCCGGATCGTGGCGCTGTTTTCCGTGATGATGAGAGCGGTGTCATTGGAGACCCCGGTCATGGCACCATAGGCGTGCAGTTTGATGACCTGCTGGAAGGCCTTGGAGGCGTCGTCAGCAGAAACGAACTGCAGCGGCAGCACGTAGTGGCAGATCTCCTCATTTTGCGGCAGATCGCGCAGGGTGTTATACACCTTCAAGCCGTCTGCAGTGGGGCTTTTGCCACCGGATTGGTTGATCAGCTTTGCCGTGGTCGCATCAACATTGATGATGACGTAGCCATTGAGCAGGAGAGTGGCCTCAATGAAGGCGATCGCGTCCCTCTTGCTGAGCTTCTGCTGGCATGAAATGTGGAGCATCTCTCCCTGCAGGGCGGAGTCGAGGATGAGCTTTTTTCCCGTGAGCTGGGTGTACAACGGAATAATGGCCTGAATGGGCGCGGTGGGGAAGTTGACCATCACGGTTGCGCCTTCACCCACCGGGACATAGGTGCTGGCATTCGTCTGTGCCGCAGGCAGTGGGGCGGGGGCCTGCGCCTTCGATGCCTGGCGCATGCCGAGGATCAAAAGCACCAACAACACGGCAAAGCGCAGACGTGTTGGCAACTGAGAAGGAAAATGCGACATATTATTGAAATTACACTCAGTATATTGATTTTAGCCTTAGCGGCAAGAGTTTTAGTTAATATCTATTAGAATTCATGGTTTCCATGCTGGCCTGATTGACCCCTTGCATGCGTCCTCAGCCCATGGATGATCGCCACCCATGATCTCCATTCAGGGTCTCACGAAGCGCTTCGGCGCTCAAACTGCCGTCGATCATTTGAGCTGGGAGGTGCCGCCTGGCATGATCGTGGGTCTGTTGGGGCCAAACGGGGCGGGGAAGACCACCACGCTGAAAATGGTCACGGGCATGCTGCAACCCGACGAAGGCACGGCGCTGATCTGCGGTGTGAATATTTCCACCCATCCGATGGAGGCCAAGCGCCTGCTCGGTTTCGTGCCGGACTCCGGCGCGGTGTATGAATCCCTCACCGGACTGGAGTTTCTCCTGATGATCGGGGCGCTGTATGGCATCCATGAAGACGAGGCACGACCTCGCATCCGGCAGTTTCTGGACTTCTTTGAGCTGGATGAGCAGACGCTCACGACCAAACTTCTCGGGGCCTATTCCAAGGGCATGCGGCGCAAGGTCGTCATCACCGCCGCGCTGCTCCACAACCCCAGGGTGGTGCTGCTGGATGAACCGCTGGACGGTCTCGATGCGAACGCTGCCGTCGGTTTCAAGGCGCTGTTGGAAACCCTCGCACGCGAAGGCAAGACGATCGTGTACAGCTCACATGTGCTGGATGTCGTGGAGCGCGTCTGCAATCGCGTGGCCATCATGGCGCAGGGGCGTCTGCTCGTGGAGGGCTCGCCGCAGGATCTGCAGCACCAGCACGGGGCGGACACGTTGGAGCAGCTCTTCACTCAGCTCACCGGCCTCGGTGGTCTGGAGGCACGCGCCGAGTCCTTTGCCAAAAACATGCTGTCATGAGCTTTGCTGTCCAAACCATGCCGGGAAAGTCTGCGCGCCGGGCACCCTCACCGTCGAAGGTGCTGCGCGGGTTGTTTTGGACGCTGCTGTTTCGGGGGCGTGCAGCACAGCAGGCGGGTGCACAAAAAACACGGCGCCAGATGGGCCTCGGACTGACGATGCTGATCTATGCATTGGTTGGTCTCGTGCCTGCCTTGTTCGCGCAAAACGTGGACCTCTTTGTCTTCGCCTGCACGCTGCATGGTTTCACCTTCATGTTTGCCTCGCTCACGCTCGCCTCCAGCGCGGGCACGATGCTCTTCATGAAGGAGGAGGCGGAGATCCTGCTGCACCGGCCGGTGACCCCGCAGCAATTGTTGCGCGCGAAGTGCGCGGTGCTGGCTGGCTTTGCTCTCATGCTGGCACTGGCCCTGAATCTGGCCGGTTTCGTCGCCGGTTTGTGGTGCAAGGGCGCGTCATGGCGCTTCATCCCCGCTCATCTGCTTTCCACCGCGCTGCTCATGCTGTTATCCGCCTCCAGCATCGTGCTGGTGTACAATGCCTGCCTCAAATGGTTTGGCCGCGAGCGTCTGGACAATCTGCTGACCACTCTGCAGTCACTCCTCACGGTGGTCATGATCATGGGGGGACAGATCATGCCGCGCGTGATGCATCTGGATGCATTCAAGCACTTCGACCACATCACCGGCTGGATGCTGGCGCTGCCACCGTTGTGGTTTGGTGCGCTGGATGCACTGATCAGCGGCACCACGTTCAATACTTCCACCCTTTGGCTGCCAGCGGCCCTCGCGCTGGCCGTCACCGCAGTGACGAGCTGGCTGGCGCTGGAAAAACTGGGCAATGCCTACGGCCAGGGGCTGATGAATTTAAACGAGTCAGCCGGCACTTCCAAAGAGAGCTCCAAGCCGCGTGGGGTATGGCTGGCGGCCATCGTCAAACTGCCGCCGCTGCGCTGGTGGCTCCGTGATCCCGTGGAGCGCGAGTCGTTCAAGCTCACCACCGCCTACCTCTTTCGCGACCGTGAGATCAAGCTGCGGCTCTACCCCGGCATTGCACCCATGCTCATCATGCCCGTGGTCATGCTCTTCTCCGGCGGCAAGGGCGGCGCTGATGGCGCGATGATGATGCAAGGCTTTGCCACCTGCTTTCTCGGCATGGTGTCCCTGCAGGCCATGATGTTCCTTGGCTGCTCCGAGCACTGGCGTGCGGCGGCCTTCTTTTATGTGGCGCCGCTGCGGCACTGGAGCCCGCTGTTTCATGGCGCACGCAAGGCCGTGCTCTGCTGGCTGAGCTTTCCGGTGCTGATCCTGCAGACCGTCCTCATCTGCGGCCTGCAGCGATCATGGACGCCGCTGGCACTCAGCCTGCCTGCCTTGATGTTCCTGCCCACCTTCTCTCTTGTGACCGGTCTCATGGGCCAGTGGCTGCCTCTTTCCAAGCCGTCCGAGGACGTCAAGAACACCGCCGCCGGCTGCCTGATGATGGCGTGCTCAATGGCTGCTGCGGGCATCATTGGAGGGATGGCCAGCTGGATGTGGTACCTCGGCCACTTCGGCATCTTTCTCGCTGTCGAAGCAGTGGCGATGCTCGGTGCCACCTTCCTCATGAAATACCTCATGCGCGACTCCCCCTGGGTGGCCCAGCCGGAGTGAAACAAGGGATTGTCAGGATGCGCCGCTGCAATGTCTGCAAGGTGGCTTGAGATGCCGTGAAGTGGTCCGCACTCTCCGAGTGCGGTTTCTAGGCACCCGTGCATGCTGGTACTGCTCAGGGTACAGAGCGCACCCCTCTCTGCGCCAGCCCAAAGCTCACACACGCTCTCTGAGCGATTTTTCATTTCCCTGCGCCGCTTTGCAGCTATGCAAAGGCCCACCATGACCCACGCCGAAGCCGCCAGCCGCGCCGCCTTTCTCAGCGCCGAACTTCACCGCCACAACCGCCTCTACTACGTGGAGGCTCGCCCTGAAATCAGCGATCAGCAGTTTGATGCCTTGCTCAAGGAACTGCAGGGCATCGAGGCGCAGTTCCCAGATCTCCAGACACCGGACTCCCCCACCCAGCGTGTGGGCGGTGCGCCCTTGGAAGGCTTCACCCAGATCACGCACACGGTGCGCATGATGAGCCTGGACAACACCTACTCCGAGGAGGAGCTGACCGCGTTCTTTGCCCGCGTCCAAAAAGGTCTGGGGCGCGAGAAGGTGGACTGCGTTATCGAGCCGAAAGTGGATGGTGTGGCCATCACCATCCGCTACGAAAACGGCATGCTCAAACACGGCGCGACGCGTGGCGATGGGCAGACCGGCGACGATGTGACCAACAATCTCAAGACCATCGGTCGCCTGCCACTGCGTCTGCCCAAAGACGGACCGCAGAACTTTGAAGTCCGTGGCGAGGTGTTCATGCCCAAGGCAGGCTTTGCCAAACTCAATCAAGAACGTGAAGAAGCCGGTGAGGCGACCTTTGCCAACCCCCGCAACTCCACCGCCGGCACC
>CAILZI010000215.1 GCA_903838675.1 uncultured Verrucomicrobiota bacterium
GCGTGTACTTCGGTGGCAGCAAGCCGCTGAAGGACCGCCACCGCAAGGACGACCCGTCTAACATTGGCTCGACCTTCATCGGCCCAAACAGCGCGGGCTCTACAAACACGAGCAACCCGCCTGCTGCGGCACCACCGCCCCAAAATAACGATGGCTAATTTCTGCGAGCGGCGTGTGTGCTGACTGTGGCTGAATGGTATGAGAAACACCTGGCGGGATGACCTGCCGGGTGTTTTTTTTTGCGGTGCAGGAGGGCAGGCACGCCCTGTGGCTGCGTGGCCATGGGAAGCCATGAGCTCACCCTCCAAGGCCTGGGTGCCGACTAGGGCAGGACGAATTTTGCGCATTCAGGGACCTGTTTGGTGAAACGCTTTCCATTAAAAATGCACTCCACGGTGTGCACGTTTTTTGAGGCTGTTCTCATCAAAATATTGGCGGTGTTGGTGCCCGTAACCGTCACCGTGCCCTGGGTCTGAATGCCCTGCTCCTGTACTGCCGGACTCAGAGCGTCTGTGACAATGTTGACAACCGGCTCGGTGACGATGCTTTGGGGGACCAGTTTTTGCAGGTTGTTCTTCACATTGCGCGGCTGGTTCCCGTCGATGGAATATTTGGCGCTGACGATGACGATCTTGCAGGGCACAAAACCATTGATGCCGGCGGCTGGTGTGTCGGGTTTTTCAGTGAGAGATACGGCGCATGTCTGCACGAAGACATTTTTGCCATCGACGCTGATGACGACGTTGCCAGTCTCCTGCCGGACCACATCGTAGATGACACCTTTTTGCAGAGGAACGGAGATGCTGGCGAAGCCTGAACTGTCGATGCCCCTTCTTGTTTTGGGAAAATGCGTGGAATCAAAGAGTCTATTTCTCATCCTGCCCGCTGATGTCTTCCGGGCCTTTCAGCATGCAGGATTTGACGCATGAGAGGGGCCCGAGTAACTCCTCAGGCGAGGCCTGCGGTAAGCTGGAAGGTCTGGCGAAGGGTGTTTTTGAACAACTGTTTATTTGAACAGTTGTTGGAATTGTGTATGGGTGGGCGGCATGAGCCCAAGCCCCCGTGATCTAACTGAAATGGCCGCCGCAATCGAAGGTACTGAAGTCGCCGCACGCCAATGGCTGAATGCGGGGTTTTCCCCGGGGGATGCGGCGGCCTACGTGCGTGCGGGGTGCTTTGATGTGGACCGCACGGAGGAGCTGCGTGGCGCGCACATCACGCCGAGCCAGATCGCGGCGCTGGGGCTGGGCTGGGACTTCTGCGCGGGCAAGGTGGTGCTGTCGGATCTGCGTGTGAATGGCAGCGGGCAGGCGAAGACGCCGATGCTGTGGTGAGGGGGGCGTGCCTGGAGGTTGGGCGGTCCTGATTCCGAAACATGGTGGAACTAAGAGCCGAACGCAGTGAGACAGACTGCCGCAGGCAGCCCGAAGGGTGAGCTTGGCGAACAATGGCGGAATGGAAAATGAAGGAATGGCCGGAGGTGGTGGAGAAGTGGGTGGGGCAGTTGAAGTGCCTTGTTGCTGGGCAGGGGCGTTCCTTGTTCCGCAGGAACAAGGCTACTTTAGTTGCGGGGGACCAAATGTTTGCTCGTAGAGGGGGAGCAGGAGGTCGAAGCGGCTGTTGGCGAAGTGCTCGGCATAGTCTTCGCCTTTGGTGGCGCCGAGGTGCTTCTGGTGGATGCGGTCGAAGTGATGCCCGAGCTCGTGAAGGAAGACGTGGAGGAGGGTGTAGGCGCGGGCCTGGGCGGGGGAAAAGTAGCAGCAGGTGCTGCCTGCACTGATGTCGTAACGCACGCCCAGCTTGTCGAAGATGTGCTGGTGGGCCTGAAAGTAATGAGGCTCCAATTCCAACCAGAGATCCTGGGACCATGAGTGCAGGTAGATGACGCCGCTCTCCTCCCGGTGGAAGAACTCGTACATGCCATCGCAGTGATCGCGACGTGCGGAGAGGACGATGCGCTCGAGCCGCTCTGAGTAGCGGTCCCAGTCGGGGATGATGTCGAGGAAGGCCTGCAAATCGGCCTTGGTGACGACGTGCTGGCAGCCGTGGCCGGGTGATTCGCGGTCAATGACAAGGCCCTGATGGCTGGTGGGGCGGGTGCGGTTCTTGGGCTGGACGCGGCCGTTCTTCACGCGGGTGGCGGTGCGGCTGTTGAAGGCGGAGCGCATGGGGGGCGTGGGGAGAAGGAATGAGGGAGCTGGTGTGCGTGGGATTGTAAACTGAGAATTGAAAACTGAGAATTGTAATTGAGGTGGGAGTGCGGAAGGAACGTTCGCCCAGAGCCGACAGAATGTCGGCGCTCCCAGTCATGAGGTTCGCCTGACACGAAGCGGGAGACACGCGATGAGAATGGCAACCCGGGTTAATCGAGTGCCGGTCATGACTGTCATGGTTTTCGAGGCAGCAGCAAATCGTGGCTGATTTTTGCGATGCGCCAGTGCAGGATGTGTGGAAACGATTTGAGGCGAAGCCCCTGTGCCATGAAAACTCCCCTGCCCGTTCGGATTGTCGCTCTGCTGTTTGGGCTGGTGGCACTGGTCTTTGGTTTTGGCTGCGGCGAGGGTTTTATCCAAATTGCATCACGGGATCCGTGGGATATTCAGGTGTTCTGGCTGGTCTTTGGGCTCATGATGACTGGAGCACCAGCGTGGGTGGCGGCAGGACTGTGGCGGGGATCGCGGGATGCGCGTGCGATTGCGCTGACTTTGTGCTGGGTGGCGTTCATCGGCCTGCCAATCCGACTAGCTGCCCTCTACGGCCGTGAGTCTATGGAAGACGTGTGTGTGAGGCTGGTGGAGCTGGCGGTGGTGTTGGGCGTTTATCGGATGCTGACGCTGGCGTCGGTTCGGAGATGGTTTGTCGCGAGCTGATGCCGGACCATGGAAGCACTCAGCATGGTTGAGGATTAATGAAGGCGTTTTGTTTTTAACCACAGAGGCCAAGCCGAGGGCACTGACAAATGAAACCAAATAGATTGGGACTGACTGCCAGCGCAGCGACTGGTGCTTTTACAGGGTGTAGATCACACACGCGGCGGCATTTGCGCCGGGTGGGATGTCTGCGATGGGCTCGAACTGAATGCCGGGGAAGGTGCTGGCGGCGGCCTGGACGGAATCGGTGACGAGGATTTCCCAGGCTTTGGCGATGTCTTCGCCGAGCTTGCTGGCGGCGTTCACTTCGCGGCCAAACACATCCTGATCGCCGATGCGGAGCATGGGGCCGTAGCCGAGACCGATGCACTGCAAAATCTGCTCCTCCTTAGGCTTGCCGACGTTGTAGATTTTGGCGGCGCGCTGCATGTCGATGGCGCACTGGAGGGCGTTGGCGACGGTGCGGAAGATGATGAGCATGCTGTCGCCTTCCATCTTGAGCAGGATGCCGTCGTTGGCGTCCACGCAGGGGGTGAAGATGCGCTGGGATTCGTAGATGACCTGCAAGAAATGGACGATGCCGAATTCGGCGACGTTGCGGGAGAAGCCGGAGAGATCGGTGAACATGACGGCCCAGGTCTCGCCGAAGAGATTCCAGATGCGTGCGTCGACTTCAGCGCGGTTTGCGCCGGGGGTGAGGCGCTCGGCGAGTAATTTTTCCAGGCGTTCCTGGGAGGCGTGGATTCCGACTTGGTGAACGGAGGACATGGTTGATTCGATTCAAATGGCGAGGTGGCGTGTGCGGGGCGAGGCAGCGCTGGGAATGGAGCGGCGGCTGAATTCACAGGGCATTTTTTAATTTAAATGATGCTAGCTTTCCTGCCTGCCAAGCCAAGCTTTTCTTGGGGAGCGGGTTTGCGTGAGGAGGGGAGCTGTTTACGGAATGACTTCGTATGAGGGGTCAATCCTGGCGATTGAAAACAGGCGCAGCTTTGCCGCGATGCTGCCGTGGTGGGGTGGATTTCGAGCCTGAGTCGATCAGGCACCTGTTCATTCAGCGTGATGGTGGAGCCAAGCCACGCACCAGCCACACGTAGGTCACGGCGCATGCAGCAGAACCCCTCGGCTGCATGGAGTGCGCAGGGTGGGGTGAAGGCTTAGCCGGACGGAGAGAGCCGGGCGATTTTCAAAAACTGATTTCCGGTTAGCAGGCTGTCACTTGCTCGAAAGTCGTGGGCTTCGACGGCGGCTGGCTAGGGACAGCCAGCCCTACCTGCGCTGGACCTGTAAGCGTGTATGGCGTGAAGGTGGGTCGCTTGGTCCTCCAACTGCGGCAAGACGACTCCTCGATCGCTTCTCGGAAATCAGTTTCGGGAAAAGCTATAACGCGTGCCGTTCAAACCGGCAGCGGCTGCGGTGTGCAGCCGGATTTGCTGAGACTGAGACCTTCTTCACGCGGCCCTCATGAGGCGCGCGTGAATGAAGGTGGGGGTGGCAGCCTTGTGTGGCTGACAGTTACTTCTGGAAGACGCCCTGCTGATCGAGCTCGTAGAAGAGCTTCTGCACGACCCAGGTTCTGGAGGGATACTTGTTCCAGGGGGAGTTGTGGTAGTGAGCCTGGGCGAGCACTTTGCCGGTTTTGGTGTCGATGAAATCGAGGTCGAGTGCCTTCAGGTACATTGACCAGTGCCAGCGCCAGGTGTCAGACATCTTGACTTCGAGACGGGAGCTTTTGCCACGGGCGACGGGGAAGCCGCGTGCATGAAGGGCGTTGTGGATGGCCACCAGACTTTCGTGGTCGCCGGAGTCATCTTCGTGCACAAAGATGCTGACGGGCTGGCGTTTGGCGAGAGCTCCTTTGTGGGAGTGTGCGTGGAAGGTTTGTTTGCAGGAGGCGAATGCCAGACTGCAGAGGACGGTGGCTGCCAGGAACAAGGGGCGTGTATTCATGGCCGTCAGGATAGCCCTTCCCGGCGGGAATACATCCAGATTTTTTTGAAGTCCTGCGATGCCGCAGCGGTAAGAGATCAAAGCTTTACCTTGATGCGGCTGACCGCCTATGGTGCATGAAGGACAGTCCATAGGCCAGGGAGGCTGCGGCGGTGAGGGCACCGGGGATGTAGAGGGTGGCGTAGGAGATGCTGGGGAATGTGAGGGCGCTGGCGACGCCGCCGGTGAAGAAGCCGGTGATGATGAGGAAGCAGAGGCGGATGCGCTGGGGATCGACGGGGAGGCCGCGAATGGCGTGGCCGAGGAAGATGCCGAGATCGGTGAACATGCCGGAGATGTGGGTGGTGCGGACGACGGCGCCGCTGAAGGTGCTCATCATGGCGTTTTGGAGGCCGCAGGCGCAGGCGGCGCTGTAGAAGCCGAAGTCGCTGCCGTGCTGGATGAGGGGGACGGCGGCGCAGAGCATGAGGGACTCGAGTAGGAGGGCGACGCCGTAGCGGTGACCGAGCTGGAGGGCGGTGTCTTGAATGATGAAGCCGCTCAGGATGGTGCCGACGAGGAAGGAGCCGAGGGCGGCGGCGAGGTGCCGCATGGCGGGGTAATCAAGCTGCGCGACGGCGGCAGCGAGCATGGAGGTGGTGCCGGTGAGGTGGGTGACGGCCTGGTGCTTGATGCCGAGGAAGCCGACGACATTGACCATGCCGGCGATGAAGGCGAGCACCCATGCGCCGGCCCAGACCCAGCGGGGGAGTTTGGAGATCATGGGAGGAGATTTATGATTTATGATTTATGATTTTTTTGAGATGGGGGTGGGTGTGGAAGTTTCTCATGGGGTGGTGGAAATGCGAGGGGGA
>CAILZI010000216.1 GCA_903838675.1 uncultured Verrucomicrobiota bacterium
AGTGGTGCCGATCATGAACTCGGCATGCGGCACGACACCCGGGGCGGGAGAGAGGCGGAACAGCTCCACGGCACCCAATGCCCGGGTGTAGAAGTCGAGTGCGTCAGCAGCGCTTTTGCAGGTGAGGGAGAAGGAGACGGTGGGTTCGTTGGCTTGGCTCATGGGTGGGGTGTGTTAGGGTTAGTATGTGGACCGCAATGGATTGCGATCACCCGCCAGCATTCGCACAGCCCCCTGACACCCTTATGTCAGGGGTGTTTTTGACCGTGACGTTTTTTTCGCCTGATGATGCTCCGCCGCCGCGAGGGCCAGATCGGCCACCTTCACCCGCAGAGCTTCAGGCGAGAGAATCTCGGCATCGGTGCCCATGCTCAGCAACCAGCGGGCGACGTAATCCAATCCTTCGGCTCGAAAGGCAAAGCGGACACGCGCTTGTTTGCCCGTGGTTTGTTCCTCGACAATCGTCGGCCCCCAGAAGCGACGCACGCTTTCCATGAGCCTGTCCGGGATTTCGATGACCGCGAAATCACTGCGCTCCGGCATCATGCACTTCGCGAGATGCTGATTGAGATTGAATCCAGGGTGCTGGGAGATCGGCTCCGGCAGCGTCTCGCAACGGACGATGCGATCCACGCGAAAGTCCCGCATGTCTTTGCGCAACCGGCACCACGCGATGAGGTGCCAGTGATCGAGGTAGAACACCAGGCCCAGCGGCTCCACCAGACGCTCAGTGGGCTCGCCGCGTGCTGCGCCAAGGTAGTTGAGTCGCAGCACACAGCCCTCGGACATGGCTCGCTGGACCGTGCTCAAGGGCACGCTGCCCTTGGTCGGGGACCGCCCTCCAATCACCATCGTTTTGCGCAGACGATCCACGCGGCCCTGCAAGCCGGGAGGCAGAACTGCCGTCACCTTGCTCAAAGCGGAGCGGATCGCATCACGCATGGAGGCATCGGTCATGCGCTCGACCAGCAGCCCGCCGGTGACAAACGCAAAGGCTTCCTCCGGTGAGAACATCACAGGAGGAAGGCAGTAGCCGCTCATCAAACTGTAACCCACCCCCGGCTCTCCCACGATGGGCACACCGCCTTCACCGAGTGCCGCGAGATCGCGATAGACCGTGCGCTCGGTGATCTCGAAATGTTCCGCCAGCTGCGCAGCCGTAATGACCCGGCGCGATTGCAGCAGCATCACCATGGAGACGAGGCGGTCCGTGCGATTCATGAGTCTCCTCCAAGGTCTGGATACTGCTCAGCAAAGGGCAGCCAGGTGTCGATCTTCAGTTTCGGTGCATTTGAGCGGGTGATGTTGAGCGTCACCTGCAATTCCACCAGAGCACTGTCCACCTTGCTCTTGCTGATCGCGCCTGAAGGCGACAAAGCTTTTCGTAATTCTGCGGTGGTGTGAAGTTCGCTGCGAATCAGCTCAAAGGTACGCCGGGCCAGCGGGCTGCATATGGACACCAGTAGATGATGCGCTGGATAGTGAACGTCCCGCAGGTGCTCCATGCTCATCAGCATCGCGAGGCCGCCGGGCAGCTTGCCATAGAAGATCTCATCGGGGAACTGCGCCGGCAGTTCATTCTTCCAGGCCCAAACAGCATCCACTTTCGCGCCCCATCCCGGCTGCCCAGGCTGTCGTTCGGGCAGATCCACCACCTCCCACAGGCTGGGGAGATCGGAAGTCTTTGAGCCAAAGATGAGGCAGGTCTTCGCTTTCAGGATGAAGGCGTAGGCTTGCTCGAAGGTTTTGATTTTGGTGGGACGCTTGGACTTCATGAGTGTATGCGGATGCGTGCGTTACACTCACTCCTCAAATGTCGCCAAAGGTTCTATTGAGACACCTCACGCACCAGTCAAAATCTCTCGCAGCACACGCAGACTTTCCGTTTCATCAAAGATTGCTCGCACGGGAATCTCAAACCCAGCGATAGCATCGCTGCACAGCATACCCTCGGTCTGCCGCTCCGTCGCTGGATAGACCTCCCCGGCAAGACGGTAGAGTTCCACACTCTCGGCCACGGTGTCGATGATCCAGTACTCCTCCACGCCATGCAGTGCATAGTCCTGAAACTTGATACCGCGATCTCGCGCTTCTGTCGAAGGAGAGAGAACCTCGACAATAAGATCAGGGATGGGAAACTTCAGAGTGTCCGGGCTGGTGAGCTGAGCCTTGGTCAGGCCGAAAAAGGAAATGTCCGGCTCATAGTCGTTGCGAGGAAAGCTGGTCATGGCTTTCTCGGTATGGGCGATACCGAGATTCTTCAGGCTGATATAAGCGTCCATGATTCTGAATAGACGCTTGGTCGCCATCAAGTGCCTGTTCAAGGCCGGCGAATGCATGATGACCTCGCCCTGAATGAACTCCCATTTGTGCTCGGGAGTGATGTCAGCATAAAATTTCTCCCGGAGCTTTTGCTCGAGAACCAGCGTCTTACGTCCCTCCTCCAGCAGTTCAGGCAGGGCAGGACTGTCCAGCAGGGATTGAAGGATTGAGGATTGCATGTCAGGAGGATGAATCCGTGCATTATAACGTAAAGTTGCTTCGAAAACATAACCTTTTTCCACCATCCTTTACCCCCGAAACAGCGCGCCCAGCTTCTTCCCCAAAATCACCCCGGCGCCGAGGATGGTCACGGCCAGGAAGATCATGGCCCACACTCCGAGCTCGGAGGCGAGATTCGGGCCGCTGCCGAGGGAGAGAACGAGGGAGTAGATCGCTTTGGTGATGGGGAAGTAAGTGGCCTGCTGCGCAAGGATCATGGAGTCGCTGACTTCCAGCATGGCAAAGGAGAAGGCCAGCAGGGCACCGGCGACGAGGTTCGGCGCGACGAGTGGCAGGGTGATGCGCCACAGCGCCTTCTCCGGGCGAGCTCCGAGGTTTTGCGCTGCTTCTTCGAGAGTGGGGCTGACCTGCTGGAAGCCGGCAGCCGCAGACCGCACGACGTAGGGCAGGCGACGCACCGCATAAGCAATGACCAGCAGCAGCAGTGGATCTTCGCCCAGCATCAGCCAGTGAAAGGGCTGGCCTTCCCGCGTCATGGCGAGGTAACCAAATGCCATCACAATGCCGGGCACGGCAAGCGGCAGCATGGCCATGGCATCGAGGATCTGGCGCCCCCAGATGCGAGTCCGCACGGAAACGTAGGCTACGCCTGTGCCGAGGACGAGCGCCACGAGCATCGCCAGCGTGGAGTACTTCAGGCTATTGGCAATGGAGGAGAGCGTGAGCTCATGCCCCAAAGCATTGCGATAATGCGCCAGCGTCAACGAATGCGGAATGGCGGTGCCATACCAGTCCTTGGAAAATGACAGCAGCACCACACCGAGGTGCGGCAGCACTGCCAGGATGGTGACCCCCGCAAAGAAAGCAGTGCAGACCCACCCAAGGCTCGCAGGCAGCGCAATCGTTTCACGGCCGGTGGTGGCACGTTCTCCACCACTGGAACTCGAACTGCCAAAGAAGAGCTTGCCCGTGAGATAGAACAGAGTGCTGAAAACCAGCATCACCGCAACCAAGGCGTACGGGAAGGGGTTCCCGCTCAGGTCATTGATGCTGCGGAAGATCTGCACCGCCGTGACGCGATCATAGTCAAACAGCAGGGGCACGCCCATCTCGGTGGAGGACCACACAAACACAATGGTGCCGCCTGCAAACACACCGGGCATGATGAGCGGGAGGGTGATGCGCCAGAAGCGGCTCCAGGCGTTGCAGCCCATGTTTGCCGCGGCTTCTTCCAGCGCCGGATCGAGGTTCGAGAGCGCCGCCGCTGCGTTGAGATAAATGATGGGATACAGGTGCAGCACCTCCATGACGATGATGCCCAGCATGCGATGCTGCCCGAGCCAGTCCGTCGGATGCATCGCGTCCATCAGGCCGAGATTGATGAGCAGGCTGTTCAGCGCGCCCGCCTGCCCGAGCATCGTCTTGATGCCGATGGCTCCCACAAACGGTGGCAGGATCATGGGCATGAGCACCAGCGAATTCAGCAGCGCCCGCCCTGGAAACGCGAAGCGTACGTAGCACACCGCCAGCGGCAGCGCCAGACACAGCGCCCCCAGCGTGGTCCACACCGCGATGATGAACGAATTCCACAGCCCCTCGCGATACAGCTCATTGAGAAAAACCTCGGACACATAATCCAGCGTGAACTTATGATCCGGCCCCTGAAACGCCGACTCCAGCGCCGCCCAGATCGGATAGGCAAAGAAGCAGGCGAAGAACGCGGTCATCCCCAGGAAGATCAGCAGCGAGAGGGTTTTCGACATGGGGTTAAGGGGTTACTCGCGGTTCTGTGCCATCCGACCCGCCTTGATGAATTGATTGCGGAAGGCGTCTCCCAGTTCGCGTGCCAGACGAGTTTCCTGGATCTTGTCACGCGCGGCGAGAATGCGGGCGATGTTGCCTGTGGCGGCTTCATACTTCACACGAGTGAGGTCTTCCATCACCTTGATGGCACGCTCGGGCATGCCGTGATCGATGATCGTCTTCCACGCGCCATGCAGTTCATTGTGAGAGTCCACGCAGATCACGCGCACGATGAAGCGGATGGCGTTGAAAGTGGCGGCGGTGCGCTCTGGATGGTAGGTGAAGGCCTGGGCTTTTTCAAAAGGCGCCTCATGACCGTCGCTCATGCGGGCGATGTTCTCAGGAGTGTAAAGATCATGCCTCACCGGCAGCCGGCGCAGGGCATGCTCCTTTGGGCCGCCTTGTTCACCCACGCGAAAACTCCACAGCTTCTGCCCTTGGTCTCCCAGCACAAACTCCATGAAGGCGGTGGCCAGCACCGGATCAGGCGCGCCCCGCAGCATGCCAATGGGATCAACGCTGACCGAGGTGCCGCCCAGCGGAGCGATGAAGCCCACGCGTGAGGTGCCATCCGGCTTGCGCACGTCCTCTTGAGATGAGCGGCCATAGAAGTCGATGCACATGCCGGCGGCGGCATCCCCCTTGGCGACTTCGAGGGGGATCTTGGTGGAGAAGTCCGTGAAGTACCGCGCGTTGGCGCTGATGCGCAGGATGAGGCGCAGGCCTTCATTCCAGCCTTCCGCAACGGCCTGGGCTTCGAGCTGATCTGGGGCGAGCTTGGATTTCGGCAACGCTTTAAGGCGATCATGAGCGATCTGCATTTGCTGCTGTATCAGCATCTCCAGCGCCTTTGTCACCGAGCCGCTTTTGCCGGGATCGCTCAGAGCGATCTGGCCGTAGTAACGCGGATCGGCCAGGTTGTCCCAAGCGACAGGATCGGTGGAGATGCCGATGCGACGAAGCACATCGCGATTGAAAACAATGCCACTTGTGGACAGGCAGGTGCCACACCACCGGAATTGCGGATCACGGAAGGGCTCGCCGCTGAGTTTTTCGGGGATGCCCGCATCACTGAACCATTCGGGGTGCTTTTTCGCCAGACCGCTGAGACCAGTTTTTTCACTGTCACCCGCCACGAGTGTGCCCGCCTTGGCCTGCTGTTCAAAGTCATAGGCACCACCTCCAAAGAACACATCAATGCCCGTGCCGACGTTCGAGGTGAGGTAGGCCTTGCGTGCCTCATCTTCGGGCGCCGCTTTCGGGTTCAGGCAGGACTGCGCCACTGCGGGTGACCATGCCTGGTGCAGCTTCGACTGCCAGTACTGCTGGAAGGCTGCGGTGGCTTCGGACTTGATCAGCATGGCAATCTCCGAGGTGCCGCCCGGCACACGCCAGTCGATGAACAGCGTCTCCCCGGTTTTCTTTTTCCAGTACGCGGCAAAGGCATGGCCAAACTCCTCGCGGATGCGGTCGTGATGTGGCGAAATGATCACCAGCCGCCGGTCATAGTGTGCTGGTGCGGTGCTTTGTGTCGGTTTCAGCAAAAACGGCCCTGCCAGCGTGGCAGCCATTAAAAAACAGACCGCGAGCTCCTTCCGCCAAACCTGCACCCATGCGATCACGGCCTGGGTGCGCGGGTGTTCCAGCAGAATTGTGATGCGCTCGTTCATTTGCGCAGAATCACGACATCGCCCATCGCGGCCATCACACGCACTTCCTCCTCGCCGGGTACGCGAATGTCCTGCGGGTTGGTCTCACAGACTTTGATCAACGGGCCGCCAGAGACCTGGATGAGGTACTGCACCGACGCACCGAGGTAGGTGGTGTCGATGATGTGGCCGGGAAAGCGGTTCGGGGAATCGAGCACGCTGCCAAAGGTCAGCGCTTCAGGCCGGATGCTCAGCAGCACCGGCTGGCCGCTGGCAGGCTGCCAGGTGCCATCGGTACGACCACGCAGCACCCCGAAAGGAGTTTCGACATCCAAGAATCCCTCACGACTGCTGGCGCGCAGGGTGCGGCCTTCGATGAAATTGGTCTCACCGATGAACTCGGCCACCATCCGTGTGGCAGGATTGCGGTAGATGTCGGGAGGAGCATCCACCTGGACCAGTTTGCCGGCATCCATGATTGCCATGCGGTCGGCCATGCTTAGGGCTTCATCGCGGTCATGGGTGACGTAGATGGCCGTGAGTCCATGCTGCTTGACGATGTGGCGGATCTCGGTGCGCATTTCGAGGCGCAGCTTGGCATCGAGGTTGGAAAGCGGTTCATCGAGCAGCAGGCACTTGGGGCGGATCACTAGCGCGCGCGCCAACGCCACGCGCTGCTGCTGCCCGCCAGAGAGCTGCTGGATTTTGCGGGAGCCGAGACCATCCAGCTTTACCTGCTCCAGCGCTTCAGAGACGCGGTGCTCAATTTCACGGCGCGGGCGCTTGCGCTCCTCCAACCCGAAGGCCACGTTTTGGGCCACATTCAGGTGCGGCCAGAGGGCGTAGCTTTGAAACATCATGCCCGTGCCGCGTTTGTGTGCGGGGAGCCTCGTCACGTCCTCGTCATCAAACCAGATCTTGCCGGCATCCGGCGCGTAGAATCCGGCGATGTGGCGGAGCAGTGTGGTTTTGCCGCAGCCGCTGGGTCCCAGCAGGAAGAACAATTCCCCAGCATCGATCTGCAGGTTCACGCTGCTCAGCACGACACTGCCACTGAATCGTTTGGTGAGTTCCTGAATTGTGATCGTGACCATGCGGGATTAGCGCAGGTTCTACTTGAGCGGCAGGGCAATGGCAAGCTTCACGGACATTCTCACGAGAACACAACATCGCAGTTGCAAAGCATTCGGCTCTGTCCAAAATGCACGTCCTCTCGCCAACCGGCAGCCACCCCAAAGCGGCACCGCTGGAGAGAATGTCAAACCTAGGTCGGGCTGTAGTTCAGCCTGGTAGAACGCTTGCATGGGGTGCAAGAGGTCGTGAGTTCGAATCTCGCCAGCCCGACCACGGTTAACGACAGCTCCGGTGCTCTCCAAGAGGCCTCAGGAGCGCTGTCATCTAGCCGCTGATCCTATTGCGTGGGACACGGTATTTGATTTCGCCAAACATATCGACCGCCTTGACCCAGCGGGTTTTGGACCCACGACTGACCGCTTTGCGGCAGGTGGCGGAGCAAGAGCGCTTGTCGCTGCGGCAAGACTTGAATGGCTTGCCGCAGGATGCGCAGGTTTTTTCAGCTGAATTCGAGTACCCCATGAGGAACCTCCAAAGGCTGCCGTGATCTAATCAGCCGGGAACCCTCACCTGATCCTGCGTGCAGGCAGGACTGAAAGCGCCTTCGACAGCCGGGCTGTCCAGATAGAAGCCGTAAATTTCATGGAGCCGATCCAGCATGGAGTCCAGACTGTGCCTGCTTTCCACCAGGGCACGGCCGGAGCTGCACATCTGCTGCGTTTGCTCCTGCTGGTCGATGGTCTCTGCAATCCGCTCGGCCAGAGCAGAGGCATTGCCGGTTGGGAAAATGCGACCGGTACGGCCCTCCAGAATGATTTCAGGAATGCCGCCACAGTCACTGCCGACCACCGGCGTGCCGCAGGCAAGCGCCTGCAGTCCGATCTGCGGCACGCCTTCATGCCTGAGGGAGGGAATGCACAGCACATCGAGCGCGCGCAGGACCTCGGCCACATCCTCCCGGTGACCGGTGAAGTGCACGCAGTCCTCCACACCATGGAGGCGTGCGATGGCAGCGTACTTTTCCAAAGGTGCTCCGCCACCCACGACGACGAATTGAAAATCACGGCCAGAGTCACGCAGCATGCGTACCGCTTCAAAGAACAGCGGGTGGCCTTTCCAGGAGCGCAGCACCGACACCATGCCGATGACCGGCGGCGCTCCAGGTCCACGACGCACCGGCAGCTCTGCCCTGGCCCCTTCAGATTGGAACAGATTCAAATCGATGCCGGTGGGCAGCGTGGTGGAGCGGGCTTCCGGCAGCTTGAACGTTTTGCGAATATAGCTGGTGATCTTATCACTCGTGGTCAGCGTGTGGTCCGCCATCAGGGTGAATTTATACCTGCTGACTCTGGGGCTGCGGTCAATGACATCGATATGCCGGGTGCGGAGCACCAGAGGCGTGAAGGCCAGCCTGGCAGCCATTCCGAGCAACCAGGCGTCCCGGGAGCTGTGGGTGTTCACGATCTGGATCTTTTCCCGCCGGAGCCAGAGCGCCAGCCGCAGCACATCATAAGGCAGCAGCCTGCGGTCAAAAGTGCAGGCATGGGTGCGGATGCCCGCCACCTTGGCTCGCGCCATGATCTGGCTCTGCGGATGCGCGATGAGAGACACCTGGCAGCCACGACGATGAAACCCTGTGAGTTCCGCCATGGTGCGGTGCTCCTGCCCGCCCCAGCCGAGGGAGGCCTCAGAGTGGACAATTCGCCAACTTTCCAAAGAATTTCTTAAAGTGGAATGAGAGTCATGCATAGGGCGGTGCGATGGAGTTAGAATCTTTCAGCGAATTAAATGAATACTTCGTCATTTAACGTGAAAGAGAATAAGAAATCAATACTGCTCTTATGTGGCGGTCTGTGCTACATAAGCCACGCCACAACCCTTTTTCACTCGGAACTCTTAACAATGGCGGACGCACCCAAATGCTTCCGCGACCTGTTTGAATGGAATTAACTCATTAATTTTAAGTGAAATGAGATAAGTAATCAATAGGGCATAATTGTGGCGGATAACGCCTCAATAATTTCCTGTCGAATCAAGTCTGCTCATGTGTTCCTGATTTGGCAGGTCTTGCCTTGAGCTGTGATGAATAGCGGGATTCGGAGGCTTCTTTTGCCTGAGCCCCGATTCTTCGACTCCTTTTCGATTCACGGGTTATGATGGCGCAGTCGACTTCTGCGGCTCACGGAAGAAAACCAGGAACACCACCATCACCGTCACGGCGATCCATGCCGGCGTGGCCCAGATGGCCGACCAGTCATGGGTGATGGTGCCATTCGGCACGGCCAGTTTGTGCTGATCCATGAAGTAACCGGCGAGGTAAGTGCCGACGAGGGAGCCAAAGCCCCACAGAATGATGGCGATGAGGCCCTGCGCGGCGCCGCGAATGCGTTCGTTGGCTTCACTGTCCACGTAAAGCTGTCCGGCGATGAAGAGAAAATCGTAGCAAACACCATGCAGCAGGATGGCCCCGAAGATGAGCACGGTGCCGGTGCTCGCGGCGCTGGCGCTGAGCATGAAGTAGCGTGCGGCCCAGGACAGGATGCCGAGGAAGATGGTTTTCTTGTAGCCGAGCTTTTTCAGCATCAGTGGCAGCAGCATCAGGAAGACGATGTCGGAGACCTGGGCCAGTGTCATCTTCTGCGCCATGTCCGCCCACTTCAACTGCGTGAGGTAGGTGCCCATGTTCACGAAGTAGAAGTACAGCGGGATGCAGATGAGAAACATGCACAGGATGAAGATGGCAAAGGTGGGCTTCTTGAGCAGTGCCAGCGCATCCAGGCCGAGGACTTCGCTGAGGGGCACATTCTGGCCTTTTTTCCTCGGCGGAGTGTGCGGCAGGGTCAGGGCAAACAGGCCAAAGACCATCGAGGTGAAACCGGCGAGGTAGTATTGCAGCGGTGACTGCTCGCCCTTCAACTGGCTGAGCACCACGCCACCGGCGATCCAGCCCACGGCGGAGAAGATCTTCACGAAGGGGAAGTCATTCTTTGCGTCTGCCAGATGGGTCATGGAGATGGAATTGCCCAAAGCCAGCGTGGGAGCGTAGAGCGTGCAGTAGAGGATAAGCGTGGGATAGACGCTGCCGAAGGTCTTTAACTGCGGTACGTAGAACATCACCAGCCCACCGGCGATGCCGAGCACCGCGATGATTTTCTCCGAGGCAAAGAAGCGGTCGGCGATCAAACCGACGATGAAGGGCGAGAGAATGGCCCCCCATGCAAACGCGCCGTAGGTGGCACCGATCTCGGTGCCGGTAAAGTTCAGCGTTCCGAGGTAGCTGCCCAGAGTCATGTACCAGCTGCTCCAGATGAAGTACTGGAGGAACATGAAGAGGGAGAGCTTGATCTTGAGGGAGTACTGCATGCGCGTTGAGTTGGGCTAATTTATTCCGTCGGCGGCGGACCAAGGATCGATGAGCTGAAGATCATGCTTCTGAAGCGCCTCATAGCAGGCAGGTAAATCTAAAATCTGCAATACCTGCGGCAGCATGAAGGCCATGGGCCACTGCTGGTCTTCATGCACCGCGAGGTCGTGGAAGGAGGTGAGCGCATGCTTCAGCGTGACCTGCTTCACCTCCTGGCTGAGCACTGCGGCCAAGGCGGCAGGTACAGAGCCCCAGCCCTGACCGGCCAGATGGATCTCCGTGTGTCCCGCTGCTGCAAGAACCTGCAGGACGCGAAGCACATCGAAGGTGCGCTGGCCGAGCAGCGGGCGGTCGAGCATCTGGCTGTAGGCAGAGTAGAAGTAGTGGCTGCCGTAGCGGCCGAGGAATTGATTTGGGCCGCAGGTGTCGGGCTGCGAGTCGCCAATGCCGCGCACATCGCAGGCGAAAAAGGCGGCGTCAGGCGCGGCGGCGATGAGTTCCTTCACAAAGGGATCGCTGCGCAGTTCTTCATCGGCTGAGCGGTGGGAGATGTAGAGCACGGCTTTGGTCTGCCCACGCGGCAGGCGCGAGGTGAGGGCTTCATCGCTCAAGCGTGTGACCAGGGCGTGAATCATCGGCTCCGTTTCCACGGCGTAGGTGCAGTAGCCCTTGGTGGGATACTTGCGCGGACCGGCATTGCGCAGGATGCGGTAGTCCGGTGGTGTGTCTGGGAGTGCTGGCAGCTTCAAGACCTGAAGCACGGCTTGCTGCAAAGCCGCGCCACTGAGCGTCTTGCGCTTGGCTGCAAGGTTGTCTGCGGTTTCGCGAGTGAAGGTCATCAGCGTGCGGGAACCTGACTCCGCCACCTGCCCCTTGGGCGTGCAGAGCAGGTCAGCGTCTTTTTCGAGGGTGAGCGCTGGCTCGGCTGCTGCAGCGGGGATGCCGGTGGCCTTGCTAAAGAAGCGGTACATCGCCTCGCGGTTGGACAGCGAGTAGCCGTGCGGATCGGGGCCAATGTGAAGCTGAATGTTCTCTGGTTTGCCCAGCAGGGTGTAAAGCTTCTTCAGCCGCTCGTAGGATTCCGTGGAGCCGCGATTATCAAAGTAATCCTTCTCCTGCGCGAGAATGATGACCGGCTTAGGTGCCATGGCGGCGAGGAAGTCGCAGTGATCGAGGTCATGAGCGAGCACACGCGGCGGGCACTGCTCCATGTCCTGCGGGAGTTCGTTTTCGGCGTCGCGGCGGAAGGTGGTGACGAAGCAGGAGGGTGCGCCCATCGTGAAGCGCGGCTCCATGCCGCAGAGCCAGGTTGTCTGCGTGCCTCCTCCGGAATTGCCAGTAACACCGAGATGCTGCGGGTCGATCTCTGAGCGCGTGAGCAGGTAGTCGAGCGCACGAATCCCATCCCACACGAACCAGGTGCCGAGAAATTCGCCGACGAGCGCCTGCGGTGCGCCCATCTGATTGTGCTCCGTGGTGCCACCGCCAAGGCGGGAGCCGAGCTTCTCATTCAAATACTGGAACCGCTCGCCCTGGCCAACGGGATCGATGATGAAGCAGGCCTGGCCTTGGCGGGCGAGCCCCTGTGCGAAGCTTTGGTAGGCCTCCGCTGCCTTGCCGTTGATCGAGTGGCCGCAGACACCGATGACGCCGGGAACGGGACCCTTGCGGTTCGTGGGCAGGTAGAGATTGCCGGTGACCAGGTAATTGGGACGGCTTTCGAAGACGATGTTCTCAATGCGGTAGCCGTCACGCTCCAAGGTCTTTGTTACCTTCGCATTGAGCGCTGTCTTTTCCGGCAGTGGGCCGAAGCACTGACGAATGCGTTCCTGCACCGATTTCACATAAGCCTCAGCATCCGCTTTGGTTTTGAGGGCGGCGCGTCGTGCATTGCCACGCTGCTCGGCAGCACGCACCTCTGCGACCAGCCAGTCCTGCATCATGCGCGGGAAGCGGTTCAAGGCTGGAACGGCGGAAGCTGGAACGGTGGTGGCAGCCGTCGCAGTTTGAGCCAGGGCGGTGCTGGTGCTGCTGACGAAGGATTGCAGCATCGGCAAGCCAAGGAGGCCCAGGCCGGTGGTTTGCAGGAAGTCACGACGGCGGGGCAGGGGGAAGGAATCCATGGGTGGCTGAGTTAACGGGCGCGTGATGAATATCGGAAACGATCTGCGTTTCTTTCCCATGCCCACGTCTGCCTCTCCCACTCGTCGTCAATTTCTTAGCACCGCCGTTCCTTTCATTGTCTCCGCCGCCACGCTTGGCCGCGCGGGAGCCGTCTCGCCGAATGAGAAGGTGCGGCTCGCCTGCATCGGCGTGGGCGGGCAGGGTACGAGCAACCTGAAGGCGTTGATGGCGGATGAGCGCGTGCAGGTCGTTGCCATCTGTGATGTCGACTCCCAGCACGCCGCCGCAGCCGCAGCCGCGAAGCTGGCCGGACTGCCCGAGGGAGCGATCTTTAAAGACTTCCGCGAGGTGCTGGCCCGCAGTGATGTGGACGCGGTGATGAATGCCACGCCCGACCACTGGCACTCGAATGTGGCCATCGCTGCGGCGAAAGCGGGGAAGGATCTGTATTCGGAGAAGCCCCTTGGGGCCAGCATCGCCGAAGGACGGGCCATCTGCCATGCCGTGAAGGAGAACAAGCGGGTGCTGCAGTGTGGCACCTGGCGGCGATCCGGCCTGAAGGTGCGCATGGCCTGCGAGCGCGTGCGGAATGGCTACATCGGCCAGCTCAAGGAAATCGAGATCGGCGTGCCGGGGACGTTTGCCATCCGTGGCGGCTACACCGGACTGGAGGCTCCTGAGCCGGTGCCTGCGCATTTGGATTATGCCATGTGGCTCGGACCCGCAGCGGAACAGCCTTACACGGCGGCGCGCTGCCATTTCAACTTCCGCTGGATCGAAGCCTACGCTCCCGGCTACATCACTGACTGGGGGGCTCACTTCCTGGACGTGGCCCAATGGGGGGCCGGCATGGACGAAACCACGCCCACGGAGGTCAGCGCCACCGAGGTGAAAAGGCGTGACAAGGGCATCTATGATGCCGCTGAAAGCTTCCGCATTGAGTATAAGTACAACAATGGTGTACACGTGGTCATGACGAGCACGAACGACAAGACCAAATGGGGCACCCGGTTCATCGGCAGCGAGGGCTGGATTTACACCGAGTCCGAGGTTCTCAAGGCCAGCGACGACGCCATCCTGCGCGTGAAGCTCAAGGACAGCGACGTGAAGCTCTACGAGTCCAAGAACCACCACCGCAACTTCATCGACGCCGTTTATTCCCGGGGCCGCACCGCCGCCACGGCAGAGATCGCCCAGCGCGCCGCCACCACCTGCCACATCGGTGCCATCTCTGCTGTGCTGAAACGCCCGCTGAAGTTTGATCCGAAGGCGGAGCGCTTTGAAAACGACGAGCAGGCCAATCAGATGCTGCTCAGGCCGATGCGCGAGGCGTGGAAAATCGTGTGAGCAGAAGCCCAGGTGCGACTCAATTGGGTTTGCTTAAATTCGGGAAGAATAAAGTCGCTTAAACGTCACATTGAGAAGGATATAAATAATATTAATACATGTTAAATATATAATGTACAGCGAGGGCACAAATAGCCGCCACGTACCGGTGAGCGCGTCTTTGCCCACTTTATTCATCCAGCTTTTTCCGCACGACCGAACAATCGAAGGCACGTCCACCAAGGGCGGTGGAGACGACTATCCTCCTCTCATGAGCAGCCAGGTGGGCAAGCCACCAGCTCAAGAATGGTGTGACCAATCCTTCCAAGGCATGCTTTGCGAGGTGAGCCAAGCGCTGTGCCCCTACTTAATCGGCACATTCAGAAATAAATACAGATTGTTAATACATATTAAATATGTATTAACAATGACAGGTCAAAAGAGACAATCAGGCGATGTTCAGCGGAACTCGTCCGTCTCTGCGCCCAGGCAGTCCACGGTGCCGTCCACCAAGTCATAGATCACTTCGGAAACCTTGAAGTGATCATGGACCACCGACGGGGTCTCATCGGAACCGCCACCACCAACGGGCGTACAACGGAAGTAGTCGCCGACACGCGGAACGCTGGGCAGTTCCAGAGCACCGACCTCAATCGCGCCTGGAGCATAAAAATGGACTTTGATCATAGGAGTTGGGGACAAGGAAACCAATAAGGGTTTTCAACTTGGTTGAGAGTGTCCAACGTGGTTAGGCAGCCCGCCTATCAGAAAGGTTCAAAATGTGCCGCAAATCATCGTGACGGCGCATTGGTATCGTCTTCGGCGACATAGCTGAACTGCAGACCCAGACCGCGCGGTGGCGCATCATGGATGGGGTGATTGAGATGGCCGCCATTGAAGCCTTGGGGCCCGGCCACGGCGGGGTCGATCTCCAGTGGCAGGAAATGGATCAGGAATTCGCCCTTGGTTTTGTCGAGCGGCACGATGTGCACGCGCTGATTCAGGCGCTTCCCGGCGAAGACGGCATCCACCCTGGCGGCATTGCTTTCGGCGGAGTAGGTGGGCACCTGGACTTTCAGACGTGGGTCAAATTTCCTCCCCAGCGCCGTGCCCGCATCCGCGATGGCCTGGGCGACCTGATGGTAGCTGACCACGTGGGAATCAAACCGCACCTGGGCATAGCCACGTGCAAGGCTGAGGTTCACCTTCCGGATGCTTTTGAGCTTTTGCAGCGAAGCCTGGATCGCATCTGAGTCCTGCTGATTCTTCAACTCGGAGAGATAGAAAATCAGGGTAGGCGTGTGCGGCGCATAGGCTTCGTCATTTTTGGCCGCATCGGCCGCAGGTGCAGGAGATGGGATCTGCCAGAGGGCGAGAATCCAGAGCAAGAGCCAGGTGTGTCGCAGGTTGGGTGTCATTGAGGTGGGAGTGGTCGGGCCTTCTTCTTGTTCGGAGGCTTGCGCGCAGGCTTCGCAGACGTGGCAGAGGGCGCAGGGTAAGACTCTTCAGGGGCGGTTGGAGGAGCTACGGCTGAGGTTGCCTCCATGGCAGCGCGCAGTTCGGCCAGGAATGCCGGGACGACTTTGAAGGGATCGTACTCGGCACCTGCTGCTGATAAGGTCTCGATCGGCAGATAGCCGCGATACCCCGCCAGCTGAATCAGCGTGAGCAGCCGGGGCAGATCGGTGCGCACCGCGTGGCCCGCGCCAAAGGGGCTCTCCTTGATCTGCCAGTTCACGGCAAACGGCGCCACCTGGGCCATGTCCGCGTAGGGATCGGCGGACTTGTAGTAGCCGGTGTCCACGATGGGGCCGCACCAGGGGGAATCCACGCGCTGGATCAGGCTGAGGTGCTCCGTGCCGGTCTGGAGGAAGTCGCCGTGATTCTGCACGCCGATGATGACACCGAACTTCGCGGCCTGCTGGGCGCAGGTGCGCAGGTCGGCGGCGATCCATTCCTCCACCTGTTCTCGTGTGGCACCAGCGGAGGCCGTCTGCCAGGATTGCGACTTCATCTGGGTGTCGGCAAAGACGCGCAGCACCGGCGCGCCCAGCCGTGCGGCGGCTTCGACCCACTGCTGGATGTGCCGGACGCCCTCCGCACGCAGGGCCTTGTCTGCCGTGGTGAAGTTGTTCCGCACGCCGGTGCCGCTGATGTCCAGCCCGAGGTCGAAAGCGCGGCGTTTGACCTCAAACAGCACATTGTCCGCCGGCACTTCGGGGTAGCCGGGGAAAAAGTAGCCGGTGAGGTCCACCGCATCAAAGTCATGGCGGGCGCAGAAGTCGCAGAGCTGCAGCAGGGTCATGCCGGCACCACGGCCTTTGACATGGTCATTGAGGAGTTTGCTGAAGGAGTAGGCGTTGAGCGCGGTTTTCAAACGGGGGCCTCCAGCACGGCGAGTGGGGGCCAGCCCAGCCAGTGCCGCACCGCCGGTATTCCAGCCAGCACTTCCGGCAGCAAGCCCGAGCGCACTAAGGAAATGACGACGGCTGAGCGGGTGATTCATGAACTGGCGCGTGTGAACGACCGGAGGGCATGCCATGTTGCATGGCAAGTGAGACTCTGCTGAATACGTCCTGATTAACAAGGTAGATAAAGTCTTGTCAGACAATCCTTTGTGTGGCTTATTCAATTGATGGATTTATTAAATTCGCACCCATTCTCCCCCTGGAATTGCGACGCTTTTAGAGTCATATTCACGAAAGGTCAGTCATGGTTTAATGATGCACTTGACTAAGAACTCAGGCTCCCCCATACAGGCGATCCATGCAAAATGAGCCAGCCCTCGTCGCCCTTCAAGCAATCGACGTCATTGTCTACCAAAGCGGCCACAAGGACCTTAGCCCCGACGACATCAAGGGGCTTCGAAGTGCTTGCAGCAGTCTGCTGCAGAGCGTTCAAGGCAACGACGACATCTCGAATAAGGCGGCCTCGCTTGTAAGTCTCATCCACACTGAGTTCCTGGGCAGCAGCCCCCAGACTGGCATCCATCGAGACGAGATCCTGAAAGGCGGCATATCGCTCTCGATCTACATCCACCGGATGGCCGATTCCAATCCGGGTGCCAGGGAGAGGTCCGCAGGCTAGGTTTCCAGACGTTGGATGACGCCTATTCAGAACTCTGGAAGCGCCTTTTATAATCGCGTTAAAAGCGTTAAATAACCATTTAAAAAACTATGTTACAACACTTTGACATACTCAAAGCGTCGAACCAACCGGCCGGTCAGGGGCAGCAGGCGAGGCGGCCAGTCTCGTTCTAGTAGTTGAAGAGAACGACAGGCGGACTGCCTGACACTTTTTCTCCCGGCTTGGCGTGGAGAAGTTTCTCAAGTTGGGCGGCCCATTCCTTGACGGCGAAGTAAGCCTGTCCATTTCGGCGAAAGTCCTGGATCGAGATGATAAGCACGACCTTGGCATACTCCTTGTCGGCAAACTCAAAGAAAGGCTGGTGCGTGCGCGGTTCCACCACCCGGCCCTCGATCGCCATGTACCCTCGCGTGTTTCGCATCGTGGCCTCACCGCCGACGTTGAAGGTGAAAAAGTCCACCACCTGGCGCGAAAGCACGCCGGTGTAGGTGTTTGGCCCCCACTCCAGCAAAGAGAGCTGCAGGGTGAGTGCGTCCGCCTGCGGAGCATCCACCACGGTGTAGCGCGGATCTTTGGCTTTGCGGAAGGCCTCCTTGAACTTGGTGCGCATGTACTCTGCCATCACCGGCAGGTGGCGCGTCCTCCATGCGGCGTCGTGCTCCACCTCCGCGACGATGGTTTTGTCCGGGCGCACGTTCTGATACACTACCGGCGCGACGTAGATTTTGCGGCAGCGGTCTGCGGCCGCCAGCAGCGTCTTGTCTGTGCTCCACCAGTTGCCAATGAAGGGGGAGCGATTGCGGTCTTCCTTGAGGTCTTTGGCGTGGGTCAGAAAGCTGGAAGGCTTCACTTCCACCGCCTCGACGACACTCTTTGCGGTGCGGCAGGAGGACAGGGACACCACCACGCTGCACAGCAGCAGGAGCCAGCGAAAGGGGGGCGTGGAAGGTGACAGACTCATGGAGGAAGCTGCACGTGGTGAGCTGAGTGTGCCTGGAAAGATGTCATTCATTGCATACAGCATACGTCCTGTGCTGGCACGAAGACGTGACCAGAGGCAGGGAGAGCGAGATAGATGCCAAGGCAGCGATAGAACCGAACGATTTGGGCGCAGCGCGCCCCTACCTTCCCAGAGGGATCATGCCATGGGCTCCCAGACAGCGATTTCGAAACGAAAATATTCCGCATCGCTGGTCTCTGATCGCACTGGGGACATCCGCACGTTCAGGACGATGTTTGATTTCTCCATGAGCAGCTGACAGCGTTCATTTTCCGCAATCGTGATTCTCGTTTTGGTCGGAATGAAGCTTCCACGAACCCCCGGTTGATCGCCATTCTGATCAAAAATAACCGTTCCTTCAACCTTGTATGGAGTGATCAAAATGGCTCTGGAGACAAATTGACCCGTCGAGCGCATTAACTCACGCAGTTCTTTGGGGAGGGAAGAGGAGCTCATGGGTTGCTCAAAAGTTCAATTAACCCGCAGAGGTATTCTGGGGCATCGATGTGTAATGTGCTGGAATTCAAGACAAAAGGTGTAGCAAGATTTCTACCACTCTCGGAGGTTATAAAGAAAACATTTAGTCACCAACACATTTTATTTTGAAAACGTATTTATTAATGAAAGGCCCCGCTTAGCTGGAGATGGGACGGACGAGTCAAAAGCCGTGCCGTACAGAGGATGTCACTTTGATGAAGTATCAGTCATTTCCCATTTCTTCTTGGCAGAAATGCCAATACACTCGAAAGGAGGAGGACATGGAAAAGGAGGCAGCCCTCGCGGCACTAAAGGTGATCGATTTCGCGGTTTACAGCAGCAAGCACAAGGAGCTCAGCCAGGCTGAAATCGATGGCCTTCAAAGCGCCTGCAGAATCTTGACCCACAGCGTCAGGTGCAATGCCTTTGCAGCGGACAAAGCCGCCTGGATGGTCGAACTCATTCAAGCGACTTTGGCGGTCAAAAACACCAATCCTTGCAGCAATCGCGGGCTCATCTTGGAGCATGGGATCTCGCTTTCAGTCTTCATCCAACGGGAGCCGGATGCGCAGCAGGACGCAGACAAGACCGCAGGTTGTACCGGCTAAGACAGGGGGACCCAACCCAGTGTTGAAGAAAGACGGGATTCAACATGCCATGCCGGATAGGAAAGCACAGGAGGATTGCGTACAAAAAACCTTGCAAAGTGAACTCTAACCATGCTCTGATGTCCCCATGAACGACGAAGCAGCGCGGCGGGAAATGAGCCTTCAGTTTGTGGCGAAACTTAAAGGCGACCCTCTCGAGAAGCGCTGCGCACGGGCCACCTTGTGGTGTCGGGACGACCTTCCACCGGCCAGCGGAGAAATCCTCTGCGAACCCTCTCTGGAGCAAATTGCCCGGGGGCTGTTCGAGCCCGACGACTCAGCATCCCTGGAAACTCTGGCAGCATCAGCCGCCTACCTTTCGCTGGAAGTTCCGCATCTTCTGCCGATTCGGGTCACGGAGATTCACACCGACTGTGAAGACCCCCATTTTCATTTCGAAGTGACCGGCCCCGCCACCAAGCTTCGTCTGCCCTAAGCGTAAGCGCGTCTCTCCCGCCGGAGGCCACAACTTGCACGCTTGAATCCCAGCAACGTGCAGTGCTGCCACTCCATGCGCTCCGTTGCCACTCGGCTGGCCTGAGGTGCAAAGTTTCCATGTTTCCATCCTATGGAGCTGGAAACTTGGAAACTTTTTCATCTGGAGGATAGCCGTCCCGGCTGTCCATGGGAGGCAATGCCTCCGGCCTGTCATTCCGGGGCATTTCGAGAAAGCTTTCAAAGCCTGTGATAGCCACCACGACATCCTTTCGTTTAATGGTACAACCGCCCATCCCATGCGCTGGTGCCTGCTTATCCCAACCATCTTAATCCTGCTCACGCTCGGCATGGAGCAGTGCTGCTGGCGTGGTGCCGCAGTGGTGAAGGAGGCTTCGCAACTGGTCGGCGTCTTGAATCCCGATGATGATGAACTGAAACAGGAACTGGCGCATGAGCCTTCTCCCTCTGAAAGCGACCCTCTGGACATGGCGGGTTGGCATGGGGTGATTCGGCTGGCGCAGCATGTCGGCCTGGTTTCGCCTCACAAAGGGGCTGAATCCTGCAACGTCCACACAGGCATACGCCGACACCGATGGCTCTGCCAGGAGCGCTGCTGAAGCGACCGTTTGGTTCCGTCTTCAGTTCTGCGCGGCTGAGGTGATCCGATCTCGTCACTTCATGCCGCAGTTTCAGTCACTTTAATGAGGTCATCACTCCACACCCTAATTCTATGAATACTCGTCTTGCGATTCTTTGCAGTCTTCTGTTTGCCAGTGCAGCCTCGGCAGGTTCAGTCGACGTCGCCGTAAAACCTGAGGTTGAAAAAAAATCAGCCGACATCAAAACGGAAAAATACGTCACCGCAAATTGGCTCAAAGTGCGCATCACCAATTACACGGGCACCAAGCTCGATGGAGTGACGCTGAAATGGGCCTTGTATGCCGCCAATCTCCGGCGCGGTGCCGACAGCATCGCCGTGGAGAAATCCGGTGAAATGAAAATCACCGTGGACGCCAACGGCAGGTACCTGGACGTCGAGACGCCCAAGGTGGCGTTTGAGTACGTGCGCACGCACAGCGAGCGTTCAGGCAGGCGGAGCTACAAGATGGTCGAAGAGTCCGGAAAGAAGTATCACGGCTTTCATGTGCAGGTGATCAATGGAACCACCGTTCTAGGGGAGGCCGTGAGCGAGGCCATTCGCAAGCAGATCAAGTAATCCAATCCATGACTCCGACCTTGGCAGGCTCGTCTCCAGAGAGGCGGGTCTGCCACATCCTTTGTTTCGGAGGCGCTCCCTTCCTCAACCGCACAGGAGGGGCTTGCCGCAAGCGTCATCCTTGGCCCTGGCCTCTTTTTTGAAATCACAAGCCTCTTGCTTACACGCCGGCATTTTTGCTAGATTCGCACAAAATGGCAGCAAATCCGTCAGCCATGACGCGATTGGGACGCACCCAGTCCATCGGTTCACCCTCAGCCTGCTCGCCTAACTTCAAAGCCGTCCAATCATATGTCGATGAAGATCACCCTCAGACCGGGCGGCACGGGCCTTTGCCCGATGTGCCGTGAAGCCATCTCCAGGCAAGCGTTGAAGTGTCCCCACTGCCATTCAGATCTCAGCCAGAACGCCGAATGGATTGCTGCGGCGAAGAGCGGGCCTGGCTACGTTTCAATGCTGGTTTTAGCCTGTGGACTGTTCGCTGCAGGTTTCTATCTGAATCAGCAATCCCAAAAAAGCATGCCTGGCGCTTTGCATCCAAAAAAGCAGCCCGCAGCTCGTTGAGGGGCAAGCTCACGCGCCGTGGATGCGGCCACGGGATATGCTGCAAAATGCATCTTGTTTACCCCCCTCGCACAGCTTGATCCCACTTGGGCTGGCTTTGGCGTATTGAGTCGGCAAATCCGTTCGACAGTTGCATGCCAGGAATTACTGGCCGTCTCCCATCAATGAACACCAAGAAAGCATCCGCAGCGAAGCGCCTCCTGCTCCTAGCCGGACTTGTTGGCACTCTGCCCCTTGCTGCGTGGATGTCGCTCCAATTCTATCTCAAAGCCTCCGCCGAGGAGTATCATTCTGAGCACAGTCCGGACGGCCGATTTTCCATGGTCGTCTATCGCATTCCGATGCTTTGGGCCATGCCGGGCAGTGCTAGTGATGCGCCTGGATTCATCCGCCTGCTCGACAGCACCGGCCACACGCTCCAACAAGCCGATGTGGATATGGTTCAGAACGTGGGCCCCATCGAGTGGTCGTCCAACAGAGTTCATGTTGATTTTGTTGGCGAGTGGCCATTGCCACAATAAGCCGGCTGAACATTCTTGCGCAAACACAACTCCCACATCAAAGAACCAACCCATGAGCAAACTCCGAGTCGAAAGCTTCTCCATTTCCATTGATGGCTTCGGCGCAGGCCCGGACCAGAGCCTGGAGAACCCGCTGGGCATCGGCGG
>CAILZI010000217.1 GCA_903838675.1 uncultured Verrucomicrobiota bacterium
ACCCCCTCACACCCGATCTCATCAACATGCCTCCGCCCGGCTACTACTACGGCGGCCAGCCCCCACCCCCCCAGTACCGCGACCGCCCACCCCCCGGCGGCGGCGGCTTCTTCGATCGCTTCTTCCGCTGATGCTTTCTCTTCTTTCCCCAGCGCTCCCTCACCACCCCGGCCCCTGCATAGGCCATATGGGTCGCATAGGCCCTGGAAGACCTATCCCAAACCGCCCCCCTCAGCCCCCACAGTAAACATACCAGCATCTAGCATTCGTCATTCATCATTCTGGTTTCGTCATTCCCTCGCTCATGCTCCGCACCCTCCTCACCGCTCTTCTAACTCGCTGCCGCCGCCTCCCGCGCTGGTTCCGTTTCATCAGCGGTGCGTGCGCAGTGCTCGTGCTCATCGGCCTCACCACCTTCGGCCTCATCTGGCACCACTACGCCAGCCTCGCCGCCACATTTGACATGGCCGCCCTCACTCGCGGCCAGAATGAAACCCTCATCAAAGGGGCCAAAGGCGAGCCCATCGGCAGCGCCAGCGACATCGAGCGCGAGATCGTCACCCTCAATGACGTCCCCATCACCCTCGTCCAGGCCATCATCGCCACCGAAGACGCCCGCTTCTTTTCCCACCCCGGCTTCGACTTCGTCGGTCTCAGCCGCGCTGCGTTGAAAAACTTCACCTCACGCGGCATCCGCCAGGGCGGCAGCACCATCACCCAGCAGCTCGCCCGCAATGCCTTCGGCCTTCAGGGCCGCAGCTACGAGCGCAAGCTCACCGAGATCTTCCTCTCCATGCGCATCGAGCGCGAATACACCAAGGAGCAGATCCTCACCCATTACCTCAACCGCATCTACCTCGGCACCGGTTGCAGCGGCGTCGGTGCCGCAGCGCGCTGCTACTTTGGCAAAGACGTTCACGACATCTCCCTCGTCGAGTCCGCCACCCTCGCCGGCATCATCAAGGCCCCCGTCGCCTTCTCCCCCATCACCCAGCCTGCCCTCGCCAAACAAAAGCGCGATCTCACCCTCCAGCGCATGGCCGAGACCGGCAGCATCACCGAGGCCGAGGCTACCGCCGCCCGCGCCCTGCCCGTCGTCATCCGGCATGACAAAAACCGCGTCCGCACCGGCTACATGCTCGCCGCCGCTCGCGCCGAATTTCAGCGCCTCGGCTTCAAGCCCGGCAACCCGCCTGAGATGTCCATGACCCTGCGCCTCGACTGGCAGCACCGTCTCGACGTTCTCGTACGCCAGCACCTCGACACCGTGGCCCCCAAGGACAAAGACCTCCAGGGTGCCGTCATCGTCTTGGACAACAACACCGGCGCCATCGTCGCCATGCAGGGCGGGCGCGACTTCACCACCAGCCCCTTCAATCGCGCGCTCGAAGGCGTCCGCCCTCCCGGCACCGCCTTTCTCCCTCTCGTCTATGCCGCCGCACTCACCGCGCAGCCAGACGTCACCGACGCACCCCAGATCGACGGCCCGCTCGACAACAAGCAGGCCATGATCGGCGGACTCACCGGCACCCTCGGCGAGTGGGGCGCTGCCGATGGCGAGCCCATCGCCTACACCGGCGGCACCATCACCCCCATGGAGTCCCTCCTCGAAAACCGCACCGCCGCCACCGTGCGCCTCAGTTATCAGGTCGGGCTCGATCCCCTCCGCTCCGCCCTCAACCGCTGCGGCTTCACCACCCCTCTGCGTACCGAAGCCGCCTTCACTTTGGGTCAAAGCCCCCTGCGCCTCATCGAGATCGCCCGCGCCTTCACCGCCATCGCCAATGACGGCCGCCAGTGCGCCGCCCCGCACCTTCTCCTCACCCCCATCATCCGCAGCACCGAAGTCTTCTCACCTGCCGCCGTCGCCCATGTGCGCGATACCCTCATCACCGGCATGGAGCGCCCCGAATATCGCAAGCCCCTCATCGCCCACGGCCTCGCCAACAAAAGCATCGCCGGCTACGGCGGCATCACCTACGACCGCACCGACGCCTGGTTCATCGGCTCAGATCGCTCTCTCACCTGCCTCGTCTGGATCGGGCATGACAAAGACATCCCCATCAGCGCCAAAACCACCGCCGCCACCGCCGCGCTTCCCCTGTGGGCCTCCGTCTTCGCCATGGTCACCGAAGGCAAACCCAAAGGCTGGGACGCCAAAGACCCCGCCTCCCAGCTCCTCGTCACCCCCCCGCGCGCTCTCTTCGTCGAAGGCGAATCCCGCGTCATCCCCGTCACCCCCGTATCCAGCGTCGTCCTCGGCAACGACCCCTACCAAAGCACCAGCGCCCCCGGCGGAGCCCCTGTCGCCATTCCCATCCCTCAAAGCGACCCCGTCCCCAAAGCCATCCCTGTCCGCCGATAGGTCACATCGTCCTCGATCCTGCCGCTCCACAAAGCCCCCACTGCTCCGCACTCCAGATCGTCCTCGTCCTCCTACTCATCCTCGATCCTTCCGCAAAGCACCCGCCCAACCACGATGATGTCCAACGCGCTGGCACAAATCTTCATCCTGTTCATTCTCGGCCTGCTCCTCACCTTCAACGCCTGGCGCTCATGGACTCGGCAACAGTTCACCTATCGCAGCAAACGCTACCGCCGCGATGACAACCCGTTCAATTTTTGGTTCCTCTTAACCGTGAACATCCTCATCGCTGCCCTGTTAATATTCATAGGCATCGACTTCAGCAACTCACTGCTCCGCCCCTGACCATTGCGCCAAGGCCCTGCTCCCATATTCATGGCGGAGTGAGGCAGTCTTGAGCACGACCTGCAAACCCTCTCCGAATTCAATGAATGCTGCTTGGAGCCCGACGAATGCGCACAGCGAGTCAAAATGGCCGGAGCACTGCCGCGAAAGACTCCGACCATTCTGACCCACGCGTCCTTCGTGGATTCATCGAAGAACGGATTCCTTCATTTGCCATTGATTTACTGCGTTCACCCTTCGGGCTCCCGATGGTCGTCTGTCTCGCTACGCTCGGCGCTTCCATCCGTTTGCGCGCAAAGATCCGCTGATAAAAAAATCAGCCTCACCTGTTCAACCACCATGATGTCCAATGAACTGGCAGGCATTTTCAGCCTCTTCATTTTCGGCCTGATCTTCACCTTCGTCTCCTGGCGGTCATTGACTCAGAATGAAATCACCTATCGCGGCAAACGCTGCCGCCGCGAAGACAGCCCCTTCGACTTTTGGGTTTACACAACCTTGGTCACCCTGTGCGCTGTTCTGTTAATCCTCGGTGGAATCGGCTTCAGCATCTTTTACCTTCTCTCCTCGTGGCGGTGAAATCTTCTCCCCGCATGCACAGCATTGAGGCCGTGCGTATGGCGATTTCCGAAACTCATTTCCGAAAAGCGAATCTGGGGCCGCACAGCGGCGCTTGGTGGACCAATCGCCCTGCCAGCGCTGGTAGGAGGGCTGTCCCCAGCCCGCCGCCGCCGAAGACCACGACTTTCGAGCAAGGGACGGCCTGCTAACAGAAATGAGTTTTGGAAACTGCTATAATGCAGATTGGGCATTCCTCCATCCGTCTCCCCACATGCACCCAGCCTTGACCACGGCTGCGTTGTGGCGGTTCATCTGACAGCGCGTAGCGCTGACACAACAGTAGTCGGGGGCCAGTCCACGGATATGGATAACCCGCACCCACAAGTCCAGTGGAACCGCGTAGTGGTGGCACAAACCTTCACCTGTCTCCATTCCCCCCTCACTCCAGCTCCTTCTCAAACTCCACCAGCGCCTCACGCAGCCGCGCGATTTCATCCGTCACCACCGCGAGGACTTTCCCCGCCTGCAGAAGATTGCCATCCCGCGTGCATTGAGTCAGCGCACAAACGGCGTTGAATGCCGGCGTGGCCGCGTAATTGCCCACCAGTCCCTGCAGGGAATGGGCGGCGTGATGCAAGGCTTCAGCATCAAGTTCATGCAGTGCCAGGCAGGCATTGCCAAGCATCGGCTGCGACTCCTCACAAAACAGCCGGATCAACTCCAGCATCAGCGGGCCATCGCCAATGTTGTCGGAGAAAGTGGCGGCGTCGAAAACGGGGGCATCACACGCAGAGCCGAAGGGCAGGGGCTCGGCATTGTGGGCTTGGCTGAGCTCGGCATACTTTTCCAGCAGTGGATAAAGCTCCGCCGAATGAATCGGTTTGGCAATGTAGTCATCCATCCCTGCGGCAAGACAATGCTCACGGTCACCTTTCATGGCATTGGCCGTCATGGCGATGATGGGCACGTGCCTGCCCGTGCCGATTTCATTTTGGCGAATAACTTTGGTGGTTTCCAGCCCGTTCATCTCGGGCATCTGGATGTCCATGAGGATCGCGTCGAAGGACTGGGTTGATAGAATCGTCAATGCTTCACGGCCGTTGTTTGCCAGCGTGACCTGATGCCCCCGATCCTCCAGCAGCTTGATGGCGACGAGCTGATTCACCCTGCCATCCTCTGCGAGCAGCAGTTTCATCGGGGCCGCGCTCTGCACTCCGGGCGTTTCCAGTGCAGTGCCGGTTTTGTCATCCGCAATCAGTCCCCCCATCACCCGGCTGATCGTATCAAAGAGATCCGAATGCTTCACCGGTTTGGTCAGGCAGCGCTCATAGCCCAGGTCTTCATCACCGATCTGGGCGGTCAGGTTGCCTCCAGAGGATAGGATCAGGATCTTGGGCGCAGCGCTGCTCAAACGCTGCTTGAGCTGGCGGCAAACTTCTGCGCCATCCATCTCAGGCATCATAAAGTCGAGCAGTATGAGCGGGATGGGGGCGCCATCGGCATGGGACTGCTCCAGGATTTTCAAAGCCTCGGAACCGCTGGCGGCTAGGACCGGTCGCAGCTCCCAGGACTTGAGCATTTCCTCAAGAATCATGCGGTTCGTCGCATTGTCGTCCACCACCAGCACCTGGAAATCGCGCAGTTCATCCGGCAGCAACCGCGATGCATGCGGCTTCTGGGTGTCCAGTTCAAAATGTGCGGTGAAGTGAAAGACGCTGCCCTTGCCCGGCTCGCTCTCCAGCCACATGCGCCCGTTCATGAGCTCAACAAGCTGTTTGGAAATGGCCAGACCCAGACCGGTCCCGCCGAAACGGCGCGTCGTGGAGCTTTCCGCCTGCGTGAAGGATTCAAACACCTGCGCCTGCTTGTCTTTGGCGATGCCGATGCCCGTGTCTGACACCTGCACATGCAGCGTCACCTGATCCTCCGTCCGGCTCTCCACGCACAGCTCCACCACGATTTCACCACGGGGGGTGAACTTGATGGCATTGCCCACCAGGTTCATGATGATTTGCCGCAGTCGGCTGATGTCGCCGATCAGGCAGTCGGGCACATCAGGTTTCACGTGATAGGCCAGCTCCAGATCCTTCTCCGCCGAGCGGATCGCCAGGGTTTGCAGAGTGTCGCCGACGGCGTCACGCAGATCAAACTCATGCTTGTCCAGGTCCAGCTTGCCCGCTTCGATCTTGGAGAAATCCAGGATGTCATTGAGCACCGTCATCAAGGAGTCGGCCGACTGACGCACGAGGTTCAGATAACCTCGCTGGTCGCCGGTCATCCGCGTGTTCAGCAGCAGCTCCGTCATGCCGATGACTCCGTTCATCGGCGTGCGAATCTCATGGCTCATGTTCGCCAGGAAGGTGCTCTTGGCCCGGTTCGCCGCCTCGGCCGCCTCACGCGCCATGCGCAGTTCGTCTTCGATGTGAATGCGCTGGGTGATGTTTCGCGCCGCCGCATAGATTGCCGTTTTGGCGGCATTGGGCGCGGCAGTCCATTCGATCCATCGGTAGCTCCCGTCATGATGCTGATAACGGTTGATGAAATTGACCAGGTTCTGCCCGGCCTCCAGTCGCTCGACCGCCGCCACAGTTTTGGGCCGGTCCTCGGGATGCACGAATTCGAGGAAGGGCTTGCCCAGCATCTCTTTCTCTGTGTAGCCCAGCGTGGTGCAGAAGGCTGGATTGATGCGCTTGAAGAAACCGTCCATGCCCGCGATGCAGAGCATGTCCAGCGCCACCTGAAAGAAGGGGCCCAGACCGCTGCTGGCCTCCTCGGCCTCACGCTTGGCGCGCACGAGTTCGTCCTCCACCCGCTCACGCAGGGCCAGTTGCTGCACCAGTTCCAGCTTGGTCTGCTGCAGCTCCGCCATGGATTGCTCCAGCAGCGCCTTCTGCGAGGCCAGTGCAGCGTTGGCTTTGTACAAGGCCTCCTCGGTCTCCTTGAGCGCCGTGATGTCTTTGGAGATGCCGCAGGTGCCGATGATGCCGCCATCGGCGTCGCGCAGCGGTATCTTCGTCACCAGCGCCCAGCCCGTGCGGCCGTCCAGCAAACGCTTTTTCTCCTCTTTGCCGGTGATGGATTTGCCCAGCCGCATCAGTTCCTGCTCATCCTCCTCCGCGGCCTGGGCCAGTGAATGCTCGAAGAAATCGAAGTCCGTTTTACCGATCACCTCCGCCGGTTCCACGGCTCCCAGGTACTCGGCCTCAGACCGGCTCACGAGCACAAACGCCCCCTGCTTGTCTTTGAAGTAGATCCGGTCAGGAATGTAATCCAGCAGGCAGCTGAGCAGTTTGTAGTGCTCTTCTATGCTGCTTAAACTCGGCGCACTTAAAGCCTGGGTGGCTTTTTCCGCCGGTGCATGGGCTGGCTTCGCGACGTCAGGCATTAGCAACCTATTAAGCGCCTTCAGCAAAAATGGCAAGGATTGCCTGCTTGCTGGCGGTCTCAAAAGCAAACCCGCAGTTGCCTCCTGGGCGGCCTGAGATACAAGTTTCAGATTGTTTGCCCCTGCCGTATTGATCTCGGCCATACCAACGTCTGCATGAGCGACTCTCTCAAACGCATCTACAACGCCTTCGACCCCGCGCCGCTTCACAAAGGGCAGCAGGATCTCTACATCGACCTTGATGATGTGCGTGGACACAGCGGCACCGTGGCGCGCTTGCGGCAGAAGATCTCTTTTTCCCAAGGACCCTGCTGCCAGGTGCTTTCCGGGCACCGTGGCTGTGGCAAGAGTACCGAACTCTGGCAGTTGCGCCAAAGCCTGGAAAAGGAAAGTGCCGATGGTCAGCCCTTTTTCGTGGTGCAGGTGCAGGCAGAGCAGGAACTTGACAGCAACGACATCGACTTCCCCGAAGTCCTCGTCGCCATCATCCGCCAAATCGCCACGCAGTTTCGCGAACGGCTCAATATTAGACTCGAGCCTGGGTACTTCAAAGGTCGCCTTCAGCGCCTCAAAGAGCTGGCCCTCACGGAAATCGAATTCGATGGCATTGATCTCGAAGCGGGCATGGCATCGCTCTCAGGCACTCTACGTGGCAGCCCGGAAGCCCGCCGCAAGGTCCGTGCTGCCTTGGAGCCGGACACCGGCAACTGGATGACTGCCGCCAACGAGGTCATCGGCGATGCCGTGAGCAGACTACAGCGGAATGGCTATCGGGGCCTCGTCGTCATTGTGGATGACCTCGACAAAATGATCACGCGTCCGCATGAGAAGGCGGGATGCCTCACCACGGAGTATCTCTTCATCCACCGCGCGGCACAGCTCACCGGCTTTCAGTGTCATGTGATCTACACACTTCCCATCGAGCTGGCCTACTCGCATCACGAATCCAACATACGCCGCCTCTACAGTGGCCATCTGCCCGTGGTGCCCATGACCAAGATTCAGACGCCGCCGCCCCAGTTCGAACGGCATCCTCCCGGTTACGCCAAGTTCCATGACATCATCGCTGCCCGCCTTCAAAAGATCAGCGTCGGTGAAGAGATGCTCTTTGAATCTGACTCCGTGCGTGATGATCTCATCGCGCTCACTGGCGGCCAGCCAACGGAGTTGATGAGCTTTATCCGCGAGTCCATTGTCACGGAAGGATTGCCCATCGGTGAAAAAGGCGTGCGCCGCTGCCGCTTCGAAATGATGCGCAGCTATCGCCGTCAGCTGCGTTCCGACCACTGGCCTCTCATCGACGAGGTTCGGCGCACGGGTCTGCTTGTCTGCACGGAAGCCAATGAAAAGGCCTTCCGCCAGCTGCTCGACAGTCGCGCCCTGCTCCTTTACCGGAATGATGTGGAATGGTATGGGGTGAATCCTGCCATTGAAGAACTGGAAGCGCCCGAGCCTCCGCCACCTGCCCAGTCATGAGTCACATGCTCAGCAGCCGCGTCGCGGAAGAATCCCCTGACTCACAACGTCAGGCGGGCGATCTCGCAGCGTTTCGCCGCATGTTGCAGGTCTCCGGCGGCACCTTTTCGCTGAGCTTTGCCATCTGCGACAACCGCCCTTTGCGTGACTCACTCGTCAAACGTTTCAGCGATGAAACACCCGGCATCCTTGTGATCTCGCTGCCAGCAGGTGTGGAAAGCGTTCTGCGACATGTCGAGTCTCAATTGACCGATACGCCGCCCGCAGCCGTCTTCATCCTCGACATCGAAGCAAGCATTCCTTTTGGCAGCGACAGCCAGCCGACGCTGCGCGTCCTCAACGCCTCACGCGAACGCTGGGAAAAGCTGTATTGCCCCGTCGTTTTCTGGCTGGCCGAATACGCCATCACCCTCCTGCACACCCACGCCCCCGACTTCTGGCGCTACCGCAGCCATCAGTTCGAGTTCGTGCCGGAACCGGTGCCGCTGAGTCAGCTTAAAGAAGAAGTTTTCTCGGGTTACGACATGGTCGACGCACTGCCGTTTGAGGAAAAGGCTTTCCGCGTCGTGGAGTTAGAGCGTCGCATCCGTGAAGCAGGTGATTCTCCCTCTGAGGACTTGCTACCACATGTCCTAAATTGGATTCATGAACTAGCCTATCTCTATAGGCACGCCAGTCGTTACCCAGATGCCGAGAAATACCTTCGCCGTGCGTTGGCCTTGGTTGAAAAAGTCTTTGGCTCAGAGCATTTTCGGGCATCTGTCGTTTTGAGTAATCTTGCACAGCTGTTGTATATAACAAATAGGCAGCAGGAGGCTGAACCTCTTATGCACCGTGCCTTGCAGATCTCCGAGGCTGCCTTTGGGTCGGAGCATCCTGAAGTCGCCGTCAGTCTTAATAATCTTGCGATGTTGCTCAAGGCCACGAATCGACTTGCGGAGGCGGAGCCTTTGATGCGCCGTGCTTTGAAAATCGACGAGGCAAGCTATGGCCCAATGCATCCCAAGGTTGCCATTCGTCTCAATAACCTTGCGCAATTGCTTCAGGTGACAGACAGACTTGCCGAGGCAGAACTGCTGTTGCACCGAGCCTTGCTGATCGACGAGGCAAGCTATGGCCCAATGCATCCCAAGATTGCCATTCGCCTCAACAACTTTGCCCAAGTACTTCTGGAAACGAATCGACTAGTGGAAGCCGAACCGTTAATGCGTCGCGCTTTACAGATAGCTGAGTCCAGCTATGGACCGGTGCATCCCGATGTCGCCGCTGTACTTAACAATTTCGCGTCGTTGCTTCAAGACACAAATCGACTTGGGGAGGCTGAGCCATTGATGCGTCGTGTCTTGAAAATTGTTGAGACTGACTATGGGATGGAGCATCCTGCGGTTTCCGTCGCCCTCAACAACCTAGCTCAATTGTTTCAGGACACGAACCGACTTTCGGAGGCCGAGCCGCTGATGCGCCGAGCCTTAGAAATTGATGAGATTAGTTACGGGTCTAAGCATCCTGCTGTAGCTCGTGACCTTAATAACCTTGCGATGTTACTTAAAGACACCAATCGGCTGGTGGATGCCGAGTCTATGATGCGCCGGGCATTGCAGATAGATGAGAACAGCTGCGGGGAACATGATCTCACTCTCGCTCGTGACCTTAATAATCTTGTTGTGCTGCTCCTGGCCGCGAACCAATTGGAGGAGGCTGAACCGCTGATGTATCGGGCATTGGACATATCGGTGCGCAGTTTAGGTCGGGAACATCCCAATTCACAAACAGCCGTTAACAACTACACCGGACTCTTGAAGGCTCTGAAACTGCCTGAGACAGAAATCCTTCAGCGCGTTAATATGGCTACGGAAGGCTTAGATCAGCCCCCCCCATTCAAAACAACTCCATCTGCCCGCCCGCATCCCTTGGCCTCCGAAACGCCTCCGCACTCACCTCCGGCCTCCGGTGCAGCATGCCCGCACGTTTGATCGACACCTTGAGCAGCGCGGCAATCTGCTCCGACCACACCCCCACGCCTTTGAGTCTCTTGCCAAACTCCCCATGAGACAAAGTCTTCCCCTGCGTCTCTTCGATGCGGCTGAGTACCTTGTCGCGCATGCCAGGAAAGTGCTGGTCGAGCCATGCGCGAAACACATCCTTCACCGCAAAGGGCAGCCTCACCACGGTGTATCCCGCGAACTGCGCCCCCGCAGCACGGGCGGCTTCAATGAGGGCGGGAATTTCTGAATCGTTCAGGCCGGGAATGATCGGCGCGGTGGAGACACCCACTGGAATGCCCGCCTCATGCAGGATGCGAATGGCCTCCAGTCGCATCTTCGGCGATGACGCCCGCGGCTCCAGCTTTCGGGCCAGTTCGGGATCGAGCGTGGTGATCGAGATATAAACAGCCGTGGCCGAATGCCCGGCCAGCTCCGCCAGCAAATCGACATCACGTGTGATCAGGTGGTTCTTCGTGATGAGCACCACCGGGTGGCGGCACTCGGCCAGAACTTCCAGGCAGCCCCGCGTGATGCGCAGCTTTTTCTCAATCGGCTGGTAGCAGTCCGTGACGCCGCTCAGGGAGAGCGTCACCGGCTTGTAGCTAGGCTTGAGCAGCTCAGCGCGCAGCAGGGCAGGGGCGTTCTCCTTGACCATGATGCGGGACTCAAAGTCCACCCCGGCCGAGAAGCCCAGGTACTCATGCGTGGGCCGGGCGTAGCAGTAGGCGCAGCCGTGCTCGCAGCCACGGTAGGGATTCAGGCTGGCCTCAAAAGGCAGATCGGGGCTGCTGTTGCGCGAGATGATGCTTGAGGAGTCATCACGCAGGAACTTCGTGGCCACTTTCTCCGGCGCTTCACCAGGATCGTAGTCCACATGCAGTTCCGCGAACCGCTGGTCCGGATTGTGCCCCGCTCCGCGTCCTCGAATGCCTTGGGGCGTCTGCATGACACCAAGGATCTAGGTTTAAGCCGCCACAGCAGGACTTGGCACCAGCGCACGCCGGGCCAGGAATTCATCTGCCAGCGCCCGATACGCCTGCGCGCCACGGCCCGAGGGCTCATACTCGATGATGCTTTTGCCAAAGCTCGGTGCCTCTCCAAGGCGCACCGTGCGCGGGATCAGCGTCTGGTAGCAGGTCTCGGCGAAGTAATTGCGCACGTCATTGACCACCTGGTTCGCCAGGTTGGCGCGGCTGTCATACATGGTCATCACGATGCCTTCGAGCAGCAGGTTCGGATTCGCCCCGCAGTCGCGGATCTGCTGCACCACGTTGACGATCTTGGAAAGTCCTTCGAGGCCAAAGTACTCGCACTGGATGGGCACGAGCAGTTCGTCAGCCGCTGCCAAGGCACCCGTCATGAGCACGCCGAGGGAGGGCGGGGTGTCCAGAATGGCGTAGTCAAAATGGCCGGAGTCACGCAGCGGGGAGAGCACCTCACGCAGGCGGGCCATGTGGTTGCCTGCCTGAGCCAGCTCGATTTCTCAACCGGCCAGCTCCTGATGCGAGCGGAGGATGGAAAGGTTCGGCAGGCGCGTGCTGCGGATGGCAAGGCGCGGGTCCGTCCCGTCCACCAGGGCGGAATACAGGCTGCCGCCGTCTTCCTGGGCCAGGCCAAGTCCGCTGGTGGCATTTGCCTGGGGGTCAAGATCCACCAGCAACACCCGCACCCCGCGCTGGGTGAGGCACGCGGCGAGGTTCAAAGCGGTCGTCGTTTTACCGACGCCGCCTTTCTGGTTGGAAATGGCGACAATCCTCATAGGTACTTGGCACTGGACTTTGCAGATAAACCATGGGACACGCCAGCACGAAATGGAAATCACAGAGAAATGGCTCGGAGAAATCGGCGGATGGGCGGTGATGAAGTCCGCACGCTCATTGGTGGATGCAGGTTTGGCTGTCGTCACCAGCAGCAGCGATGGCATCATCCGCGGCACGGCCGGCTCTGGAAAAATGAAATTCACCACCGGCCTGCGCATCCGCACCTCCTCGGATGTGGAGAACCTCTGCACCTGCCCCCACGCCCGCCGCAGCGGCATGATGTGCGAGCACGCCCTCGCCGTGGCTCTCGCCCACGTCCGCGAACAAAGCGGCACCCGCCCGGCTTCTGGCCCCACAGCACGTTCTGTAGTCCCGCCTTTAGGCGGTTCCGGCGGTCTGCGTCCCGCCTCAGCCGGTTCTGGATTCCCTGTGCCAGCTCAAGCCAGTTCTTCAAAACAACCCAGCCTGACCCCGCTCACAATCCCCGGTCGCTACTCCCTCTACCTGCCCGAACCCCTGCTTCAAGGCCAGGTCCGTGAGCCCTTCGGCGTCTTCGTAAAGTACGAAGCCGGCGGCGAAGGCGAAACCTCCCTCTTCGCCGCCTGGCTCGCCAGCCAAGGCATCAAGCAACCCCAGAGTCTTCCCATCTCCCTCAAAGGCGCAGGCCTGAACACCTTTCTGGAAACGCTGGCCGAGCATCCCCGCGTCTTCGTCGGCAAGCCGAACGGCCAGGAGCGCCCCCTCCATGTGGCCCCCGAGCGCGTGCGCCTTCCTCTGGTGGTCGAGTCCGTCGATCCCCAAACCGTGCGCCTCAAGCTGGAGGGGGGCCACCAGCGGCACGTCATGGGCGCTTGGTGGATCTGCCAGGAGACCAGCTCCTTGTTCCGTCACTTTGCCGACAACCCCGCCCTGACCACCCTGGCGGGCGAGCTGAGCAAGGCCCCGGTCACCAAGCCGCTCCGCTGGCTGGCAGAGCAGGGGGAGTCTTTGGGCGAGTGCTTCCAGATGGAACTGCGCGGCGCAGGCTTGGAGAAATTCCACGTCGCTCCGGTGCCCTGCCAGTTCGAAATCCAGCTCGATGGCTCGCTTCAGGTCGTGGATGCGAAACTCTTAGCCCGTTACAATTCACACGCTTGGTCCGTACGTCATTCAGATGTCAGTCATTCAATTTTCCCGATTCAAGATGAATCGAATGGCTTTGTATTCTACGTTCAAAACATAGAGGCAGAATTCCGCCTTTTGCGCCGTTTGGAGGGCCTCGGTTTCAAGCCCGAGGGCCAGGTCTTGAGGCTGCAGGGCAGTGAAAACGTCCTCCGCTTCTACGCCTCCGAACTTCCACTACTGCGTAACCTTGCAACCGTTACCGAGGGTGAACGCTGGCGCTCCGCGACTGGCGGTATCCAACGCATCGCGCCCAAAACCAAGTTCGTCCCACAGGGGGGGCAGGTGGGCGGAGGCGACTGGCTCAGCATGGAATTCGCTTACGAGTCCACCGACGGCTTCCGCCTGCCGCGTGCCGAGGTCCTGCGCCTGGTCCGTTCAGGTCAAAGCTCGGTCAAGGGAGCCAATGGCAAGCGTTACATTCTCGACATCGCGGCCGTGGATGATCTGGAGGAATCCCTGCGCGATGTCCCCATGGAACTCACCCCCGAAGGTGCCCGTGTCCACGGAGCCCACGCCGCCTACTTTGGGGACGAAGTGGCTGGTGGTAATGAAATTAGCGTTACCAGTAGCGACGTGCAAACCGAGATCGGCGATCTCGCTGGCATGCTCCGTCCTTATCAAATGGAGGGCGTCTGCTGGATGACCTCCCGCATCCTCCGTGGTCGCGGCGGCATTTTGGCCGATGAGATGGGGTTGGGTAAAACCGTCCAAAGCATCGCCGTCGCCCTCTTCCTCAAGCAGCGCAAAGGCGACCAATGCGGCCCGATGATCGTTGTCTGTCCCAAGTCCCTGCTCGGCAACTGGCAGTCTGAGTTCGAGCGTTTTGCCCCCACTCTGAAGGTGCTCCAAATCCAAGGGGCAGGCCGCGAAAAAGCGCTCAGCACCATCCCCGCCTTTGACGTGATATTGACCTCTTATCAATTGATCATCAGAGACATTAAACACTACCAATCTATTAAGTTTGGTTTGATTCTTCTAGACGAGGCCAGCTTCATCCGCAACCCCGACACCGACGCCGCCAAGACCCTCCGCAGCCTGAATTGTAACGGTCGGATCGCCCTCACGGGCACCCCACTTGAAAACGGCGTGCGGGATTTGTGGTCCATCTTCCACTTTGCCCTGCCGGGGTATCTGGGAAACCAGACTTCCTTCAAGGAGCGCTTCGAAAGCCCCATCCAGTCCGGCTTGGACCTCCCCGCAGGCCGCGCCGCCGCCCAGCGTCTCCAAAAACTCACCCTTCCGTTCTTCCTCCGCCGCACCAAACGCCAGGTGCTCAAGGACCTGCCCGAGAAGATCGAGCAAGTGCTGTGGTGCGTCCCCAGCGCCGCGCAGAGCGAATTCTACCGCAAGATCCTGGAGGAGGGCCGCGAGGAGATCAAAGCCGCCCGCCGCCGGTCCGGCCAGAACGGTGCCAAGATGACCATGTTCACCGTTCTCCTGCGCCTCCGGCAGGTCTGTTGCGATCTCCGCCTCACCGGTGTCCAGCCCGACGCCCTCAAAGGCCTCGGCCAGGACGACCTCTCCGGCAAATGGCCTGCCCTGCTCGGACAGATCGAATCCGTCATGGAGTCCGGCGGCAAGCTCCTCGTCTTCAGCCAGTTCGTCCGCTTTTTGCACCTCATGCGCGACCACCTGAAGGCCGAAAAACTCGATCACGCCTACCTCGACGGCAGCAGCCAGGACCGTTCCGCCCAGGTGGCGCGCTTCCAGAAAGACCCAAACTGCCGCATCTTCCTCATCAGCCTCAAAGCCGGCGGCTACGGCCTCAACCTCACCGCCGCGGACAACGTCATCCTCGCCGACCCTTGGTGGAACCCCGCCGTCGAATCCCAGGCCATCGACCGCGCCCACCGCATCGGCCAGCAAAAAGTCGTCAACGCCTACCGCCTCGCTATTCGCGGCACCGTCGAAGAGCGCATCCTCAAACTCCAGGCCCAAAAACGTGGCCTCGTCGAAGCCGCCCTCAACGACCAAGCCCCCATGATGGAAGGCCTGACAGAGGGGGATCTGGAGGCGCTGATCCAGTAGCGGGAGGGGGGGCACCTCGCAGGTTTCTCAGCCCTTCCTTCCCGAGGAACGCGTCAGCGTCTTGGAGTGCGTGCGGCAAGCCTTGGCGCGACGCCGCTTTTGCTGGCCGGACGGTCACCTTAGGCCAAAGAAGATTCTTCACCTAGCTCACTGTGAATGAGTTCATTTTGTTTCTCCCACAACAATGAAATCCGTATTTGGTATGTGCACGTGATGCTTGGAATGGCACCAATCTTTGAAGTGTTCGTGCCCAAAGGACGACGAGTTGATCTCCATTGATTGAGCAACCTCAGTCAAAAACGAGGCGAGTGACAACAGGGCTTCAGGAGATGCTTGAACGCTCACCTCTTGCAATTTCAGCAACTTACTTTTGCCTTGTTCGTAACCAAAAAAGATCATGGTGAGATATATTATTGAGCCTGCGGTGATGCGTGCTTTAGCCCCCTACTTCCCCAGCTTCTCCTTCAAAAACCCAAACAGATCCGGGTACTTCATGTGCTCGTAGTCGTTGTTGTAATTGATCTCGTACTCAATGCCCACCGCCTTCAGTTTCTCAGCGATCCCCGCACCAAAATTCCCCGAATGCATCGGGTCCTTGGCTGGCGGCTTGCCGAGGTTCGGTGCGCTGTCGTAAAACAGCAGCACCGGCGGGTCATCAGAACTGGCGAGGGCATAAGGCGAGAAGCGCTCGATCCATGGCATCAGGCTGTCCCGCTTGGCCAGAAACTCCTTCATGCTGCCGAGCCCAAAGGCATGGTTGCCATAGTCGTTGTTCGGGATCCACGCCTTCATCTGCTTCGGGTCCAGCGAGGTCTGCGGCACGAAGGCCAAGACGCAGCGCAGGCGGGTGGATTCGTGCTCAATGGGGTCGATGCTCTTCGCATCGGCCATGTCGGGACTGAAGGCGAGCCACAGCACCGTGAAGCCACCCGCCGAACCGCCGCAGCCGCCGATGCGGTCTTTGTCGATGTGCCACTCGGTCGCCTTGCTGCGGACAAACTGCAGCGCACGCGCCGCATCATCCAGGCAGGCTTTGACCGGCGGCGTGATCTGCTCCGCCTGCGCATCGGAGATGAAGCGATAATTGATGGAAACCACCGAGATGCCGTTTTCGAGGCATTTGGCGAGGAAGTCGGGGTTCGCCTTGTCGCCGCCCATCCAGCCACCACCGTGAACGGAGAATAGAACCGGCGTCGGTTGTTCCGTTTTCGCTTGGTAGAAGTCGAGCACCTGATTGGCATGCTTCCCATAGGGCACATTGGCCTGAGTGGGAGCCGGGGTCTGGGCGAAGGCACGCACGCCCGCCAAAAGGCACAGCGCAAAAATGAAGGGGCGTGGGGTGATCATGGGTGAGGTGTGCCGTAGCGGCACAGAACTGCAACCTTCAATAATGTAATGAAGCAGGAGATTCCATGCCCCCCGCTGCGTGCGGCTACACCTCCAGCTGAATCCCCAGCTCAATGACCTGCCGTGGCGGCAGATCAAAGTACCCCGTGGCAGGGCGCGAGAGACGTGAAAGAGTGACAAACAGCCTTTTCCTCCAGGCGGCCATCTTGCCGGGGCCATTGGTCAGCAGTATTTCGCGGCTCTGGTAAAAAGTGATGCCGTTGCGTTTCACCTTGGTCTTCTCGCTCAGTGCGGTGCAGAGATCATCAAACACGTCCGGCGATTCGGAGAAGCCGTAGTGCAGGACGACACGGTAAAACTCCTCGTAATACTCGCTGATCTCGTGGCGCGATTCTTCGCAGACATACGGCGCATCCGCGAATTTTACACTGAGCAGGACCACCTGCCGGTGGAGCGACTTGTTATGCTTCAAATGATGCAGCAGCGCCAGCGGCAGGCCTTCGGCGCTGGCAGACATAAAGACGGCGGTTCCGGGTACACGAATGACGCGGTCCTTTTTGATTTCATCGATCAGATGCACCACAGGCAGGCGGCCACGCTGCATGGCTTGGAAGAGGATGGCGCGGCCATCCGTCCACGTTTTCATGATGACCCAGATGCATACCGCGACAGCGAGCGGGAACCACGCTCCTTGCATGAATTTGATCAGGCTGCCGGAGACGTAGCCCAGCTCAATGATGCTGAAGAGCAGCACAGGAAGGAAGGCTTTCCAAAAGGACCAGTTCCAGATCAGTCGGGCGACATAGAAAAATAACAGGCTGGTCAGGAGCATTCCCATCGACACCGAGAGGCCGTAGGCCGAGGCCAGATTGCTCGAGGTTTCAAAACCGATCACCAGTGCGATGCAGGCCACCATGAGAAGGAAGTTCACCTGCGGCATGTAGATCTGGCCGCGCACATCTGGGTTGGTGTGGACGATCTTCAGACGCGGCAGGTAGCCGAGCTGTACCGCCTGCTGCGTGAGCGAGTAAACACCCGTGATCATGGCCTGCGAGGCGATGATCGTGGCCACCGTGGCCAGGATGATCATTGGCACCAGCAGGGGCTGCGGTACCAGCTTGAAGAACGGGTGCTCCAGCGCTCTCGGATCGCTGATGACCAGCGCGCCCTGGCCAAGGTAGTTTAAAATCAGCGAAGGATAGACGAGGAGGAACCAGGCACGCTTGAGCGGGTTCGCACCAAAATGGCCGATGTCCGCATACATTGCCTCACACCCAGTGACTGCAAGCAGCACCATCCCCATGATGACGATGCCGTGGTAACCATGATGCATCAGGTAATAAATGCCCCAGTGCGGAGACAGCGCCACGATCACGTGAGGATGCTCGATGAACCTGTACAATCCCAGTCCGGCCAGCGCAATGAACCACAGGATCATGATCGGCCCAAAGGCCACTCCAATCCTGGCGGTGCCTTGCTTCTGCACCATGAACAAGCCGAAGATGATCGCTACCGAGATGTACACGATGACATGCTGCGGCAGTTCGGTGCTGATCTCCTTCATGCCTTCCACGGCTGACAGCACCGAGATCGCCGGTGTGATCATGCCATCACCATAGAGCAGCGCGGCACCGAACAGCACGACGAGGACCACAAATTTGCTGGCCTTGGGGCCGAGGGCTTCTTTTTTGGAGCGCAGCAGGGACAGCAGGGCAAACACTCCCCCCTCGCCCTGAGCCGTCGCCTTGCTGAGCAGGCCAAGATATTTGACCGAGACCATCAGCGTGAGCGACCAAATCATCAGCGAGATCGGGCCGTAGATCATGTCCACTCCGTCACGCCCTGGAAGGTAACCCGCATGGGTGAGGCATTCACGCAGGGCATAGAGCGGACTGGTGCCAATGTCTCCGAAGACCACCCCCAAGGCGACAAGGGCCAGGGTCCAACTGTTTGAGTTCTTGTGTTCTGACATGTGGTGTCTTCGGGACGTTCCCGAAGCCCTGTTTGTATCAGGGACCAATGCTGTTAACCAGCGACGCTGCGGATGCAAGAGACAGTTCGGCTCAGCGGGCTGTGTATATGAACAGCCTTGCAGACCTCACTTCGCCTCAAGTTTGGCAATTTCCTCAGACTTCAGCGTCCGGTCAAACACCGCAATTTCATCGATCCGCCCTTCGAAGTTGGAGGCATTGTCGCTGCGGCCACCAAAGAAACACTCATGCGGGGCTTTGGCCGCCTCAATGACACTCTCCGTTTCGAACTCGAGCACTCCATTGAGGTAGGCACGCACCTTGTTATTATCGCGGACGAGCACCACATGCTGCCACTGCCAGCGCGGGATTTCAGTCTTCCCTGCAACGAGGCTCTTGTCGTCCGCACCATTGAAGAAGATGAGCTTGCCCGTGTTGCCACTTTTGCCGCCGATGCCGAGGTGATCACTGAACACGCCTAGTCCGTGGTCCTGGCCACGGGAGAACAGCCAGCCGCTGGTGTCGCGTCCATCATTCGGCATGCCATTCCAGAACCAGAGAGAGACAGTGTACGCACTGCCGAGTTCAGGGTGGCGTGAGCGGATTCGTGCAGCCACGAGATGCGGCGCGCGGTTGACATCGCCATCGGCGCAAAAGCTCGCGGACTTGGGGCCTTCAAGATAGTAGGCCACATCCCGCTCATACACGGCGTCATGTCCGTGAGTGCTCTCGTCCGCCGCCACCGGACCGGTAAACTCGTTCAGCCGCCAGTAGGCCGCCGGCTTCATCGCCAGCACCGCCTTGGCTCCTTTGCCATCACTGAGCTTCCATTCCTTGCGCGGTTTGTCAGCCACCCGTTCCAGCGCCGCGATGGCTGCATCTGCGATGATCGGCTCTGCATTGATCTCCAGCCCCGCAGAACGTGCCGCCCAGGTGTTGTACCCGCCCCACGCATGCATCTCCGGCGGCGGGATGTAGCCATCTCCACCATTCGCGAGCTCGATCACCATGCTGTAGGGCAGGGGGCTCGCCGCTTTGATCTTCAATCCGCTGATCGCGTACGTTTCATTCGGTGTCGTGGCGATGCCAATCTCTCCAACCCGCACCGCCTGCACCACGATCTCCGTCTGCTGCCGCTCATGCAGGAGGATCTGCTCACGCGCATACACTTCCGTCTGCGTCTTTGCCAGCCGGTCTCCCATCTCCTTCACCACCCGCTGCGCCCATTCGAGGCGCTGTTTGTCCGGCGTGCGGTATTTCAGCGTCATGCGTGTCTCCGTCATCGCGACGCTGGGCTTGTCGTCGTACTTGATGCCCGCATAAGCCTTCATCGCGATGTCGATCAAGCTGTTCGCGTATTCATCAATGGTGATTTTGGGCCGGTCCTTTTCCGGGATGCGGTAGTCGGCGCGGAAAATGTCCCCGCTGCAGCCATGCGACATCATGCCCACCATGTTTCCCTGCGGATCGATCCGCTGTTTCAGTCCGTCTGCAAACAGGCCGAAGTAATCCGCGCTGATGTCCGTGTCACCAAAGTAGTGCATCGAAAAATTCGCCAGCACCGCCAGCGGTTTGCCGTCTTTCGTCTGAATCGAGATCAGCGAGAGATCGGGATCCTCCGGTCCGGCCTCGCCGGTCACATCATCGAGGTTGCGGGCGGCATGCATGTTGGCCCGCACCGTTTTGTTGCCAAACGGGTCTTCGGCGATGCGGTCCGGCCGGCGAATCCACTGCCGCAGCGCCGTGAACTCGGCGGCATCCCCCTTGGCAAACCCGATGCGTGCAGGCACCATCGCCGCCTGCGCTGCAGAGATGGCCTCCACGAGTTTCTCCTTCAAAAACGGCACATAGTTCGGATCGGCATCCGTGCCCAGGCAGCCCATCGAAGCCGGGGTCGAGTGCGCATGTGTGGCGGAAATGAGCATGCGCTCTGCGGGTATGCCCGTCTTTGCGGTGGCCATCTTCTTCGCGTCATCCAGCACCTCGCGGCTCATCATGCAGCTGTCCGCCACCACGATGGCGATCTCCGTTTTGCCATCACTCGCCACGATGGCGCGTGCTTTCACGCGCGTGTTGATCTTGTCCACATAGCGGCTCAGCATCCCGCCATTCACCAGCACCGGCAGCTTCGGCGGCGTGATGTCGATCACTGCGGCACCCGCTTTGAATTCAGCGTGGATCGAGGTGGCAAGCAGCAGTACGGACAGCGGAAGAAGGAATCGCATCATGGTGCGTTACAGTACGCCGCTGGGTACGGTGCTTATTGTGCCCAATTCGTCGCCTTTTGTGACCTCCCATCTTCGGCCCCTTGTGAAGAACCAGCAGGATGCAGCAAACCCAGCGCGGCGTGGTCCGCACTCTCCGAGTGCGGTTTGGAACTCAGGCCACACTCGCCCACCACCCCTCACTTCGTCATCTTCAAAAACGCCGCCGCATACCTATTTCCAAGCTCACGATAAGCCGCCGAATCAAAATGCACCTTGTCTCCCTTGTGGTTCAGTCCTTCCGCAGTCACAAAAGCCGTGTGCGGCACCTCCTTCGGCAGTTCACGATGTGCCTTGTCCACCAGGATTGTTTCTGGCTTCCACGGCACGCCTTCAAACATCCCCATCTGTCCGGCGATGAACGGCACATTTGGCGCTTTCACCAGTTCACGCAGGCGTTTCACCAGATCGTGCAGCTTGTCGGCATACGTCTCGGCCAGCCCCGGCTGTGAATCGCTCTCGCCTTGATGCCAGAGTATGCCTTTGATCGTGCCCGCAGGCAGCGCAAGTTCGACACGCTTCACCATGTCGTCCCACGGATGGCTTTTCGTCGCAGGATAAAACACGCCCGGCTTCCACGTGTCGATGGGCGAACCGCCCACTGCGCAGGGAATCAAACCAATCGTCACCCCCGGATTCGCCTCGGCGATGATTTGGCCAAACGTCTTGCCCAAACCCACACCCGCTGCGGGTTTGTCGAAGTGCATTGGGTCCACTGCCGGCACCCACTTGCCTTCTTTGTTCAGCATCAGCACGCGTGGGTTCACCACCAGATCCTGCGTCTCCACCACCCCACGGCCCGCCATGTTCGACTGCCCGACGAGCAGAAACAGATGAAACTTTTCCTTCGCAGGAAGAGGGGCATCTTCAGCAGCAGCGAAGATCGTGGCGAAAAGGGCCAGCAGGCAGAGGATCGGACGAATCATGGTTGGGAGAGTGAGAATGGGAACGCGCACGTGAATCTTTTTTTGCAGATGACCTGTGTAAGATTGAGAGGATTATTGAGAATTGCACAATAGACTGACATCCATGTCTTGAAGGCCAAAGGTCTTCCATATCATAGCGAAGGGATGCCGAGCTTTAGCGAGTGCTTCCCTGGTAAACAGGCCGGCACCATCCGGAAAGCAAACCCGGCGCATTCTTTGCACACCGCGCTCACCAGCAGCGTTTTCTTCGCTCCACCGCTGCTGTCTGTGTGACCTGGCACTCCCAAAACCCACGATCCAGGCCCCAATCGAATGCCATTCATGTCAGTCTATTGCGCAACACTCAATAAATGGCCGGATTTCATCAACCACGGAATGATCCATCCGGCTCAAGTTTCCGTGTATTCAGTGTATTCTGTGGTGAATTTCAGACTCCGAGGAATGGCCACCCCTCACTTCAGCGTCTTCCTCAGCCACGCAATCATCTGCGCCTGATAGTCAGATCCCAGCTTCTCCCAGCCGCCCATGCCATGGATGCCCCCAGGCACCACGATGGTTTCACAGCTGTTGCCCGCCGCCTTCATCTTGGCTTCAAAATTCACACTCTGCGAAAGCGGCACCGTCTCATCCTTGTCCCCGTGGATTTGTAAAAACGGCGGCAGCCCACCGTGAATGTGATTCAGCGGCGAAATCTCCGCCAGCCTCCTCTTCGACTCATCATTCAACTCCTCCATGCCGATGAGTCCACCCAGCCCCCCCAGCGCCTTGCGACGCTCCGCCTGCACCACCAGATCATGCGGCGCATAAAACGGCACCACAGCCGCCACACGCGTGTCACCTTTGCCGGTGACTCCCGCCCAGGAAACGAGGTGACCACCCGCAGATTCGCCAATAAGCGCGAGGCGGTTCACATCTACCTTGTACTCCGCCGCATGCGCCTTCACCCACTTGATCGCGCTGGCCACATCATCCGCACACGTCGGCCACGCATGCTGCGGCGCCAGTCGGTAGTTGATCGTGAACCACGTGAAGCCCGCTTTCGACAGCGGCTCAAACAGCGGCTTGATGAACGAATGCTTGTCTCCCTTCGTAAAGCCGCCGCCATGCACCAGAATGCACGTCGCAAACGGCCCCTCTCCCTCCGGCACAAAAGCATCCAGCGTCAGCGACACATCCCCCGCCTTGGCAAATTCGATGTCCTGCTTCAAGCCGGGCATCGTGAAGGTGTCGGCGGCGTGGAGGGCGGTGGTCAGGAGCAGAGCGAACAGCAGAGCGGATTTCATGGTTCGTATCAAACGGCACTGCCAGCGCTCCTTATCGTCAATTCATCCATCGTCCAGTTGTTGACTCTGCGCGAAAATAGACCCGCCGCCTTTGCTGTCCGGCCGGCGTATGCTCTAATGAAATATGAAACAGAAACGTGTCTTGATTCTCGGTGGTGGGTTTGCCGGTCTGGCCTGTGCCAAGGGATTTCCTGAAGAACGCTTCGCCGTGACGCTGGTGGATCGCTGGAATCACCATCTGTTTCAGCCGCTGCTCTATCAAGTGGCCACCGGGGGGCTCGCCATGACCGACATCGCTCAGCCGCTCCGCTCCATTCTCTCAGATTATAAAAACGTCACGACCTTGATGGATGAGGTCCGCAGCATTGATCTCGATGCCAGGCAGGTGCATTTGAAGGACCATGTGCTCGATTACGATTACCTCGTGATCGCCGTCGGAGTGAAGACGGGATATTTTGGTCACGATGACTGGGCGGCGCACACGCTGGGCCTGAAGAGCCTGGATGATGCGATGGTCATCCGGAAAAAGGTGCTGCTGGCCTTTGAAAAAGCGGAGTCTTCGGATGATCCGCAGGAAACAGCGCGGCTGATGACGATGATCATCGTGGGTGGCGGCCCCACAGGAGTTGAGATGGCAGGTTCTCTCGCCGAACTGGCGCGGCAGGTTCTGAAAGGCGACTTCCGCCGCATTGATCCAAGTTTGACGAAGGTTCACCTCATCGAGGGCGGTCCGAAGCTGCTGCCCTCCTTTCCTGGCGCGCTGTCGGACTACACCCGCGCACGTCTTGAGAAGCTGGGGGTGACGGTGCATCTGAATACGCATGTAAAAGAGGTCGGCGCAGGTTATGTGGTCACCGAAGATCTACGCATCGAGTCAGACATCATCATCTGGGCTGCAGGCGTGGAAGCCAGCGGCCTGACACGGACGCTGGCAGGAGTGCCGCTGGATCGCGCAGGCCGCATCCAAGTCCAGCCAGATCTGAGCCTGCCCGGTCATCCCGAAGTCTTCGCCGCAGGAGATCTCGTGGCATTGACAGACACCAAAGGTGTCCGCGTGCCCGGCGTCAGCCCGGCGGCCATTCAGATGGGCCACTTCATCGCCAAGGCCATCCATCATGAGGGCATGACTCTGCCGCGCACACCCTTCACGTACTTTGACAAAGGCAGCATGGCCACCATCGGCCGCAGCGCTGCGGTCGTCAGCTTTGCCGGCATGCAGATTCGCGGCATGCTCGCCTGGCTCATGTGGCTCTTCGTCCATCTGCTCTTCCTCATGGGCATGCGCAACCGCCTCAGCGTCTTCCTCCACTGGGTCTGGTCCTACCTCACCTGGCAGCGCGGCGCGCGCATCATTCAGCCTTGAGGCATGGCTGAAGCGCGAACGTGCTGCGTCTTGCATGCTCGCGCTCCCAATATGGACTGCGGTCGCGCAGTGAGGAACGAACGCAGCTACCGCTTTCGACGTGCCTGTCCGCACACGTCTGTTAAAAACTGCTCGTCAGCGGCAGCCGGTGCATCTTCGCAAGCCTGTCACCTCACGCCGACCACGAAATGCTCGTCAGCGGCAGCTCATCGCAGACGCACTCCAAAAAACGCCTCTCACGGCCACAGGCCTCACTTCACTTCAAACAGCTTCGTGTCCAGCACCTTGCCATCCTGCACAAGGTCGATGCGGTACTTGCCCGCTGGCAGACCTTTCTTGACCGTGAGTGAAGAGTCGATTTGATCGTCCTCTCCTGCTTCCACATCAGCCGTGGCAAGTACCTGCTCTTTCGCGTCATCAGATTCCAGCAGCACCCAGACCAGCTGCACGCCTTTGACCAGTGCCTGCTGTTTCAGATTCCATCGGGCATGAAGTTCGGTGTCGTCGGTGGTGAAGTACTTCACTTCCTTGCCGGGCTCGCCATTGCCGTCGTCACGAAACAACTGCGAGGACTCGAGCTCGATCTTCGCGCCGACCATGGGTGCACCCGCTTTGACTGTGAACTTTTCGTGCGCGACTTCCTGCCCGTCAAGTTGCAGCGAGACTTCATGCGTGCCTGCCGGCCACCCTCCTGCGGGGATAAAGGAAAAGGAGAAAGGCACGCCATCTTTGTTCTCCTCCATCGTAAAGCTGCGTGTGCCTGCGTCATCCACCTTGCCGTTCACCAGCCAGCTGGCCTCCAGCCATGAGGCCAGGCCCAGGTTGCCGGAGCCCACCAGAAAGACCTTGTCCGTGCCGGCAAATTCATGCGTTTCATTCACCGGTTTGCGGTCTTCATCCGTGCCTTTGGCCAGGGTGGTTTTGAGAATTTTGCTGGGAGTGGCGTCTTTCGGTGGCGCGACGCGGAATGGGAACTGGCCCAAAGGCTTGCCGTCGAAAGTCACATCCGCCCGGTAGCAGGCCCCCACTGGCATCGGTTTGTTGGGCTTCATGTCAAAGCTCACAAAGGTGTCTTCCCCGAAGGAAAAGATCACGCCTTTGTTCACGGTCGCCACATCCACCTTCGCCTCGGCGATTTCATCGTCACGGAACATGAATTTGGCTTTCACCACGCCCGTCTTCGGCCTGCCCTTCAGCTCGACCGAGAGATACACCGCTTCATCCTGATTGAAAAATTCCGCCACATCCTTCGGCGACTGATCCTCCTTAAACCCATGGCAGTAGGTGGCCTTCTTCAGATCCCCCTCCGCCGCCTGGGTTGATACAAGTGCGACCGCTAGATTGAAACCCAGCGCCAGTAACGGAATGTGAGAAAGCTTCATATGGCGCACTCAAACACAGAGGAGGACAATCACAAGGCACATGCTGCCTATGTTTAGCCGAGTTGAAGCGCCATGTTTGGCGAGGCTGGCGAAACGCCTTCAGACATTTTTTTTCATGACTCTGGATCACCCGCTTGTGTCTTGGACACGCGCAAGTGTTTGTGACGCACCCAAAAGGCGAGGACGGAACGGTTGGCCGACCAATGCAGGAGGGTTTCTTCATCCACGTTCAAGCCTGCGGTGTTGGGCACCAGGTTCTTCATGAGGGCATTCACGATCCTTTCCTGAGCCTCCTCAGGAAGACTGTCAAAGCGAAGTTTCGTAGAATGAATTCCCCAGGGCATGCAGCTGTTGTTAGGCTTCTAACATGGTTTGAGGAAACTTGTAAATGGGATTCTATTTGAGCCAGCTCCACCTCGATAAGCCAGTCACGCTCTGCGGTGTCATCGGGGAGTTCACTCACTTGGCCCGACCATTCACCGGCGCTTGATAAATTTGTGCCGTCTTCAATCCCGCCCCGCTCAGTTTCTCAAGGGTCGTTTCCGCCTGCACACCGGGTGCTAGCCGACGCAGCGATTTCGAAATGAACGGGTGATCCTCCGAAGCATAGCGTCCGCGTCTGACAACACATATTTGCCGCACCACCAGCGCCAGATCATCCACCTCCGCCAGTTGCAGAATCTCGGACATCTTCATCAGGTCTTCCGTCTTCATCACATAATGGATGTTTTTCAGCGAAGGCTGCCACAGCGCCGGCATCTGCGTGAGCATCGCCTCCATGCCAGGGATGTCCGCCTTTTTGCCTTGCCACGCGTGAAACTGAAACGGCTGAAACTCACGGCTTTGCGCAAAGGCCTGCTCCACCTGGGTGCTTTCCTTCATGTCCTGCATTCGCAGGGTTGTGCCGCGCTCATACGCCGCCCAGCCGTTCAGCGGCCACAGGCGCAGCGCCGCATCGTATTGCTCCAGCGCCCCGGCAAAATCCCCCTTGTCATGCAGCTGCACACCCGCGTTCACCAGCTGGTGCGAAGGCCTCATGAAAGCACCGCAGCGCTGCATGATGCTGGTGAGTACCTTCTGGGTGGTTTCATCCAGATCACCCCGATGCAGCGTCAGCCGCAGAATCGTCTGCGCCCGGTCCGCGTCTCCCGCAGCCAGCAACACACCCGCATGCAGCATCGCCAGTCCCGGATCCCCCGGAACGACCTCATAATACATCTGCCAGAAGTTCGCATCATGTTGCACCAGCTTGCGGCTGTCGAGTTTCCGCCACGACTCCTCCGGCTTGTCTTTGTTGAGTTCGCTAAAGACTTTTCCCTCCTTCAACATCCAGTCGTTGATCCCAGGAAAGCTCGCCTCATCGCGAGATTTAAGATTACCCTGCATCAACTGCACCAGCGTCACCCCCGTCACCCGCGCCTCCGCCATCTCCGGTGTGTCAGTCTGCGCCTGCAGGCGGCCGATGAGACAAAACGACAGCGCCACACCGGCTAGGATCGGAAATTTCATGCCATAACCTAATCGTGTCGCGCCCGATTCTGAAAGTACTTTTTCAATCCGGTTCAAGGTGGCAAAGACGGGCTTCCTGTTCCGTATCGTCAATACTGGAATCCGGTGGACGAAAAGAGCAGGAGGCGGGGCCAAGCCTTCAAAAAGTCGTCACACTTTGGCCACCGCTTCGAGCCACACTCCAATGAGCTTGGACCAGTCCACAAACGAAATTTCGGTCTCCTTGAGTTGAAGATCCTTCAACATGACGGGCAGTTGTTTCTGAAAACGACGGTATTGGGTCACAAGTGCTGCTTTGCCTGGAAGCACCAGATTAGCGGGACTATGCGTGTTCAGCCAGTTGCGGACGTGGCCGATCACGGCACCTGGATCATTGCCGTGCGCGCGAATATCCTGCCCCGCGATGTCAGAGAGATATTTCTGATAGCGATACGCTTCGACATCCAAAATCAGGGCACCTTTCTTCTGGTGCCGTGCACCGCCCAGTTTTGCTGCTCCGAGAAACAAGCCCAGCTCGAAGGGCATGTTGAAGCGCGGCAGCTTCGATTTGCACTCCACCTGTGTTCTGGAAATGTCGTGGATGCTCAGCCCACACTCCCCAATGATGCGAAGAATCTTTTCGACGCGTACCTCTGTGGCGCTGTCAGCTTCCAAGGCGCAGCGCGGCACGTAATCACAGACCTTGAGCACGAAGGCGATGGCGCGCAGCAGCGGCAGGTATTCGGCATCAAAAGGGCAGTTGATGAAGACTTGTCGCTGATAGTCGCGGCCGCGTCTTTCTTTCACTTTGCGCTTTTCTTGGATGGTTGCTCCGCTGCGACAGCTTTCAGGACTGCTCTGCGCAGACGATCTTCGGGAATATTGCCTTTCTGTTTCTGCGGACGCAGCACCATTTCGACGCCGCCGATCTTGATGCGTGTAGGTGAGGCAGAGGATTGTTTAGCCATAGATCAAGATTCAATGCCCCCTGTAAAATGCAAATGTGAAACGGGATTTCTTTTGCCAAGTTTGCCGCGTCTCACCTATGATGACTGTTACAGATGCCTAACCTGATCATTCGCCTGCGACACACCGACGACGGAAGAATTCAGGCCACTCTTGCCTATGCGAACGGCAGCCTTGAGTTCCATGCCGAACAAGCAGCCTTTGACTCACTGCTTCAAAAGACCACGGAGCTCACCGAATCTTTCGAAGGCGGCAAGCGCCCCCTGGCAGATCCCGTCTCACTGAGTGATCTGGGCCATCAGCTCAAAGACACCCTGCTCGGCACCCTTTGGGACCACATGCAGCAGGACATCAGCTCCTCGGACGGCACCTTGCTCATCTCCTCCTCCGCGCCTGCGCTGCTGAACCTGCCTTGGGAGCTGCTGCCTTCTCCCACCAGCGCATTCCTCGTCGCGGACGGACGCTGGGCTATCCGGCGGACCACGCGCGAAACACTGGCTACGCCGAATCTCGGCCAGGTGGCATTGCCCTTGCGCATCCTTTTTGCCGCCTGCGCGCCCATTGATCAGAAGGGCCTCGATTATGAACGGGAGGAGGAGGCTATGCTGCGGCTGGCGGCCAAACTGGGAAACAAGGTCCACCTCAGCATCGCGGAAGCCGCCACCTTTGATGAACTGAGCAATCTCATTTCAGAATTGAAGCCACATGTGGTTCACCTGTCCGGCCACGGCATCGTGCAGGATGGCATTGGGTATTTCACTTTCGAGGACGAGCGCGGTCGCTCAGACCTGCGGGATGCCCGGAGCATGGCGGAGCAATTGTTTGCCAATCGCGGCGTGCGCTTGGTGTTTGTCAGCGGCTGCCAGTCGGCACAGGCTGCCTCTGCCGGAGTTTGTCAGACCCTCACCGCAGCCGGGCACGTGCCGGTCGCCTTGGGCTGGGGCGCCAGTGTGGCGGACAAGCTGGCCACAGATTTTGCCAGCGTGTTTTATCACGAGCTCGCGGCAGGCCGCCCGGTGGATGCCTCGGTGGCCAAGGCTCGTCGTGATTTGTTTGGCAACGCACAATTCAGGGTGGGAGAGGCGGTTCATTTCGATGCCTCGTTCATCCTGCCGCAAGTCTTTGCCGCAGATGCCACCGATGATTTCATTGATCAGTCAAAGCCCTTGGAAAAAGTGGCTCATGTCGGCGTCCGTTACGAACTGCTGGGCGATGGCGTCGTGGGATTGAAGGAGGGCTTTGTGGGCCGTCGGCGCTTGCTGCAGCGTCTGCGCCCCGGTTTACGCGATGCGGATTTTCATGTGCTGCTGCTCACCGGCATGGGCGGCGCGGGAAAAAGCACGCTCGCCACCCGCCTCGCCAATCGCTGTCAGCACGAAGGCTTTCATGTGGGCGTGCTCAAAGCCAGCCGGAGAAACGCAGACAGCTTCGCTTTGCGGCTGGCACAGGAGATCGGCTTTGCCTGCCAGCGGCTTGGGAGGCAGGCAGATTATGAGATGCTGCATAATGGCAGGCAGCCGCTCTCGGCACGCTTGCGGCTGGCGGTGGAGATTCTCAAAGAGTCCCGCATCCTGCTAGTGTTGGACAACCTGGAAGACCTCATGCCCCTGCCTCCGGCGGCACCACGCTGGGCCAGTGAAGAGCTGGCCGGATTCTTTGAGTCGCTCTTTGGCCGCCTGACCGGGGAAGGCCGCTGCATCCTGACCTGCCGCTACCTGCCTGAAGACTTTGATGCCACTCAGCCAGGGCGGGTGCATGAGCCTTTGCCCGACTTTTCAGAGGCGGAGTTCATCAAGTGCCTGAGCCGCAATGTGCGCGTGGTTGAGCGCATGGCTGCGGGTGACATCTCGCGCGAGTTTCTCTCCTTGCTGCATTGCAAGATCGGCGGCACACCGCGTTTCATCAAGCAGGCGGCAGATGTGCTGGCGGCAGCGGAGATAGAAACATTGCAACAGCAGTTGGAATCCGCGCCTGATACGGAGGGTGACGATGCTCTGAATGAACTGCGGGAAAAATACCTTGAAGGCATCTTTGTTCCGGAACTCTACGAGGCACTGGCTCTCACCCACCGCCTGGCTCTCAGCCGCCTGGCGCTCGTTGAACCTCCGGTTCCCATCGACGGCGTGGCTCAGATTGGAGGTTTGACTGAGGCTGAAGCGCATGAAGCCGTCACTGCCATGCTGGCCCGTGGTCTGCTGCAACAACTGGGGGAGGAGCACGAGACAGTGCTCTATGCCGTTTATCCGCTCCAGCGCAGTTTCCTCGCAGACCCCGAGCGTCTTCCCCCTGAAGTGGCTGTCGCAGCCCACTGTGCCGCCGCTGTCTTTTTCAAATCCTGCTACACGAACGACCGCGAACAGGAATTGCGTCTGCATGTCATGGCGGAGTTGCTGACATGTCGACAACATGCGGAGTCAGGTGGAGACCGGGACCGGCAGGAATGGGCCACTATGAGAGTTTCCTATCAACTCTGCCGCTCGGCAGAGTTCAAGGCTGCTGCTGCCCTACTGGAACCTTTGTCAGATGATAGAGCCGCACCAGAGACACTCAGGTTACTGGCGGACTCATGGCAGAGTTTAAGTGAATGGCCGCGAGCCAGGGGCCTTTATCTTCGAGCGCTGGCTACTTATGAAGCCAGCGGTGACCGTGCAGGGGAGGGAGCGACGTGGCATCAGCTTGCCACGATTGAAGTGAACGAAGGCAACTACGCAGCGGCGCGGGAGAAGTTTGGCCGGTCGCTGGAGATCGAGCGAGCCATTGGCAACCGAGCGGGGGAGGCCGCGACGTTGCATAATCTTGCCACGATTGAATTGAGAGAAGGCAACTACACAGCGGCACGGGAGAGGTTTGAACGCTCGCTGGCGGTTAAACAAGCCATTGGTGACCGGGCGGGGGAGGCAGCGACGTTGCATCAGCTTGCCACTATTGAAGTGAACGAAGGTGACTACGCGGCGGCGCGGGAAAAGTTTGGCCGCTCGCTGGAGATTAAACAAGCTATTGGTGATCGTGCAGGGGAGGCCGCGACGTTGCATCAACTCGCAACAATTGAAGTGTTCAAAGGCGACCACGCAGCGGCGCGGGAGAAGTTTGGCCGCTCGCTGGAGATTGAGCGAGCCATTGGCAACCGAGCGGGGGAGGCAGCGACGTGGCATAGTCTCGCTACGATTGAAGTAAGCGAAGGCGATTACGCAGCAGCGCGGGAAAAGTTTGGCCGAGCACTGAAGATGCTGCAAGGTATAGGTGACCGTACGGGCGAGGCAGCGACGTTGCATCAGCTTGCCACAATTGAAATGTACGAAGGCAACTACGCAGCGGCGCGGGAGAAGTTTGGCCGGGTGCTGGAGATGAGGCAAGCCATCGGCAATCGAGCGGAGGAGGCCGAGACATGGCATCAACTCGCCATGATTGAAGTAAACGAAGGCGACTACGTAGCGGCGCGGGAGAAGAGTGGCCGCTCGCTTCAAATTAACCAAGCCATTGGCAACCGAGCGGGGGAGGGCGCGGCGTGGCATAATATTGCCACGATCGAAATGAACGAAGGCAACTACGCAGCGGCGCGGGAGAAGTTTGGCCGGGCGCTAGAGATGAGGCAGGCAATCGGTGACCGAGCGGGGGAGGTTAGGACGTTGGCTCAGATCGGCTTTATGGCATGGAAGAATGAAAGAAGAGAAACGGGCATTCGATTGCAAGCCATGGCATTAATGCTGCTAAAAGAATTAGGCTTAGCGCAGCAGCATGTAGCCTGGGACAATGTCACCACCATGGCATCTGCCATGAACCTCGATAAAGCCGGGTTTGAAGCCATTATGAAGGACGCCATGGAGCTGTATCAGCAGGACCGGGGACGCGGTTTGATAGCCGCGGCATATGAGGGCCTTTAGTAGAGGCAGACATAGAGGCGGTTGGGAATGCCCCCCATTGACAAAACCCAAATCAAGCGCACTATACACTCGCGTCTTATGACACCCCGCGTTCTCAAAATAGTTCATTCAGCCCGGCTGCGGCCAGGGCTCGGGATGACTATGTCATAGAGGACACAAGTCAGATATCGCTGCTATCCCCGGGAGCCCCGATTGCCGCCAGTCGCATCAGGGCCTTTTCATATCCTTCCGGGGAGCAGCACGTTCACATCGAACATCTGACTCTTATGAAACTCAATACGACTGACTCGGGCCGCATCCGCAACATTGGCATCGCCGCCCACATTGACGCTGGCAAAACCACGCTCACCGAACGCATTCTCTTCTACGCAGGGGCCATCCATGCCTGCGGAGACGTGCATGAAGGCAATACCACCACCGATTTCTCGGACATCGAACGCGAGAAGGGCATCACCATCTCTTCGGCGGCGGCTCCATGTGCGTGGACTCAACAACCGGTCGAAGGACTCAGCCGCCTGTTCACCGGGCAGGCCCATCGGCTCAACATCATCGACACGCCCGGCCATGTGGATTTCACCGCTGAGGTCGAACGTTCACTGCGCGTGCTCGACGGCGCTGTCGCCGTCTTCTGCAGCGTCGGAGGCGTGCAGCCGCAAAGCGAAACCGTCTGGCGTCAGATGGATCGCTACCGCGTACCCCGTGTGGCCTTCATCAACAAGATGGACCGCCTCGGCGCTGAC
>CAILZI010000218.1 GCA_903838675.1 uncultured Verrucomicrobiota bacterium
GCGCGACGTTCCACGAAGTCCGAGATTTTTGAGACCGGCATCAAGGTGATCGATGTGCTCGTGCCACTGGAGCGCGGCGGCAAGGCTGGTCTCTTTGGTGGCGCAGGAGTGGGCAAGACGGTGCTGCTCACCGAGATGATTCACAACATGGTCGGGCATCAGGACGGTGTGAGTATTTTCTGCGGTATTGGCGAACGCTGCCGTGAGGGCGAGGAGCTTTATCGCGACATGAAAGACGCCGGGGTGCTGCCCAACATGGTGATGGTGTTTGGGCAGATGAACGAGCCGCCAGGCAGCCGATTCCGCGTGGGGCATGCGGCGCTGACCATGGCCGAATACTTCCGCGATGACGAGCACCGCGATGTGCTGCTGCTCATGGACAACATCTTTCGCTTCATCCAGGCCGGCATGGAAGTGTCCGGACTGATGGGCCAGATGCCCTCGCGTCTCGGCTACCAGCCCACCATGGGCACGGAGCTGTCAGGACTGGAGGAGCGCATCGCCAATACTGACACAGGAGCCATCACATCAATCCAGGCCGTCTATGTCCCTGCGGATGATTTCACTGATCCGGCGGCGGTGCATACCTTCTCGCATCTCTCCGCCTCCGTGGTGCTCTCGCGCAAGCGAGCCAGTGAAGGGCTGTTTCCGGCCATTGATCCGCTGCAGTCGAGCTCCAAGATGGCCACGCCGGGCATTGTTGGGGAGCGGCACTACCTGCTTGCGCAGGAGATCCGCCGCACGCTGGCGCAGTATGCCGATCTGAAAGACATCATCGCGATGCTGGGCCTGGAGCAGCTTTCTCCGGAGGATCGCAACGTGGTGGCGCGTGCGCGCCGGTTGGAGCGGTTTTTGACGCAGCCGTTTTTCACGACCGAGCAATTTACCGGTCACACGGGCAGGCTCGTCAGTCTGGCAGATGCGCTGGACGGCTGTGAGCGCATCTTGAACGACGAGTTCAAAGATTACCCCGAAAGCGCGCTCTACATGATTGGCTCGATCGACGAGGCCAAGGAAAAGTTGAAAGCTCAACCGGAGGCGAAGCCCGACCACGCCGAATGAAACTGAAGATCCTGCTGCCATTCCAGGTATTTGCCGACAAAAGCGGCGTGAAGCGCATCGTGGCCGAAACGCGCCAGGGATCGTTTGGCCTGCTTCCGCTGCGGCAGGACTGCGTCACGGCGCTGTCTCCCGGCATCCTGTTTTTTGAGACGGAAGCGGAGGGCGAGACTTATATCGCCGTGGATGAGGGCGTGCTGGTGAAGACCGGGCCCGATGTGCTGGTGTCCGTGCGCCGTGCGATGGCCGGGCGAGATCTGGGGCGGCTGCGAGAATCGGTGGAGCAGGAGTTTCTGGACCTGGATGAAGACGAGCGCAACGCCCGCTCCGTGATGGCGAAATTGGAAACCGGATTCCTGCGGCGTTTTGCCAACTTCAAACATGCGTGAGAAACCTCCAGCACCTGACGCCAAGAGCGAACTCACGCTGGCCGAGCAGGTCGGTGCGAAGGCGACGCGCAAGCTCAAGGCACGGCGGCATGCCATTTCACCGGTGTGGTTTGGCCTGGGCATGATGGGGCTCGTGGGCTGGTCGGTGGTGGTGCCGACCCTGCTCGGTGCGGCGCTCGGCATGTGGCTGGACAAGCACCATCCCGGCGCACATTCCTGGACGCTGGCGCTGCTGGTGGCCGGGCTGGTGCTCGGCTGCGTGAATGCCTGGCACTGGATCGACAAAGAAGACAAGGCCATGGGTGAGGAACAGAAAAAGCAGGAGGAAGAAGACAATGAGCAATGACCTGCTTTCCATGATGCTAAGTTTTGTCGCTGGCCTGATTCTCGGAGCGATCTTTTTTGGCGGCCTGTGGTGGACGATACGCAAAGGTCTCAGCTCGCTAAGGCCAGCCATGCTGTTCCTTAGCAGCGCGGTGCTGCGCATGAGCATCGTGGTGTCAGGTTTCTATTTCGTCTCAAACGGACTGTGGCAGCGCCTGCTGGCCTGCATGGCGGGATTCATCATCGCGCGTCTGGCCGTGACCTGGCTGACACGCGGGAAGCAAAAGGAGGATCGTCATGCGTCTCAGTCCTGATGAAATGATTTTCTGGCAGCACGGCTGGTTCAAGCTCAATGGCACCATTGTGTTCACCTGGGGCATCATGCTGCTGCTGGCGGTCGGTGCAAAGCTCATCACGCGCAACCTCACCACGGAGCATCAGCGTTCGCGCTGGCAGAATCTGCTGGAGATCATCGTGACGGCGATGCAGCAGCAGATCAAGGACGTGGGGCTGCGGCAGCCGGAGAAGTTCATCGGTTTTCTCGGCACGCTGTTCCTGTTCGTGGCCACCGCAGCGCTGTGCACGGTCATTCCAGGTTATGAGCCGCCCACAGGCTCGCTTTCCACCACGGCTGCGCTGGCGCTGTGCGTGCTGATTGCGGTGCCGATGTATGGCATCGCGGATCAAGGGGTGGGTGGATACCTCAAATCGTATCTGGAGCCCACGATCATCATGCTGCCGTTCAATCTCATCAGCGAAGTGTCGCGCACGCTGGCGCTCGCCGTGCGGTTGTTTGGCAACATGATGAGCGGCGCGATGATCCTGGCCATCCTGCTGACGATCACTCCCTTTCTCTTTCCCATTCTGATGATCCTGCTGGGCCTGCTCACGGGCATGGTGCAGGCCTACATCTTCAGCATTCTCGCCGCCGTGTACATCGCCGCAGCCATGAGCACGCACGAACCCAAAACACATCTCAAATCCTAACCCCTCAACACACCATGGACGACACCACCCTCATCGCCATCGCCTCCATCATCACTGCGGGGCTCACCACCAGCTTCGGCTGCATGGGCCCGGCCTTCGCGGAAGGCAAAGCCGTCGCCACTGCGCTCACCTCGCTGGCCCAGCAGCCGGATGCCTCCGCCACCATCACGCGCACGTTGTTCGTCGGTCTCGCAATGATCGAATCCACGGCCATCTACTGCTTCGTGGTCTCGATGATTCTGATCTTTGCCAATCCGTTCCACAGCCATCCCATAGGCCGTGCCGAATGAGGGGCAAGCGTTGAAGTAACGAGGGAGAGAGGCTCGAAAGTGGCGGAGGGCGAGTTGCGGTTTGGGCGTGTTTGCTGGTCAAATCAGGCGGATGCTGTCCCATGCGATGA
>CAILZI010000219.1 GCA_903838675.1 uncultured Verrucomicrobiota bacterium
ATGCGCTTCGCCTTCGCCTCCGTCTGCGGGTCCTGCAGCGCATCATGCTTCGCATGCGCCTCAAAATACTCCGGGCTGGAGACATCCCCCGCCGCCTCAAACTCACGCAAAATCTTCTCCAGCGCCTCAATCTCCCCCGCCTTCCCCGTCGCCACCTCCAGCACCGTTTCCTCGCCCACCGGCTCGCTCTCCTGCGGCAGAAATCCCACCGTCGTCCACTCATCCCGGATCACCTCACCCGCATCCGGCACATCCGTCTTCAGGATCAGCGAAAACAACGTCGACTTCCCCGCCCCATTCGGCCCCACCAGCGCCACCCTTTCGCCATAGTTGATGGTCATCGACGCAGCGCTAAACAGCGTGCGGGCATTGAAAGTCTTGGTGACGTCGCGAATGGTAAGCATAAAGGGGGGGGCAGATCAGGTAGGTCACCCAGCGCCACTTGCAAGGCCAAGCACGCCGTTGGCCGTTACAGCGCGCCTTTTGCCTCGCATCTTGTTCAGTAAACTTCTCGCGGAGCGTTCCTGATACTTCAACCTTCGTTCCTTTCTTCCCGCCGGGCAGCTGCGCTGCGGCGGCACACCTAGGAGCAGCATCGCTGCAAAATGGCTAAATTAACCTCGTAAATTAAGTATCGCACCTAACCAAAGCGAAAAAACAGTTTTTTATGAGAAACTTGAGCGACGCCACTGTCTTGCAAGATAGATAAATAAAGCGAAAAATGCTTTCTTGTGATGCTCGGCTCTATGGCATCATATAAATATTTTGAAGTTGGAAGCGAATCAAGACCTCCAATAAGCGCATTTTTGATAGTAGTGTTTAATATAATTTTACCTGCACCTCCTTCTTCTAGCTTTGCCAATATTACTGTAACAAGATGTTTAGTATATTCTTTCTCGGACGTAGATTTTCTGCCAAACTTTGTCATCATTGCGCCGGCATCCAAAAAGCCGAGATCAATAGCCCATTTTACCGCCCGTTTAATTGAGGTTCTGGACTGCTTCAGTTCCATTTCGTCTTTCGCGGGAGAATACACAGAATGAAAAAACACATCCAGCCCTGAGGCGACCACGAGATCAATTAGACCATCTTTGTCGGAGTATTCGGAGTCGGAATGAGCAACCTGTAATACCGAATATATTTTAGCATATATAGAACGTTTCATAGCTTCTCCAGGGTAAGTTCTGTTGGTTCATTGGCGCCAAAAATTTGCCGACAGACTTTTAACATATGCGTCTTAGCGTTTTTAGGATTAGCCTTTAACTGGTCTACTCGGAGCGCCCTTTCGGCCGCTGCAACTACATCGGCAGAATGGGAGCCTCCTGACTTACCGCAAATAATATGTGCCAGACCTTCCATCACGGCTGCCTCCTTGACAAAAACCTGGATAGATTGGTTATCCCAAATTGCTGAGGATGGCTGATAAAACATCTTTACAGAATCTGAAAGAAACTGCAAAACACTAGAATTTTCCAGGGCCTTAGTCCGCGCTCGCTCATACGCGTGTCTATTACCGAAGCTTTTTCGTGCTACTTCATTGGTGGCCGACAATAATAATCTGTGAGATGCCTCTTCATTGGTCTCCATTTCACAGGCTTTTATGATCTTTTTTAACTCGAAATTAAGGTCCCGGAGGGTGGATGCATAACTGTGATGTGTCCCAAGAGCTCTCATTTCAGTTGGAGAAAGAGAAGCCACTATTGCGGATAACTGCAACGCTACGCGTTTCTCTCGATCCGTAAACCCAGTTGACAGTAATAAAGTCGGATCACTATGCTTTTGGGCTGGCCTTATGTAAAGTTCGCGCTCGGCGGACAATTTCGGGTTTCCATGCGTGAAAAGCGGAACTTCTAGCTCAAAGCGCTTTCGATCCGCAATTGTTTGTAACTGATCAACGGCGTCTACTAAATAAAGAGAATCTCCTTCTGTGTTTTCAATAATTTTACCGGGACCATGTAAACCTACACGCGTTCTGAATGGAAGAGGCTGGGCAATCCAATGCCCATCTTGACTACCCTGCGACGCCGGGACATCTCGCGAGGCATGGTAACAGCACTCCCACAAATCCGCGACGATATTGCCAAATTTATCAAAGTAAATTGCTTGAAGCTTGCTTACATCAGGATGCTCTGGCGACGGTCCGCGGATCGAATGTGCAATTTGTTTATCTGCGGGATAAAACCAAGCATGAGCAACATACTCTAAAAGTTTTAACGCTCGAGCATAAGGACAAAATTCTTGGTCATGTTCCTTCGAACTAACGGATGAATAGCTCATATGGAAGCCCTTTTTTGCGCGTATATTCACGAAGTAATCCCGAGATCACTTCACCATCAGGTCTAAAAGTGCGGACGCAACGGTTCTCTCCGTGCGACTTCTGCACCTCAATCTTGGTCACAAGCATTCCATTATCGATCAAAATGTCAAAAAGAGCGCTAACTTCGGAATCTTTTATTTTCAAAACACTGCCTAACGTAAACACCTCCTTAGCTCGCAATCCCGGCAGCTGTAACCTATCAACGCTCACCTGTGTGTCCTCCGAGCATCGTTGAATAATTAATCGTTCAGAGGCTCTCCAACCAAGTTCATCGGCAATGGATTGTATAAGTCGGAGGCCATCGCGATCCATTTGCGTAAAACTGTAATTATTTTCGTTCCATGGCCCACATCGAGCATCGGCTAACTTTTTCCGCACACCTAGCTTCATACCTACTTTTTCATTCGCTCTAGTGCAAGACGTGACTCGGTTGGTAAGCAGCTCAATATCTAAATTCGGATAAATAGGAAGGAGATGGTCATAATTGTAACTGTGAGATCTAGCATGACCACGGTTAACTGGAAATTTAAACTTCACTTTTCCCCCAAGGGAAGTAACCAAGTCTTTAACTGCCCAGCCTAAAATTTCAAGCGAGGCGAGTAGTCCCACCTGATAAAAGCGGTTAATCTCCGTCTCAGGTTGGGAGCCTCCAAATATGTCCACCTGCCACTGATGAGGCCACTGGAAATTGCATGCTGGCACCGATGGAAGGCAAAATGGAATTATAGTATACTCGTTTTCTGAAACTCGTATTACTCGTGCTTTCTTAACGATATCAGTAAACTCGCAACCAGGAAAATTTTCTTTGCTTAATTGACGTTGATCCCCGTAATATACAGTAATGTTTTTGGTGTCTCTTCCAGATTCAAAAACTACAGTTTTGGCATTTCTCCCAAGTGCATCTAAAACTTCCCGAAAACTAGCAGAAGTAACTCCAAATCGAAGTTCGGCGTGTTCGGTATCGAGTAATAGGGATCCGAGATGCCGGACTGTTTCAACAAGCGATTTTCTGAGGATATGGAAGTCATCAGTGCAAAGGCTTCTAAAGTAGGAATTCACTTTAATTTTCCTAGCCTGCAATGAAGCAATTATCGGATTGGCATCAAGGTGAGAGCCAATAGCGCAAAGTGCAATATGATCTGCCGGGGACTTTAGTTTTGTCGCAAGGTTTTGAATGAGTTTATTGATACTTTGCCCAGTCCTTAGTGTGTCATCGAAAATTAGGAGGCGCTTTCCCGCTAACTGGCTCTCAGGCAAGCCTGCAAGGACACTTGACGAGATAATTCTGTGCCACGGCCATGAAAAATTTAGGTCGGGGGATTCGTCAATCAGTGCTCGAAGCAGGGCGCGCCCTTTTCGTTCTGACACAACAATCCAGTCGGGAGCATGCTGTGAAATGCTATTAGCGAGATGACGGGCTACAACTTTTAACGGCTCTTCTAGGGTGCAGCCATCTGGACGATACGGACTTGGCGCGTTCATTCGCTTTCTCTCAAAGGCTTGGTGCCTACGTCCCGCCTCAGCGTCTCATCAGCGGTTAAAATCCGGCTCCTTCTCCTCCCCAAGCTCCCTACTCAGTCATTACAAGCGCAGCTTGCCCGTAGGCTTGTCCTTCGTAGCTTTAGCGAAGGAGGATGAGCGAAGAATGGGCCCACATCCGTGTCAATCCGATGTGACCCATGGTCCATAGAAACAGATGGAGCAAATTGAAATGAAACTCTGCCACCTCTGCGGCAAACCGAACGTCTCCACTTCGCCCTACCAAAAATGAGTTTTACAAACCTCGATAACCACTGATTCGAGGCTGATAGGAACAATCAGAAATTCAGGAAATTTTATGAGCGTTCATATCAGCGTCACATCAGCGGTTAAAATCCGGCTCTTTCTCCTCCCCAAGGTCCAAGCTCAGCCCATTCCTTTGCTCTCCATTCCCTTGCTAAAACCAAAGCCCCACAAGCTCCACGGGCTGATAGACAAACCACAGTCAACCACCGTCAACAACGGTAAACCACCGTCAACTTCCCACTAACCGCCACTCCGCCTTGAGATCGCTGAAACTCCGGACAGACTATCGTCAACCTCCGTCAATTCCTCCTCCGCCTACCTCGCACTACCCACCTCGGCCCGAGATGAAACCATGAGCAAAAACAAACCCACTCCCGGCGGTCGTTCCAAAAAGAACACCGCCGTCTCGCTGGTTCGCTCCTCGGCGGCGGAATACCTCACCTTTGTAGCTGCCAGCGGCCAGGGCGGAGTCGAAGCCGTTTATGCCGATGAGAATGTCTGGCTCACCCAGAAGATGATGGGACTGCTCTACGATGTGGACGTCCGGACGATCAACTACCACCTGAAAAAGGTGTTTTCTGACCACGAACTGGAAGCGGATTCAGTTATCCAATATTTTCGGATAACTGCCACCGACGGCAAAACATACGACACCCAGCACTACAACCTCGCCGCCATCATCGCCGTCGGCTACAAGGTGAACTCGGAACGCGCCGTCCAGTTCCGCAAATGGGCCTCCGGCATCATTGAATCCTTCACCATCAAGGGCTTTGCCATGGATGACGAGCGTCTGAAAAACGACGGCTCCATCCTCGGCAAAAAATACTTCGAGGAGCAGCTCCAGCGCATCCGGGAAATCCGCCTGAGCGAACGCAAGTTCTACCAAAAGATCACCGACATCTACGCCACCGCCATCGACTACGACGTCACCGCCGCAGCCACCAAGCGTTTCTTTGCCGCCGTACAGAACAAGCTCCATTGGGCCATCCATGGTCAGACGGCAGCAGAGGTCATCGTCTCCCGTGCCGATGCGGCCAAAACCCACATGGGCCTGACCACCTGGAAAGACGCGCCCCAGGGCAAGATCCAGAAGTTCGATGTCAGCGTGGCGAAAAACTACCTCACGGAAAACGAGATGGCGCAGCTGCAACGCCTCGTCTCCGCCTACCTCGATGTGGCCGAAGACATGGCACTGCGGCAGATTCCCATGACCATGCAGGACTGGGAAACCCGCCTCAACCGCTTCATTGCCGCGACCGACCGGGAAATTTTGCAGGATGCCGGCAAAGTGACCGCCGAAATCGCCCAAGCTCACGCTGAAAGTGAATTTGAGAAATACCGCATCGTGCAAGACCACCTGTTCGAGTCGGACTTCGACCAGTTGATCAAGCAACTGCCCGGGAAGGGCGACGAACCATGAACCTCAACGGAGGTGGGGCCAGAGTGCAAATTCCTGAAACAACAACCGCCCACCCAAGGTCCACACTCAGTCATTCCTCTGCCAATCCATTCCTTTGCCAAAACCAACGGCCCACACCCGCTGCCCAGTCATCGAAACAACAATCTAGGATTTTTTGGATGCCTTTATTAGCGTTTCATTAGCGTCTAATTAGCGGTTAAAAACTCTGCTCTTCAGCCCGCAATTCTTGCCGGAATGACCGTCTGAATTCAGCCCATTCCTTGGCTCTCCATTCCCTTGCTAAAACCAACGGCCCCGCAAGCTCCACGGGCGGATAGCCAAACCCCCATCAACTCTTCCCGGCCATCACCGCACGCGGCTGATGCTCCGTCAGAATCTTCGACAGCGGCACCTCCACCGCATTCTCCCACTCAGGAATCGTCCTCGTCCTCCTACTCGAACTCGTCCTCCTACTCGAACTCGTCCTCGATCCAACCGCTCCGCCTCAACACAGGTCGCCAAAGCCATCAAGCCACTCCTCCTCAGGCACTCCGGCCCAACCACCGTCAACAATAGTCATCAATCGTCAACCACCGTAAACTTCCCCCAGGTCACCTCGACGCTGCCAAAACCGTCCGTGGCGTGTGCTCCGTCAGGATCTTCGACAGCGGCACCTCCACCGCATTCTCCCGTCCCAAAAACTCCAACAAAATCCGCACACGCTCAACTCCAGTCAGCATCGCATTCACAATGCCCTTCATCCCTCGCATCGGCCCTTCCGTCAGCTCCACCACGTCACCGACCTTCACGCCCACTTCCACCTCGCAAACCTCAATGTCATTCATCTCCGCTTTCAACGCCGCGATGGCCGAGTCCGGCACCGACGTGAGATTCCCCCCGAAATCCACCACCTTAATGACACTCTGCGAGTAGTTCACCGCCCGCATCGACTCAGTGGGAACGAACCGCGCAAAAAAGTAGCTCGGGAACAGCGCCTCAACGAACCACACCTTGCCCCGCCGCGTGTTTTTCTGAAAGCGAATGCGCGGGCAGTAAGTCTCCACGCCTTCCAATCCAGCCATCAGTCCAGCGGCGATGTGCTCACACTTCGGGCGTGTGTGCACCACATACCAAGCCAGGATGTCTTCTTTTTTTTCTTTCATGGGACGGCTTCAAACTACCCCTCCACAACGCCGAGGCAACCACAATCCCACAGTTTACGCAGGAACGAACAGCACCAAAACATAGGACCGTCAACGCACCTGGCGTGAAGGCCATCCACCTCAGGAGCTTGGATCAACCACCGTCAACCACCGTCAACTCACCTCCCCCATCCGAACAACGGGTTTGCGCATAAGCACGGTCTGCGCCACCTGTGCGCCCCGTTTTTCCCGCATCTCCGCGCATGTTTCCAGACCTCTACGACTACCTCTACCACCTGGCCCCCACCGGCGGCATTCCGCTCAAGGGCACCGGCATCGTCGTGGCGCTGGCTCTGCTCATCACCCATGTCTGGGCCCTCAAAAACCCCGCATCAACCCAGGCCTTCCTCAAAGCCTTCCCCCGCACCTACTCCTGGGGCGTCATCCTCCTCACCATCGACTTCCTCTGGAGCGAATTCGCCCTCGCCAACATGGACATGGGTGAGTTCTTCAAAATGCGCGACAAGTTCATGATGATCGTCGCCGGCGGTTATGTCGCCGTGCTGCTCTACGTGAAGGAATTTCTCGCCGTCCGTGCCCTCGGCTCCCTCATGCTCCTCATCGCCGGACCCGTCCTCACCGCCGCCTTCCTGCAGCCCCAGTTCAGCCGCCTGCTGATCCCCATTCTCGCCTACGCCTGGATCATCGTCGGCATGTTCTTCATCGGCATGCCCTTCCTCATGCGTGACTGGGTGAACATCCTCATCGCCAAGCCACAGCGCTGGAATCTCGCGGTCTATGGCGGCATCGCCTACGGGGTGGTGCTGCTCGCCGCGGCCATCCTGTTTTACTGATGCATCCCCAGCCCCGTGTCCTCGTCATTCGTGGCGGCGCGATAGGCGACTTCATCCTCACCCTTCCGGCACTCCGGATGTTGCGCGACACCATCGCCGGATGCCACCTCGAAGTCATCGGTTATCCCGCTATCGCTGAACTCGCCCGCACCGCAGGCCTCGCCGACTCCATCCGCAGCCTCGAACACCGCACCATGGCCCCGCTGTTCGCCAAGACAGCCCCCATCGACGAAGCCCTCGCCGAACACCTCCGCAGCTTCAACCTCGTCGTCAGCTTCCTCTACGATCCCGATGGCCACTTTCGCGCCAGCCTCGAACGCATCAGCATCAAAACCCTCATCGAGTGTTCCCCATTGGTAAAACCCGAAGGCCCCCACGCCTCCAGACAACTCGCCAGAGGCCTGGAAAAACTCGCCATGTTTCTGGAAGACGACCATCTCCACCGCGCCCACTTCCAGCGCCCTCCCGCCAACAAGCGTCGCATCGCCATCCACGTCGGCAGCGGCTCCGAAAAAAAGAACTGGCCCCTCGATCACTGGCTCCAAGTCGCCAGCTCCTTCTCTGACACTGAAGTCATCTTCATCACCGGCGAAGCCGAACAAGAGCGCGGCATCCAACCCACCGGTCGTCCCACCTGGCACGCACTCCCCCTGACCGAGCTCGCCACCCGCCTCGGCACCTGCACCACCTTCCTCGGCCATGACAGCGGCATCTCCCATCTCGCCGCCGCATGCGGTGTCCCATCCCTCCTCTTGTTCGGCCCCACCGATCCCGCCATTTGGTCACCACCCCAGCCCTGGGTGCAGTTTTTGCGGAATCCGACACAAGAGTTGTCCGCTTTGTCCGTGGAGGAAGTGAAATTGGCAGCCGCGCAGGTTGTTGCGAAATCGTAACGTGCTAGCTTCACCAAAAATCATGTCACACGAACATAACACCGCCCGAATCAAAGCCTTCCTCATCCTCGGCGCTCCCGGCAGTGGCAAGGGGACGCAAGGCAAGGTATTGGGCAGCATCCCGCGCTTCCATCACCTCGCCTGCGGAGATGTGTTTCGTTCCCTCGACACTCGCACAACCATCGGCCAGAAATTCGTCGAATACTCCAGCCGCGGTGAGCTGGTGCCGGACGATGTGACCGTAGAACTCTGGCATGCCAACCTCAAGCAACGCATTGATTCTCATCAGTTTAAGCCCGAGATCGACTTCCTCGTCCTCGACGGCATCCCCCGCAACGTGGAGCAGGCCCGGTTCATGGAACCCCACATCGAAGTCCTGAAAGTCTTCCATCTCTCCTGCCCCGACCGCACCGAACTGGCCCGCCGCCTCCGTAAACGCGCCCTCAAGGACAACCGTTTCGACGACGCCAATGAAACCGTCATTCAGCAGCGATTTTCCACGTACGAGGCCGAAACCAAACCCATCCTCGACTACTATGCCGGCGACCGCATCCTCGACATCGATGCCAGCCAGGCGCCAGCCAAGGTGCTCTATGACATCATAGGCGGCGTCATGCAGCTCGATGCATGGAAAGAGCTGGAAAAGATGAAGGTCTAGTCGCAAAACGATGCGAGTTCTTTTCATTGGCACCGGCGATATCGGCCTCCCCTCGCTGGAATGGCTGCTCACCACGCCGAAGCACACCGTCGTCGGTGTCGTCACGCAGCCGGACAAACCCGTCGGTCGCAAGCAGGTGCTCACGCCGCCGCAGATCAAGGTGCGCGCCCTTGCAGCAGGACTCACCGTCATGCAGCCTCTGAAAATCCGCCACGCCGTGGAGGAACTGAAGGCCTTCAATGCCGATGTCGCCGTCGTCATAGCTTATGGTCAGATTTTATCTCGTGCCGTACTCGATATGCCGCCTCTCGGCTGCCTGAATGTCCACACCTCGCTGCTGCCACGCCACCGTGGTGCCGCACCCATCCAGGCCGCCATCCGTGACGGTGATGCCGAAACCGGTGTCACCATCATGTTCATGGATGAAGGGCTCGATACCGGTGACATCCTGCTCATGCGGCACATGCCCATCGCCGCAGACGACACGGGCGGCAGCCTGCACGACAAGCTTGCACTAAAGGCACCTGAGGCGCTTGAAGCTGCACTGGATCTCCTCGCCCCCGGCCATCCACCGCGTGAAAAGCAGGACGAATCCAAGGTCACCCACGTCCGCAAGCTCACCCGTCAGGACGGTCGCCTCGACTGGACACGTCCCGCCATCGAACTCGACCGCCTCATCCGCGCCTTCACCCCCTGGCCGGGAACTTCCTGCATGCTCAAGGACACGCAGATGAAGATTCACAAGGCTCAAGTCATCGCCAATGCGGATGCCTGTCCTGCACCGGGCACGATTGTCAGCGCAAATGCCGACGGCATTTTGGTAAGTTGTGGCAACGGATTGCTCAATTTGACTGAGGTCCAAATCGAAGGCGGCAGACGTTTGTCTGCCGCCGACTTCCTGCGCGGACACCCGCTGCAGGCGGGCGATGTGTTGCACTGAGTGGCTTATTCCTGCAGGAAGACGAAAACGCCCTTCTTGTTGCCGATGACGACATCCATCTTGCCGTCCTTGTTGACGTCGCCGGGCGTCACTTGGGTGCCGACGCCACTGTTGTCGTCGATCTGATGGGGAATGAATTGCGCTTCCTTGCCATCACGCTTGATCTCGAACCAGTAGAGCACCGGAGCTGCATTCGGCTCGTCGTCTTTGAGCGGGCCGTGGGCCCAGCGGCGCTTGCCGGTGACCACGTCCAGGACGCCGTCGCCATTCATGTCGGCGAGCTGCATGGCGTGGAGCTGACTGAATTTGACGCCCACCGGGCTTTCTTCGAGGGTGGCTCCCATGAGCTTGTGTTCGGTGAAGGTGCCATCGGCTTTTTGCTCGAACCAGCCGAAGCCGTAGCCGTGCGCGTCGTAGCTGCTGATCACATCGTTGCGCTTGTCGCCGTTCACATCATAAACAAGGATGAACGAACCGCCGCGTCCGCCTGCCACGGTAAAGAGCTGAGGATGAAAGACCCAGTCGCTGTCGGCCTTGGTGTCTGCGGGCTGTTCGCGCCAGCCTTCCTTGTCGAGGATGTCAGGACGACCGTCGCCATTCACATCACCCACGCCATAGCCGTGCGTGTAGCGGAAGTATTTTTTGTCGTTCTCCGGTGATTTCGGGGAGATGGGGCGGAAGCGGGCTTTGCCGAAGGGATTGGACCAGTCGATCTCTGCATAGCCCAGCTGCCCGCCAGTGTGGCAGATGAGTTCGGGTTTGCCGTCGCCATTCACATCCTTGAAATCGGGGGATTCGTTGTCCGTGACGTCGAAGATGGTGTGCCGCTTCCATTCGCCGCCTTTGTTCTGCGGGTTCTCAAACACCCAGGTTTCTTTGCCCGGCCAGGAATAGGCCAGGATGTCGCTCCAGCCGTCACCGTTGAAATCATAGGTGTAGGTCAGGAAGAAATCGCTGTAGCCCTTGGCCGGATCGTACGGTTCCTTTTCGAATTTGGGTGCGAACTCCACGCGTTCCTTGAACTCCGGGCCCTTCCAGATGAAGCGGCCTGAGCAGATGTCGTTTTTGCCGTCATGATCGAAATCCGCAAAGTGTGCTCCTTCAGCCACGAACTCCTCGGTGAGTGTGAACTTTTTGAACTTCAAATCGGCGGCGCACAATGGCAGCGCGAGCAACAAGGTTGGGATGAGCAGTTTGGTCATGGTGAGTGGAATGGAACAGAGTTGGAGTGAATGATCTTGCAGGTGGAGACATCACCCCAGAAACTTCCCAGGATTCAAAATCCCGTTGGGATCAAGCGCTGTCTTGATGCGCAGGTGGGTTTCATGCGCAGCGGGAGTGACCGCCTCACGCCACCAGCGTTTTTTCGCGATGCCGATGCCGTGTTCGCCGGTGATCGCGCCGTTCCAGGCGATGACTTGATGGAAGAGCTTGTCGAGAGCGACTTCGGCGCGTTCGCGGATCGCGGAATCATCCATGGTCGGGACCATGATGTTGACGTGGATGTTGCCGTCTCCCGCATGGCCGAAGCAGGCGACGGGGAAACCGGTTTCGCTTTGGAGGGTCTCGGCGAAATCGACGAGATCCACGAGGCGACCGCGTGGCACGACGATGTCTTCGTTCAGTTTGATCAGGCCGGTGTTGCGCAGGCTGTAGCTGAATTCACGGCGCAGTTTCCAGAAGGCTTCACATGCTTCATCTCCCATGGCCTTGTTCAGGCAGATGCTGCCTAGGCTCTGAACGAGTTTGGCGAGCTGATCGATCTCCCCCTGCACCGAGCTGGCCTGGCCGTCGATTTCGACGAGGAGATGAGCATCGCCTTCCGGTGTGACGGAGGCGCCGAGATACTCGCGTGCGGCACGCAGGGTGAACTTGTCGGCGATTTCGAGGGCGCTGGGAAGGAAGCCGCTGCCGAGGATGCGTTGCACAGCGTTTGCTGCTTCGGCGAAGGAGTTGAAGCCTGCGGAAAGCATCGCACGCATGGGCGGATGCGGAATCAGACGCAGGGTGGCCTCGGTGACGACACCGAGCATGCCTTCGCTGCCCACCATGAGGCCGACGAGGTCGAAGCCCGTTTTGTTTTTGTGGCAGCGTCCGCCTGCTTTCACGATGGAGCCGTCTGCCAGCACGGCTTCCAAACCGAGCACGTAATGCCGCGTGACGCCGTATTTCAGGCAGCGGGGACCGCCTGCATTTGTGGCGATGTTGCCGCCAAGACTGCACTCTTTGAGCGAGGCCGGGTCCGGCGGATAAAACCAGCCCAGCTTGCGTACCTCATTTTGCAGATGCCCGGTGATGACGCCCGGCTCGATCACTGCCACGCCATCCGCGAGGGTGATCTCCTTGATCTTGTTCATGCGCGCGACGGAAAGCGCGATGCCACCCTGCAATGGCACACAGCCACCGACATAGCCTACGCGTGAACCTTGGGGTGTGACGGGAATGCGGTTGGCATTCGCAAACCGCAGTACCTCGGAGACTTCGGCAGTTGATTCAGCATGCACCACGACCTCGGGCGGATTGGACGCGAACCATTTGTCCGTGCTGTGTGTGGCGAGGTCGGCCTGCGTGACGGAAACGCGTGCAGGACCGAGAAGCGAGATGAGTTGATCGGCAAGGGAGGCCATGCACATTCTTGGGGCCGGAAGCCTGGCCTTGCAACTTCATGCCCTGCGCCTAATTTGGTTTCCATGCAGCCCAGACCTGTCGTCAACGTCGAAGAATTCATCGGCAAGACCGTGGGGCGGCGCGTGCCTCCATCTGGGGCGGGTTTGCAAAAAACGCTGAATCAGGCGCTTGCAGGACAGAAGCGAGGTGTGTGCCCACGAGGTGTTTATCGATTCCATTCACACGAGGAGGCTGACGCATGGACATTGAAGATGATGAGCCGCAAGAAGGTGAGTTAGTCTCCAGGGCACCCACGGAGGATGATCTGGTGGCAATGTGTCGTCTGCTCAACGAATCTGGTGCCCGATACATGATCGTGGGAGGGTTTGCGATCATGTATGCAGGTTATGGTCGAACTACTGGTGACGTTGATCTGTTGTTCGATACTGAACTGGCCAATGAGGCAAAGGTGTACCGTTGTCTTGAATCACTGCCAGACAAAGCAGTGCTGCATCTACAGCCAGGGGAAGTTGGCAAATATACGGTGATTCGGGTGGCCGATGAAATCGTGGTGGACCTCATGAAGTCCGCCTCTGGCATCGACTACGAGGAAGCTTCGAAAGAGATGGTGATTCGCTTGGTGCAGGGCGTGCCGATCCCGTTTGCATCGCCGCGACTTTTGTGGCGAATGAAGAAAAACACCCATCGTGAGAAGGACGTGGCGGATTTGATCTTTCTTCGGCAGCAGTATCCTGAGGTCGTGAACGACTGAAGCGGCCTCTGGCACCGTTCAGTCAAATCTGGACAATCGCGATCTTAATAATTTCATCCTTGTTAGGATGCGAGCTGATTGTTTTGAGATCGAAGATACTGAGGTTTAAGGTGTGGATTTATTGATTTCAGATCCGACTGCGGACAGCCCCATGAGGTAGGTCACAATCGGATCAATCCATTTTTCTTCTCGCTTTTTACAAACATCCAGATCCCACTGTTCGTGTTCCTCTGCGAAAGCACGGACAATTGTAAACTCGCTTTTCTTATATCTTTCGCGTTTTGTGGCAGAGTAATCCTCGTTGCTGATCGAGCGATTTATAGCTCGCTCCAGAATGATTAGGTTTCCGAAGTTGTGGAGCTGATTTCCCCAGTCTTTCCATACATTCTCCCGCTTATTGCCATCCTTGTCATGAATAGGTTGCACATGTTCAATGTCGACGGACGACTCGAACAATTTCTTGGGCAGCTGATTTTTATCAGGTGGGCCATATTCGAACTCATGAAGCATGGCAGAAAGCCTACATGCCAGGTACTTTCGCGTCGGATTATCAGCAAGAATATAATTGGAAAGATTCTCTTTTAACGGGATTCCATATGAAACCTCCATAGTTCGATTTGTAATCCACTGAATGACCGATTCTGGCTTGGTGCATCCAAGCATCTCCCGATACAAATCGTGCATTATTCCATGTGCCTTGTAGAGGCTCTTCCAAGCCAGAAAACTGTAGCAGATGAGGAGCTTGGAAAGCTGAATGCCTCAAGTTGCGCACGTGAAGGACTGAGAGCGTAACGGAACAGGCAGGGCAATTGCCAGTATTTACCATATCTTGACGTTTGAATAAAACGCACGGCACATTCAGCCTCGACACCCCAGGATTCACGGTCTTTGGTCCAATTAATACGTGCATCAACGAGGTGGTTGAAATCTTGCAACGTGAATATCGTTCCCGCGTTGCTGGCTTCCCTCACTTTTTTAATGTCCTCAGCATTCCACCCTTCGACTTGACCTTGCTTCTTGGCTGCGAGGAAGGCGCTCTCAAAGAACGGAAGAGGGCGTGTCTGAAACCTTTCCTTGGCAAGTTCTCAGCGCCCAATCACCACAGTCTGATAAAGTCCGAGGACATCATCCATGGTGCAAAGGGGGGCTTTACCAATACCTCCAGATTCATGGACCTTTTTATAAAGTTCATTAATCTCTGAAAACACAGACTCGCCTTTCGAGTGAACCGCTTTGAGAAAGTCGTAGTAACGAATTTTGAACACGTCGCTTGCACCTAAGTCCAGCCCGGCAGTGTTAATGGAGTCAAAGATTTGAAGCTTCTTCGAGATGTCACCGGCTGCTTCGATGACTACAAAATAGACCGACCTGAGCAAAAACTGGATGAATGCACTGGTTTGAAATGATTTTTCGCCGTCTTCGGCGATCTCATTATTTTTGCCGATGCCCATTTGATCCAGAGCTGTCTCCACGAGGTCTTCAGCGACTTTGTACGCATTGTTTGCGGCATCACCTGCACCATTATTGAAATCGGTCCAGTGTTGCTGCTCGTTGGCTACTCGTGTGCTGAATCGAGAAATGAGTGCTACAAAATCTGATTGCTCGGTTTCATTCTTCTGAAGTGCCTTCAGGAGAATGAGGATGGTTGTCAGCCGCTGTTGACCGTCAATAATGTCCTGCGTGCTGTCGACTGCTTCTGACAGCAGCATGGTGCCAATGAACAAGGATGGATTAGCGGCTTGATCCTGCTCGCGAAATGCGTTGATGAGATCTGTTACAAGACGCTTGATCTGAGCCTCTCCCCAAGAATAGCCACGTTGATAGATTGGCACCTGCAATTTTGAAAGCCGATCTCCATCTGATTTGGCAGGCCAAAGAGAGTCCTTTTCGCCGTAGATGGTACATGTCTTGGCTTGGACTTCGAAGTTTCGTGGTGGTTGCATTAAGGCATGTGGTTCACTCTTCCCCGCCGAGCAGGAACTGAAAATCGTTGAGGGTGAGGGCTTGGGCGAAGTTTTCCTCGCCGAGGATGTCGTTGGCGAGGGGGCCTTTTTGCTTTTGCAGTTGGCGGATTTTTTCCTCGATGCTGTTTTTCACGATGAGGCGGTAGGCGAAGACGGTCTGCTTCTGGCCGATGCGGTGGGTGCGGTCGATGGCCTGGGCTTCGACGGCGGGATTCCACCAGGGGTCAAACAGGACGACGTAACTGGCGGCGGTGAGATTGAGGCCAAATCCACCAGCCTTGAGGCTGATGAGGAAGGTGGCTGCACCTGCGTGCGTTTGGAAATCGTTGACCAGTGTGCCACGGTCTTCGGTCTGGCCGGTGAGCTTGAAGGACTGCCAGCCGCGTTCCTGAATCTCAGCCTCAATGATGGCGAGCATTTCCACGAACTGGGAGAAGACGAGCACCTTCTGGCCCTCTTCCATGAGTGGTTCGAGCAGTTCCAAAAGCGCGGCGACTTTGGCGCTCTCGCTGGCGGGTTCTGCGGCTTTTTTGCGGCCCTTTTTAGGTTCAGCGGCATCCAGGCCAAGCAGGCGCGGATGGCAGCAAATCTGCCGCAGTCGTAGCAGGCTGGTGAGGATGTTGAAGCGCAGCTTGTCGAGCTCTTTGCTGGTCTTCACCTTCAACAATTGCGCACGGGCGCGTTTGACCTCGGCCTGGTACAAGGTGGCCTGCGTGCCTTCGAGTTCGATGCTGAGATCTTCCTCCACGCGGTCAGGCAGATCACGGGCAACCTCGTTTTTGGTGCGGCGCAACAGGAAGGGTCGGGTGCGGGCGGCAAGACGGCGGCGGGCCAGCGGATCGTCCCTGCCGTCGAAGTTTTTGGTGAAGGCGGAGCGGGTGCCCAGCACGCCGGGCATGGCGAAGCTGAAGATGGACCAGAGATCGAGCAGGCGGTTTTCAATGGGCGTGCCCGTGAGCGCGAGGCGGTACCGTGCTTGCAAACCACACGCGGCCTGGGCGTTCTGTGAGGTCGGATTCTTAATGGCCTGCGCTTCATCCAGGATGACCGCGCCCCATTCGATTTTGCTCAGCAACTCCTCATGGTTGCGAAGCTGGGCGTAACCGATGATGAGGAGGTCTGCGGTGCCATCGAGTCCGGTCTTGCCCGCGCTGGCGCGGTTCCATACCTCCACCTTGAGTTGGGGAAAGAAGCGGGAGACTTCGCCGCGCCAGTTGTCCTGCACGGACTTGGGGCAGATGACGAGCAGAGGCTCCTTCAACTGCTGCTCGCCACGCAGCCACGCGATCCAGACCAGCGTCTGCAAAGTTTTGCCCAGGCCCATGTCGTCTGCCAGCACACCACCGAAGCGGTTGGTGGTGAGGTAGACGAGGAAATGAAAGCCTTCGGTCTGATAGGGGCGCAGGGTGGCGGTGATGCCCTCTGGCAACTGCGGAGTGACGCGGGTTTGGATTTCCTCCACCCGGCGGCGCACCTGGGCGACACGCTCCGCACTCAGGAGTGTGGTATCTTTGCCGGTCAGCCCACCGAGCTGGAGGGCATGCAGGCGCTGTTTCTCGGCACTGAAATCATGCGCGGCGAGACCGAGTTCGGCGAGTTCTTGCAACTGCGCTTCGCTGAGTTGGTATTCGAGTTTGCGCCAGCCTTTGCCAGGAAGGCGCACCCATTTGCCCTTCGCTTTGAGCAGCAGATCGATCTCGTCTTGAGACAAGGCGCTGTCGCTGACATCCAGGGCGACGCTGAGGTCAAACCAGTCGATACCAGTCTTGGATTCCTCAATGTCGAGGCGCACATGGCCAGCGACTTTGCCATCGCGCAGGCTGGCGAGTTCGGCATCCAGCTCGACGATGAGGCCCTGCGGGCGGCGGTCGAGCCAAGCGAGGAAGAGCTCCGGCCAGTCTTTTCCTTGGATGCGCTATTCGAGCCACACCTCATTGGTACCGTATACGGGTCTGAGCGGCCACTGCGCCAGCCAGGCACCGGCGGCAGGCAGGTTGGAGCTGTCGATCTGCACGAGCTCATCCGTCGCTGGCTGCTTTGTCTGTTTGAAGTGGTAGGAGGTGCCCCAGTTCGTGCCAGACCATTGGCGCGGGGCTTGCATTCCGCCAAATTTAGCCTGAGCACGCACCTTTAGGTAGTCACTGTTCGATTGCGGCAGGCGGGTGAGCTTGCAGCGCACGTCGATCTCAGCGCGGATGATTTTCACCCGGCCTTCGAGGCGCTGCGGTACGGGCACGCCGAGCTTGGCGAGGGCGCTGACGCCTTCCTTCGTTTCCAAGGCTGCGGACGGAATGCATACCGGCCAATGCAGGGAGGAACTGCCAAAGGGCCAGTAATGGATGGCGTGCGCGGCTTCGCGTGTGACATAGCGCAATGGGAAACCCGGCACGATGGCGAGCGGTGGCAGGGGTGAGCGTCCTTCTTCATCAAGCAGGCGCAGCTCATAGTCGCCACCAGGAGCGGCAGGCGGCTGCAGGTCCCAGCGCAGTGGCTCGTCGATTATGGGCAGTGGATCGCCTGTGGTGGTGACGACGTGGGTTTGAAACAACTGCGGGGAGGAGATGAGCTGGGCGAGGCTCTTGGCAAGCGAGTCGGAGAGCGGCGGGATGTCGGCGGGGCGAAGTTCTCCATGATCCACCAGCGCGGCCTTCAATACGAGATTCGAGCCGGCGCTGAGCAGATTTTGTGGCCCACTGCCGTAGTAGATGGAACCGCCCCAAAGCTGCTTGAGCAGCTTCTGTGTGGCTTTGCCAAACTCGGCGTCACCCGGGTGGCGCACCTGCACGAGTGCGCCGGTTGCATGCAGGACGAGGCGCAGCTCTGGGGCCTCGGCTGCTTGTTGGAGCTTGGGTTCCTGCCAGGAGCCAAGCCGCTGCCGCCATTCCTCGATTTCTTTGAGGTGAGTCCATTGCTGGATGAGCCGTTTCTGTACTTTAGGATCAGCCAGCTTCGCCAAGGTGTCCGGTAGCGCCAGATTGCAAATGCTGAACGCTGAGGCCAAATAGGCGAAAAATTCGATCTCATCGGCCGGGGGAAATTCGGCAGGCCAGAGTTCCACCTGACCATAGCCCCAGTAGCTGTTCCGTCCGCAGAGCTTGAACAGATCCATCTGCGGCACGGTTCTTTGCCTGCCCACCCACCAAGTCTCTACCTGCTGAAGAAATTTCAACTGGCTGGCGGGCAAGGGGATGCCGAGGCGTGCGGCAGCGCGGCCTGGGAAAGTATCCGCATCCGGCTGGACGACGGCGGTTTTGACTGGCTTGGGCGGTTTTGGCGTCTTGTCCTGTGTGATGGCACTTACCACGGACTGCGTTTGCAAGTGCAGGATTAAGGCGGCAGCGTGCTTGCAGTTCACCTCATAGGGGCAAGTACAGGAAGTCGCTATGAAGTCGCGGCTGAATTCGAGAGCGACCGTGTAGAGTTCACCACCCTGCACCTCCGCATTTAGAACGACATTTGGCTCCACCCAATCAACCTTTCGCACCGCTTGACTCACGAACAACTGCATGCCGCGCTTTAGGATGTGCCGGTCAAAGAGATCCAGGCTCTGGACGAGCAGGTCGTGCTGTTTGGCAGTGAGACTGATTCGGGTTTGAGCTGACACAGGTGTTTGAAGCAGAATGCGGTGACAGAAGCAGTGCTCAAGCGTAAATCACTTGTTCCGCATGCCCCCGCTCATCGAAGTCACACACCCACGCGGCATTTACCTGCCGGAGGCGGATTTGTGGTTGGATCCGCATTTGGGGAAGGAGCGGGCGTTTGTTTCGCATGCGCACAGCGACCATGTGGCGCGGCATGGACTGACGATTTGTTCGGACATCACGCATCAGCTCATGGTGGTGCGGAAATCGGTGAAAAAAGCGGGGAGGGTGGTGTCGCCGCAGATGCGGGAGGTGTTTGAATGGGAAGGCTGGGAAATGCGTCTTCTGCCTGCGGGGCATATTATGGGTTCTGCGATGCTGCATCTGACGCGCAAGGCGGACGGGGCGACGCTGCTGTATACCGGCGACTACAAACTACGGCAGGGACTGAGTGCGGAGCGCTGCGAGTTGATGCAGGCGGACACGCTGATCATGGAAACGACGTTTGGACTTCCAAAGTATCGCTTTCCACCGGCTGAGGATGTGATCGCGCAGATGCTGGCCTTTGTGCGGGATACGCTGCGTGATGGCAGCATCCCGGTGCTGCAGGGATATTCGCTGGGCAAGGCGCAGGAGATTCTTTGTGCGCTGAGTGATGAGGGCCTGCCTGTCATGGTGCATCCCAGCGTGGCGCAGATCACGGAAGTGCTGGCGCCGCATCTGGGAAAACTGCCGAAGTGGCGGCTGTTCAAGGCCGACGAGGCCGCAGGGCATGTGCTGGTGTTTCCACCGGGATCAAAACTCGATCTGCCCAAAATGCGGACAGCGATGCTTTCGGGCTGGGCCATTCAGCCCAGTGCCAAGTATCGTTATGGCGTCGATGTGGCCTTTCCGCTGAGTGATCATGCGGACCACCCTGAACTGCACGAAACAGTCGAACTCGTAAAGCCACGGCGGATTTATCTGGTGCATGGTTCGACCCGCGAGTTTGCAGCGGAGCTTCGACTGCGCGGCCATGATGCGCGGGCGCTGGGCGCGGAAGATCAGCTGGAGCTGAGCTTTTCAGCCCACTGATTCGAGTTTTTGCCTGCGGGCAAAAAAGACGCGGGCACTTTCCATGACGCCGTAGGCGGTTTCCTGGGGCGTGAGTTCGGCGGTCTTGATGCGCAGATCAGCGAGGCCTTTGTAGAGTGGTTTGCGCTCAGTCAGCAGGCGTTCGAGCTTGGCTTTGGGATTTTCTTCGCCGCTGAGCAGTGGACGATTCGTATTCACGGCGGTGCGGCGGGCCAGGCGCTCAGGATCGGCATCAAGCCAGACGATGTAACCAAGATGACGCAGGATGGCCAGATTGCGCGGCTGGGTGACGATGCCGCCGCCCGTGGCAACGACGCACCCGCGTTTGCCGAGGAGCGAACGCAACGCGGTGAATTCATGCTGACGGAAGGCGGCCTCACCTTCTGTGGCAAAAATCTCCGGGATGCTTTTGCCGACGGTGTCGGCGATGAGATGATCGGTATCGACAATCTGGAAGCCGATCATCTGCGCGACGATGCGACCGACAGTGGTTTTGCCCGAGCCCATCAGGCCGATGAGCAGGATGTTCGGCTGGCGGTGCAGGGGAACTTCTCCGGAGGTTTGCACCAGATCGAGAATGGAAGAGGCGAGGTCAGGGTCATCGCGCAAGGCATCGAAATAGCTAGCGTAGCGTGGTTTCCAACCCGAGGCGTGCAGTTTGGTGTTGGAGACGCGCTTGTGGCTCCAGCCACGTTTGCGATTCGGGTCAGGCTCGCGTGCTCCGGGAAGTTTGAGGCCAAAGATTCTGCATAAACGTTCCAGGCATTGCCGCTGCGTCATCTGGGCATCATCGACGACGTTGTAGATGCCGCTCAGGCGCTGCGTGACGAGATGCACCAGTGCTGCGGCGGCGTCATCGGCGTGAATTTGATTGAGGATGCGTCCCTGACCTTGATTGCCTTCGATGGCGGCCTTTCCTTCGAGCAGGTTCTTTAAAACAAAAGAACGACCCGGGCCGTAGATTCCGGCGAGTCGTGCGACAGCGCCCCTGGCATTGAGGGCGATGTTCTCGGCCTCGCGCAGCAGGCGGCCGGTATCGCGATCGGGGTCGGCAAAGCTGGATTCGTCGATGATTTCGCCGTTCACCTGAGGATAAACGCTGGTGCTGCTGGTGTAGAGCGGAAAGGCGGCGGGGAATGCCTGGGTGAGATGCCGCATGCCATCGACATAGACGGACTGGTACATTTCCGCCCCCCCACGGCTGGAGCTGGCGCAGTGGATGACGGCGTCAATGCTGCCAGCGTTGAGTCTGGCGGCGAGTGCTATGACGGAGGCACTGTTTGAAATGTCGCAGGGCTCCGTGCGCCATGGTTTGTCCATGGCGAGACGTGCGGCGGATTCTGGCGAATGCGTCAGACCGATCACCTCATGCCCGGCGGCATGAAGGAGATCAGCGGCGCGTTCGCCGACGAATCCGCATCCTGCGACGAGCACCTTCATAGCGGGCGGTGTTTCTGATAGTAGGCGACGATGCCTTTGACGACTCCCTGCACGTAGTCCTCGATGGCGCTGCTTTGCAGGCGCCCGGCAATGAGGGTGCGGCCGAGGAAATGACCGCGCAGCAGGCGCTGGTAGGTCTCCTCGTTGTTCATGACATAGGGTTCGAGATACACGACGGGGCAGTCATAGATGCGGTTGGCCAGCAGGTTCCGTGCATAAACATAGGAGTTCGTGCCGACATGGCGGGCATTGGGTGTGGTGTAAACGTAGGCTGGCAGTCCGGTGCTCAGACGCATGCCATTGGCGACGGCTTCGGCGAGCGGCAACTCCTCCAGGTGGGTGCGTGAGAAAAGACGGTGGAGCATTTCGAAGCGCACGTCCTGCTGCTCCAGTTCGACGGGTGAGTAGCAGCCATTGACGAGCACGTGCAGGTGGTTCATGGGCGAGAACTGCGGTGCGGTGGCATCACCCCAGGCTTCGGCGTTGAAGTGCAGGCAGAGCACCACGTCAGGCTTGATGGTTTCGTTTACCTTCTGGCCACGTGCATGGATTTCGCTCACGCGGTAAAACAACTTTTCACTCTGCCACTGGACCGTGAGGATTTTAGCATCGCCGGAGACACCGCTGTAATTTTCCTGGGGCTGGGGAAAGCCGGCGTCGACGAGGATTTGACGAGCAGGTGCAAGGAGGTCGCTGGGGCGCTGCAGTGTCACAGGCTCCGCACGGTCGCGCACGAGAGAGACATAGGCTCCGAGCGCCTTGAGCCGTTCGGCGAGCACTTGGGCGGTGGTGAGGGTGAGATCGCCCTCCTGGATGGATTCACCGGGGGCGAAGCTGAGCCTGCGCTCCTCCATCTGGGCATAACCGCCGCCAATATGACCAGGGTCAATGGCGATGTGAATGTCACTGAGCAGAGGGCGGCCTTTGAGCGGTGGCATTTCGGCGGCAGCTCTCCAGGTGCGTGTGCCTGGCAGGGGTGCTTCGGGGCGTGTGGCGAAGGCGATGCGCACTTCCGGTTTGACGAGATCACCAGTCTTGATGACCACGCCATCAATTTCCAGCTTCCACGGCGGAGGGAAGGGGGAGCCATCGGAGTAAACGTCTTTTATGGCAGCTTCGAATTCGGTGCGGGTGAGTGCTTGATGAAACGACTGCAGCTTAAGCCAGTCGGGCTTTGTACCGAGCGCACTCAGGCGGTCCCAGCGTGAAGGGGGAGGAGGTGGCGGGGCGGGCTGAGCTGGTGCGGCAGGAGTGAGCGTGGGATCAGACGGGGGGGCTGCCGACACAGGTGCAGGGCCCGGTGTCACCTGCGCTGGGGTTAACGGGGCAGCGGGGGCGGGTGCAGAGGGGAGTGATGCGCCCGGTGTCACCTGCGCCGGAGTTAAAGGAGCAGCGGGGGTGGGTGCGGGCACGATCGTCTGTGCCATGCCAGCCGTCACCAAGACGGATGCGAGCATGACTGGCAGCGAGCAGCGGCGCAGCATTCGTTTCATCATCATAAAGTGCATCCTAGACTTGATCCCCGGCTTCATCATCTACTAAGTAGCACCACAATGAATGACAACACGGCTGACAGCGCGGACGGACTTTTCCGCCTGCTTTTTTTGGGTGATGTGGTGGGGGAGCCGGGGCGCAAGGCAGTCGGACTGCTGCTGCCGGTGCTCAAGGAGGAGCTGAAGCTCGACTTCATCATCGTGAACGGTGAAAATTCTGCCGGAGGCCGCGGCATCACGCCGAAGATCGCCATCAGCCTCATGCGTGCGGGGGCTGCGGTGGTGACCAGCGGCGACCACATCTGGGATCAGAAGGAGATTGTGTCATTTTTGGCCGATGAGCCGCGCATGCTGCGGCCGATGAACTATCCGGAAGGCACTCCGGGCAATGGCTTCGTGGTGCTGGAATCGAAGAAGTGCAAGGTGGCCGTGGTGAACCTGCAGGGGCGCACGTTCATGAACCAGCAGCTCGACAATCCTTTCCCGGCCATCACCGCCTTGGTGGAAAAGCTGCGCGAGGAAACCCCGGTGATCTTTGTGGATTTCCATGCCGAGGCTACGAGCGAGAAAGTCGCCATGGGCTGGCATTTGGATGGCAAGGTTTCCGCCGTCGTCGGTACCCACACCCATGTGCCCACCGCAGACGAGCGGGTGCTGCCGAAGGGCACCGCGTTTCAAAGTGATGCCGGCATGTGCGGCCCGATGGACAGCGTCATCGGCAGCCAGGTCGAGCCGGTGTTGGAGCGCTTCCTCACCATGATGCCCACACGGTTTGGTGTGGGGAGTGGCGCGGTGCGGGTGAATGGGGCGCTGATTACGATTGATCCGGCTACTGGCAAGGCGCTGAGCATTGAGCGGGTGGCGCGGACGTGGCATGAGTGATTGGTTGTGCCAAGGCATCAGATCAAACTCCATTCCTGCCAATGTCTGACACACTCGATTCAGTTCTTGTGCAAAAGCTGATTGAAGCGGCCAATCAGCATGGCTCCGAGGATTTTTCTGGTCCTTTGCCAGACGCGATCAATACGTTGATGGACGCAACTGCAAACAATGGTGCGGATGTCATCCAACGGGTGTGTGAAGAACTGTCCAGAATTACTTCACCCCACGCTGCGGCGATGCTTGCTGTCTGGCTGGGTGCCATGGTGGAAAATGGTCATGACCCGGCCCTGTCGTATCAAGCTGTTCGCGACACGTATCTTCACTGGTCGTCAACCATTCAAACAAATGATGGTGACAAGCTCGAAGGGTCTGATGGGGCTTTTTATGCGCTGGAAAACTGCGGCCGATCTTTGGTCTCCCATTGCGTGAAGGATGGGCCCATGCTGAACTCGCTGCGTGCAGACGAAGTTCTGATGGAAGAGTTGAAACGCCTGGAGAGCGATTCAATGGGCGCCATGTGGCTCATGCAGCTGGCCACCCAGATGAGTGCGGACCTGATTGTCTTAAACGTGGAAAGGCAGGCTGGCGCACTGGTCAAATACGAAAACATTTCCAACTGCTTCCACCTGTTCACCTTGCTGCAAGGTGCCTTGGAGGACTGGCTGCCTGCTGCAAAACGACCAGCAAAATCGTTGATGGAATGCGCGCGCGGGAGTTCCTCTGCCAATGAGCATGATCAAGCACAATGGCATTTTTCGCAGCCAGACGTTTCTGAAAAAGAGCCGACGTCTTGGGTGTGGGGGGAGGCACATCCTTCGTCCATTGGAAAAATCGATGGGAAGCAGGTCATGATACTGCGGCCAAAGATTCTGGCTGGAAGGGGCTGGGATTCGGGATTTTTCAGTCCGATACTGCATCGTCGGCCGCCAGATGTGAAACTGGTCCACTTTCTGCCGCACGAGGAGTTCCTGACATGGAAAAAGAGGCTTCAGCTGCCTGACCGGGCTTCCAAGAAAGAAAGGTCGTGGTGGAAGTTTTGGTGAGCGGGACTGGGAGGCTTGAGAATTTTTCAGTCCAGGATTTGGGCATGAACCTTTATTTGAGTTTCGCCAGTGCTTCGAGAGCGAGTTTCTTCGCTCCGGCTTGCTTGAATTTGTCGCCCGCGGCGGCGGTGAAGTCGGCTTTGGCGCTGTCGGTGTTTCCGAGAGCACTGTAGGCGCGGCCGCGATTGTAGAGGATGTAGGCGTCATCGGGCGAGAGCGGTAGAGCGGCGTTGTAGGCGTCGAGAGCTTCATCGGCACGACCGAGCAGAAGGAGGGTATCACCGCGACGGTTCAGAGCCTTGGCGGTGAAGAGGATTTTCTTGGCATGATCGGGTGGCAGGCAGTCGCGAAGGGCATTGAGGATGAGCTCGCAGGTGACGGAGGCGGCCTCGACTTTGGGGGATGAGGTGGTGACTTCTTTGAGGTCTTCCTTCACCTGATCCAGCAGGGTTTCGATGGGTTGGGTGGCGTAGTCACCGGGGCCTTTGGCCAGGGCGAGCTGCTGCAAGGCTTCGACACATTCTTTGGCCTTGCCCGCAGTGGCGAGCTTTGAGATCTGGCTCAAGGTCGGCAAGGGTGGGGGTGGTGGTGAATCTGGACTGCGTGGTGATACTGGCACGGGTGGCGTTTCAGCAAGGGGTGCTGCTGCCATCGTGGGTGGGGGTGGAGCAGGAGCCTGGCCGGCGAGGAAGATGTCATCGCCAACTAGGCGTGAGTATTCGGCCGGAATTTGTCCGCCATTGGTGCGCTGCAGCACGCCGGCACGGGTGCGTTTGAAGACTTGTTCGACCGTCAAACCGGGGGTGCGCAGGTTTTTGAGCAGTTCCTCTGTGTAGAGGCCGTTCATGCCATCGCCATCGAGTGCTGTTTGCCCGGCATCGGTGGCGAAGGCGATGAGAGATCCGGCGGGCGGTTTCATCTCGCTTAGTCCGCCGGGACTGGTGGCAGCACGGGTGCGTCCTGTGCGTGCGACGGCGGTGGTGCGGCAGGCGTCGAGAATGACGAGGTTGCAGAGCGCGCCGGAGGATTTCATGTCTGCCACGGCCTGCTCGACATTGAAGAGTTTTGTTTCTGATAGCAGGCGCAGGGTCACATCATCGGCTCCTTCGGCGGTGTAGCCCGATTTGATTGGCAGGAGGTAGTTTGAGCCAGCGACGGAGATGCCGTGGCCTGCATAATAAAACAGGCCAACCTCGGCGCTGGTCAACGTCGCACGGAATTCCACCACGGCGCGAAGCAGTTGATCGCGCGTGACGTCATGCTTTTCGATGACCGTGAAGCCGAGCTCGCGCAGGGTTTTGGCCACGGCTTTGGCATCGTTGGCCGTGTTGCGCAGCGGACCCACGGCGGCTTCGTACTTCGCATTGCCGATGACGAGGGCGGTGCGTGCAGAAGATTTGGGTGCGGCGTCTGTTCGCAGGGCGAACGCAGCCAGCAGAAGACAGCCTGCAAGGTGTAGGCGGGAGGGCATGATCCACAGTCTGCAATCGAGAACCCAGAGGTCAACCAAATGGACACCACGCAAACGGTTGACCTGGCCCGCGGACCTCGCATCATCGGCGGATGATGCGCGCCCTCCCCGCCCTGATGCTGCTTCTGACGAGCTGCAACTCGACATTAAAACATGCCGCTGAACCACCGCCTCTCGTTCCGGGAGATCCTTCCGCGCCTTCGCAGATCACGCCCGATGAGTCGATGGCGATCGCTCAACGATTTGCAAATCACACCTGGCGGCCGTTTGCGCGCAACATTCTGCATGGGAAGGACAAGGCGGGTGTCCTCGTCAACACGCCGGATGTGACGCACGAACCGCAGCAGGACCGCAAGGGCTGGTGGGTGCCGGGAGAGGTGAACAGCGGTGTGCCGTACAAGTGGGGCGGTTTTGATGATCCCGCCTCGTTTGATCTCGCCATCGCGAATGGCAGCGCAGGTGGCGATGTGTCATCGCCAGAGAAACGCCGTGCTGACAATGCTGCTGTGAGCACCCAGGCCGCGGGTGTGGACTGCTCGGGTTTCATTTCGCGCTGTTTGAAACTGCCGACGGTGCATGACACCCGTCAGCTCCCTGCCGTTTGCACCGAACTGGCCAGCGCACAGGAGCTGCAGCCCGGGGATGTTTTGAATATTCCGCACCGGCACGTCATTCTCTGCGCCGGATGGTACGACCCACAGCACACCTGGATCTACTACTATGAAACCGGCGGCGCACCCGACTACTGGAAGCCGGGCCTCAAGCAGGCGCCGCTGGCTGCTCTGCTCGCCCTCGGCTACAAGCCGCTGCGATACAAGGGCATGGCGCATGAGCTGGTGCCCAGCGGCAAGCAGCCCAAGGAGGTGCTGACGCGGGCGGTCAAAGCGAGCGCGCAGGTGGTGGAGAACCCAACCGTGGGGGAGCCTTAATAAACAGGGGCGTGGTATGAGTTGTTGACGCGGGGGCAAGTTGCGTGACAGCATGCGCGTTTTTTCCAACCTCTCATGGATTCCACCCTTCGTCCCACCCGCACGCGCTATGGCGTGATCGTCTTTGCCGTGCTGCTCGGCATCATTCATTACATTGACCGGGTGTGCATTTCGAAGTCGCAGGGCCTCATTCAGAAGGATCTGAGTCTGGACGAAACGCAGATGGGCTACGTGTTTGCTGCGTTCTCGCTGGCTTATGCGCTGTTTGAGATTCCGGGCGGATGGCTGGGGGATAAATGGGGACCGCGGCGGGTGCTGCTGCGCATCGTGATGTTCTGGAGCGTGTTCACGGCGGCGACAGGCTACGCATGGAATCTGGCGTCGATGATCGTGTGCCGGTTTTTGTTTGGAGCGGGAGAGGCGGGCGGGTTTCCGAACATCGCCAAGATGTTCAGCCTGTGGCTGCCGCATGGTGAGCACGGAGTCGCGCAGGGCATCACCTGGATGGCCGCGCGCTGGGGCGGGGCCTTCACGCCGCTGCTGGTGGTGTGGATCCTGGGCTTTGTGAGCTGGCGGAATACGTTTGTGATCTTTGCCATGCTCGGGGTGGCCTGGGCGGTGGCGTTTTATCTGTGGTTTCGGGACAATCCAAAGGATCACAAGGGGGTGAATGCGGCGGAACTGGCGCTGCTGGCGGATGCGCAAAAGAACATGGACGGAGGACATGCCAGCATTCCCTGGAAGCGGCTGTTCACGAACAAATCGGTGCTGCTGCTGTGGCTGTATTACTTCTGCATCACCTACGTGTGGTACTTTTACATCACCTGGATGCCGAAGTACATGGAGCAGGAGCTGAAAATGGACATGAAGGCCCCCCTGTCCTCGGTGCTCAACGGCCTGCCGCTGTTTCTGGGCGGCATTGGCTGCATTCTGGGTGGTTTTGTGGCGCGGCGTATGGCGGCGAAATCGGGACGTCTCAGCCGTGCACGGCGGCAGATTGGCGTGGTTGGCATGCTGGGAGCGGGTGGCATGATCGTGCTGGCCACAACCCTGAACAACCCTGTGTACATCATGCTGGCGATGGGTCTCTCCGGCTTTTGCAATGATCTTTCGATGCCTGGTGCGTGGGGCGCGTGCATGGATGTGGGTGGCAAGCTAGCCGGTTCGGTTTCAGGCAGCATGAACATGATCGGCAATATTGGCGGTGCCGTGGGCATCGTGGCCATCCCGTGGCTGATGAATCTGACGAATCGAAACTGGGATCAGGTGATGTACGTCTCCGCATCTTTCTATCTCATCGCCGCACTTTGCTGGGCATTCATCGACAGCGATGAACGTCTGGAGGCGTAGTGCGGAAACTTTTGCCCACCGAGAAAGCGGCCATGCGGGCAAGAGTGCCCGCAACACTTACTTCTTCTCGGTATCCGATTTGCCGACTTTGACTTGCTTCAGCTCATCTTCGATGCGCTTGCGGGCTTTCAAATCGGGGGTCTTGAGTGCTTCGGCACGCGTGAGATAGGTGAGCGCCTGGGCTTTGTCTCCGAGGGCCTGGTGGGTGAGGCCGATGTGTTCGAGGATCTCGGCATCCTCGGGGGCCACGGGCTGCAGGAGGGCTTCGGCACGCTGCAATTCCTTGAGGGCTCCGGGGTAATTGCCCTTCTTGTAATGGAACCAGCCGAGGCTGTCGATGTAGGCGGGCTGGTTGGGCAGCAGTTCATTGGCCTTGGAAATGAGTTCTCCTGCTTTGTCCAGGTGCGTGCCGACATCGAGCCACATGTAGCCGAGGAAGTTCATGGTGTTGGCAGCGGACTTGGCTTCTTCGCGAGGAGTGAGAGTGATGGATTTTTCCAGCATGCGGGAGGCGTCTTCGTAGCGCGCCAGGCGTTCGAGCGTGATGCCATACTGATAGTAAAAGAGGTGGTCCAGCAATTCACTCTGGGTGGAACCGGCGAACTGCTCGGCCTGGGCGAAGTGCTGCACGGACGGCGCCCATTCTTCACGTGCCCGATGGGCGATGGCGAGCTGATAGTGGACGAGCGGATGATCTGGGAACAGGCGTACGCTGCGCTGGCCGACACGCACCATATCATCGAATTTTTGAGTCTGATAGAGCTCCCAGCCGAGTTTGACGTAGTCGCCGATCTCGCCGCCGCCGTTTTGAATGGCCGCTTCGAGGTGGACGATGGCCTTTTCGGGCTGTTTGAGCTTGTCGTACTCTATCGCCAGCAGGCGCTGCATTTCGGCGTCATCCGGTGATTGTTTGACGATTTGCTCGAGAGTGGCAAGCGCCTTGTCTTTCTGATCGGCGGCTCCGTAAAGACGGTAGAGAAGTTTGAGTGCGTCGAGGTTGTTGTATTCGGAGGCCAGTTTTTCACAGAGCTGCCGGGCTCGTTCGGGATCGTTGGTCAGGAGGAACTGCCTGGCGACTTCGAGGGTGATCTGTTCGGCATCGGCTTTGGTGGCGGATTTGAGGGCATTTTCAAAAAACGGGGCCACGCGCTGGCGATACTCCACGCTGAACTCGGCCTGACCAAGCGGCCAGACGCGTTCGGCGGTGTGTCCTGTGGCCAGCCAGTACTGCGGATCGCGACTGTTCTGATTAGCCGCCTGCGTCATGACCTCGATGGCCTTGTCACGCTCATTGTGGGTGAGGTGCAGCATGACTGCCGTTTCATAGACCTCGGCGTGGGTGGGAAACTTTGCCAGCGCCTCGGCCACGGCTTTGGAAGGCAACTGGTCTTTCTCGAACAGATCCTCCGGCGGGTAGGTGCTGGCGAAGCGTGCCAGATTGAGCAGTGGCGCAGGCGTGCGTGGACTGGCGCGCACGGCATCCTCGAGGATTTTTAACGCAGCCTCACGTCCTTGGAACTGCATGGACAGCCCGGCGGTATGTGCCGCCAAATCTGCGTTGCCTGGATCTGCTTTGAAAACAGCCAGATAATGATCCAGCGCCTGCCGTAGTTTTCCGGAAGACTCGAACTGGAGGGCCGCGCTGAAATGAGCCAAGACATCTGCCCTTGAGGCAGATCCTGGAGTCAATTGCAGGTCTGATGTGTCTGCCGCTCTCGGTCCTAGAGAAAGGTCTGCTGTTGTTGCAGCATGACCTAGGACGAGGGTGCCAAAGAAGGCGGCAAGACTCACCGACAGACAAGGCCGCAGAGCCCTGCCAACCGAGCCGTACCCGGGCATGACAAAGCTTCCTGCGTCTCGATACCATCGAATCGCACTGCGGAGAGGAGCCATGCCGGGGAGGCTAGCGGTTACGACTTATAGCGCAAACGCTTCTTGTGACGGTTCGCGCGCATGCGCTTCTTGCGCTTGTGCTTGTTGATCTTCGTTTTTCTCCGCTTTTTGAGCGATCCCATGTTCGTGTTCTCCTGTTTGTTGGCGTTGATCTTAGTGGACGACTTTGTTCAGCGGGTATTCCACGATACCCTCGGCCCCCAGCGACTTCAGCCGCGGGATGATTACCCGCACGGTGGCTTCGTCGATGACCGTTTCGACTGCCACCCAATCCTGGCTGGCGAGTGTTGAAACGGTAGGCGAGCGCTGGGCCGGCAGGCATGCGACCACTTCCTGCAGCTGTTTCGCGGGGACGTTCATTTTGAGACCCACCTTGTGGCGGGCCTCGAGCGCACCTTTGAGCAGCAGCACGAGTGTCTCCATCTTCTGCCGCTTCCATTCATCACGGGCGGCGGGTCGGCTGGAGACAAATTGGGGGTAGCTTTCCATCAGCGTGTCCACGATGCGCAGCTTGTTCGCGCGCAGGGACGAGCCGGTTTCGGTGATGTCCACAATGGCATCCACCATTTCGGGGACCTTCACTTCGGTGGCACCCCAGCTAAATTCGACTTCGGCCTCGACACCGTTAGCGGCGAGGTATTTCTTGGTCATCTCCACGGCTTCGGTGGCGATGCGCTTGCCCTGCAGATCCTTGACGGTCTTCACGGACGAGTCTTCCGGAACCACGAGCACCCAGCGGGTGGGCCAGGAGGTGGCTTTGCTGTAGCGCAGATCGGTGATGACCTCGACGTCCGCGCCGTTTTCCACGATCCAGTCACGACCGGTGATCCCGCAGTCGAGGAAGCCATGGTCCACATAGCGGCCGATCTCTTGGGCACGCAGCAGACGGAGCTCTAGCTCAGGATCATCCACCGAGGGGCGGTAGGAGCGGGAGGAGATGACGATGTTGAACCCCGCGCGCTTGAATAATTCAAGCGTCGGCTCCTGCAGGCTGCC
>CAILZI010000220.1 GCA_903838675.1 uncultured Verrucomicrobiota bacterium
TGCGCAACCTGGTTGAGCTCAAGCAGTACGCACAAGTCGAGATCGATGCGGCTGATTACATCCTCGGAAACACCGACGGTGTGCAGACCTGGTCTGCACTGCCGGCCGTCGAGGTGTATCTGCGCGATTGCTGCTTCAATCGTGGTTTTGGCGGGGCAGGGAAGATCCTGCAGATCGCCCTTGGTCACGCACATGCCGACATTACCGTCGATGGCCACGTGGGTGCCATCACCCTCGGCTATGCGCACCAGGTCACCGATGCCAAGGAGTTCCTCGGCTTCCTGCGCAGTGCTCGTGAGATCTATGAGCGCCGGATCGCTCCGCCGGTGGGAAAGCGTGCGCAGTTCTGGAAGGGCCTGGTGAACCGCTGGAACAACAGCTTGGCTTTCGCACAGACCTTCCTGTGAGAGTCATCATGTTCCAGCCCCGCTTTCAAGCGGCTGTGGCTGAAGGCCGCAAGAAGCAGACCATTCGCCCGAAAGCGCGCTGCAAGCCCGGTGATGAGCTTAGTCTGCGCAAATGGAAGGCCAAGCCCTACCGCAGCATCCAGCTGCCCTTGCTGCCACTCGTCATCTGCAGCGCCGTGCGTCCCATCCTGATCTGCATCGATCCCTGGCAACGCCTCGTCATTCGCGTCAACAATGTGCTCGTCACCGACCCCGACTCATTCGCGAAAGACGATGGGTTCACCGATGCCAACGATCTCCGCGCCTGGTTCGAAGCCACCCACGAGCTGCCCTTTGAGGGTGAGCTGATCGAATGGAAGTGATCACTGCCAGCTCGCGTTGATTTCATCATCCTTCAGGATGAGATGGCCGTACGTGTTTTCGACGACTTCGATGGTATCGCCCAGCCACTTCGAGACCTTGTAGATCGAGACGCCGGCGCTCACGAGCAGCGAGGCAAAAGTGCGGCGGAGATCGTGGAAGGTGAACTCCGACAAGCCACACTTCTCCAGGAGGTTGTCATACGACTTCTGAAAATCGGTGCGGTATTTGGCTTTGCCGTGGGCCTCGGCCGGCCGCAGCATGAAGGGGTAGCCGAGCCCGAATTTGATCAGGAAGGCATGCAACTCATCGGTCATCGGAATGGTCCGGTTGTCGCGGTCCTTTGGCACAAAGGTTTTCGTCACCTGGATGTGAATCAACTTCTTCTCCATGTCGAACCAGGCCGGCCGTGCCTCGATGACTTCATTTTTCCGCATGCCGGCGTGAGCACCGCAGTAGATGGCGAACTTCAGCTCGGGATCTTTGCAGGTATCGAGCAGCAACCGCACCTGGCTGGCCACCATGAAGAGCCGGCGCTGGCGTGGGGGCAGATCCGGGATGCGCACGTCTTTGGCCACATTGCGCACCAGGCGTCCCTCCTCGACCAGCCAATCGAGCCACCACCGCACCTGCTTCGCATAGGCCTCGGCGGTGTAGGCGTTGTCCTCGGCGATTTTGTCATGCCAGCGCTGTACCATCTGCGTCGAGATCGAGCGCGGCGCTGCCACCTTGGCATGCTCCAGGAAGGCCTTGAGCACATACTCCCGTGAATCCATCGTCGCTTTCGAGAGCCCGTCTTTGCGTTTTGCCGCGATATACCGATCCACCTCAGCCTCACAGGCCCCCGCCTCCTGGCGTTTGATTGGCCCCTGGGTGCGTTTGATCTTGGCGGCCTCAGTGATCGCTTCAGCGAGATCCCGCGTGCCGAGCGATTGCCTCACCTGGGGCGCTCCAGGCACCGGCGTCCACCGCAGCCAGTAGGTCTGCTTCTGGCGATAAATGCCAATCGGTATGCGAGGTATGCTTCCCACGGTATGCTAATTGGCGCGGAAATAGCACAAATAGCAATCAAAAACCGGTTTCAAACCGGTGCCATACTAGTGTTGTATGGTCGGGGCGGCCAGATTCGAACTGACGACTTCTTGCTCCCAAAGCAAGCGCTCTACCAGGCTGAGCTACGCCCCGAAGGTTGTTTCCCTCCTTCGAAACCGAACGAGGGGTCGCGATAGTGCCGCAGGATAGAACAGACGCAAGAAGAAAGGCACGGAATCCATGACGAATCACTCAGCGGGGCGTTTTTTGAGCGTCATTGTGCCGCTGAACGGGCCGATCAGCTCACGTTCCCACCATTCGCCGGAGACTTTTCGCACTTCCGGGCTGGTGAAATGGTATCGGTAGGCTCTGGCGCGGATGTGGGTGATTTTTTCGATGGGGAAGGGGGGCGGCTCCAGCAGGTCCCATACGGGCTGCTTGTGCTGGAGCAAAGCGGTGCAGAACTGGCCGAACCAGTGCAAGGGGGAGTTTGGGTTTGCATCCCGCTGCGGATCGTAGCCGGGATACAGTGCGGCGAACCACATCTGCCAGTCCAGTCTTGGCTGATGCGGGGCGATGAACGGTGGGCGGTGCTTGGGATCTCCGGGCTTGTACTTAAACTCCAGCGGCAGGAAGAGCGCTCCATCGTCACTGACTTCGAGGATGATCTCGGGACGCTCCTCAGTCATGTCCTGAAAGAGGCCGTAGGCGTTGAAAGAGCGGGTGCGGGCGATGGGGGCATCGAGTTTTTCGTGCAGCAGGGCCGGGAGCACCGGCTTGTAGTGGGGAATGCGCCCGGCGAGGAAGGAATCCGCCGCCAGCAGGGTGACCAGTACCACCGGAAGAACCGCCGCCAGTGAAGGCCATTGCGTCCAGTGTTTGATAGAAGGCCGAGGGGCCTCGGGGTCGATGCGCAACCAAGAGCGGACGGCTTTCGGCCACCAGCGGTCATCCAGCAGGGCGAGGGCGAGCGCTGAGGTCAGCAGGTTGAAGAAATTGTAGTTCCCCGTGGCGAAGATGATCGCCATCAGGCCGAGAAAACCCAGCGCAGCAGCCAGTCTCCCCCAGCGTCCGAGGAAAATGGCGAAGGGCAGACCGAGCTCGATGCCATACATGATCCAGCAGCTCGTCACATGGACCCAGCGCGGCGCATGGTGTGCGAACCATGACAAGCCATTCGGCAGCGGTTGCGTCTCGTAATGGTAGAGCAGCGCCGTCATGTCCTGCCACGGCAGATCGCCTCCGCCGATCTTCACATACCCGGAGAGAAACATCAGACGGAAGAGCAGCCAGTGCAGCAGGAAGACAGAGCAGCGCGGTGGCTCAGTTGGGCCTCGCCACGACCACAACCGCCAAGGTGCGATATACAGCGCGAGAAATCCCGCCTCCAGCAGCAGTGCATCCCACTGGTAGCCCATGAAGATGTCCCCTGTGGTGGCGAAGGAGAGATACCCAAACCATAGCAGCGCCAGCAACGGCCCCTGCGCCAGCCCAGCCATCACGAGAACGGCCAGCGCGCAGCAGGAGATCAAGACACCGTGGGCAAAGGCATCGCTGTAATGCCAGAGAAACACGCTGGGAAGCTGCCAAAACAGGGTGTGGTGCTCACGCTCCTCAAACGCATGAATATTTTCGATCAGGTTCTTTGCCGGCATGATGCCGTTTTCACCGACGAGACCGTCATACTGCACACCCCATGAAAGGAAGGCGATGAGGTAGATGCCTGCCAGCAGACGCGGGAAAAGCCAGCGCACGACGGTGTAGCGTCCGCGGTGGGATTCGAGCCAGGGAATAGGGTTCATCCGAGGCGCTGGGCAATGGTCTTGTTGGCTTGTTTCAGGCGGTCCACGAATTCGGACACAGAATCTGCCAGAACTTCTGTATCGCCGCCATCGTGATAGGTCACATAGACCGCGTCAGATTCCGTGGGGCCAGGTTTCAGGTAAATGGGATCCCCGAAGTCAGTGGTGGCAAAGACCACAACCGGTGGTGCCGTGTCTTCAACTCCTTTGAACAGGCTGCCTTCATTCAAAGGCTCAAAGGTGTTGATGGAGCATTTGTCGGAATATTCCAAGAGCGTGGAAGTGATGAGTTTTTCATTCGCATACAGGGCGCGCAATGCTGCTGGAGCGGGGCGTTGCAGGTGCTGCTCATAGAAGTGCCAGTTGGGTTGTGGGAGGCTTGCATTCGAAGCCTGGCGCTGGGCGGCATGTTCGGCTGCCTGTTGTTCCGGAGATACTTCGCGTCGAAGTGTAAACCTTCCGGTTAATGTGTAGCAAAAGGTGTACCAAAGGCAGGGGATGCCAATGAGCAGAAAGGAGGGCACCCCCTCGTGGAGCCAGTTTACGTCCTTACGGCGGCAGACCGTGGAAAAGAGGGCGATCATGAAGGCCAGACAGGCAGAAAAGACCACTGCGGTGACCAGGCGGAAGCACCAGCGGCCGAGCGCCTCCGGCAGCCACAATCCTGCGAGAAGCGCCACCAGCACGACTTCCAGCCCGATCAAAATCAAAATGCCGATGGTTTCCGGCTTTTGAACCGCAAGGGGCATTAACAAAGCAGTCACTACAAGGAAAGGCGTCAGACTCCAGCGAACGAACCGTGATCCTCCAAAAAGTGTTTTGCCGAATGCGCTCATGCAATGGTGCAATTTTTGATCGCACAAAACTTAGACGCTGTGAGCACCCATCGCCAGCCTCGGATTCACATCCAGCACCTGCTTCAAATCCGCATCACTCATCCCCAGCTCCGCGAGCGCGTTCGCCTTGATCCGCGGCACCGTGACCGTGCTCCCGACAAAATGGGTGCCATCGGGCGAGCGGGCGACGAGGTCTTCGCCGATGAGGATGTCCCAGCCGGCGAGGGTGTAGCGCCCAGGGCCGAGGCGGGCAGCGGAGATGGCATCGGTGACGAAGATGGTGCGCTCCAAGCCGATACCCGACAGCCAGTTTTTCAGCACAAAGAACGGCACATGCACCCCGTCCGGGATGAAGCAGAGCCAGAGGCGATCATGCAGGCTGAGCGCGCGCTGGATGATGTTGTCATGCCGGTGCATCTGGATGGGGCAGCCGTTGCCCAGGTGGGTAAACATTGTCAGACCGGCATCGCAGGCGGCGTTGAGTTGATCGAGTGAGGGATCGCAATGACCGGCTGAAACGGTGACGCCTTGGGAGACGAGGAAGGCCGTCGTCTGGCTCCCGGCATCGTGCTCGGGGGCGAGGGTCACGAGCTTGGCCAGCCCCCCTGCGGCGGCGAGGAGGCGCTTGGCGTCGTCCACATTCGCAGGCTTCACTGCCTGGGGCGGGTGGGCACCCACGTAGCCTTTGATCGGATTGATGAACGGCCCCTCAATGTGGATGCCTGTGATGATGCGGCGGGCGAGTTCGTCTTTATCTCGCAATTCGACCAGTTTTCCGATGCGGCGCTCCAAGGTGGGGATTTCATCCGTGATGAAGGTGGCCAGGATGGCATCGCACCCGTCCTCTGCGAGAGCCTCACAGGCTTGGTGGAGGGATTCGGCGGTGAGGTTGTCACCGTTGAAGTCGGTACCGGCGTAGCCATTGACCTGGAGATCGAAAGGATTCATGAGGGCATTGGAGCGGGTTCGGGAGCGGGAATCAAGGCTGGGAGGTGATGGGTTTTGATATGTTTGTCACATGGAAAGGGGGCGGTTTCAGCCTTGTAGCCTTCCCCTGGCATCTTCCCCTCTTGACCTTCGTGCCTCCATCCAGTTAATTTCCAGTGTTTACAAGTTATCAGTCTCGGCATAAAACATGCTTGGTAATTCGCGCTTCTCCCGAACTTGCGTGTAACGCCAAGCCTTACCTACACTCTCTCTGATTTTCGGCTCATGATAGATCTTATCTCCAAAGGCGGACCGCTCGTATGGCTCCTCATAGGGTGCCTGTGCTTCGCTGGAGCGATTTTTATCGAACGTCTGGCCTACTTTCATCGCGCAAGCATGAACGTCGGTGAGTTCCTAGCCGGACTGGCCAGTCTGATCCGCCGTAAAAACTTCGCTGAAGCCCTGCAGGAATGTGTGGCGACGCGGGTGCCGGCCGGGCGGGTGATCCATGCGGCGCTGCTGCGGCACCATGCGCCGCGTGAGCAGCTCAAAGAAATCGTCCAGGAGGCGGGTCAGCTTGAAGTGCCACGACTGGAGCGTTTCCTCGGCATTCTGAACGCCATCGCACATGCGGCCCCCCTGATCGGCTTGCTCGGCACCATGATCGGCCTGCTGGACAGCTTTACCAGCCTTTCCTCTGCCAATGGAGTGGCGACGCAGGCGGATGTGGCACGCGGTGTCTATCAAAGCCTGATCACTTCGGCGCTCGGCCTGGTGGTGGCGATTCCGGCCTACCTCTCCTTTGCCTTTCTCAGCGCCCGGGCCCGCTCCTTGATGCATGATCTGGAGCGTGCCGGCATTGAGATTGTGAATTTGATCGAAGACGCCAACAGCACCGACAATATCGTGGAATTCCGCCCGGCGGAAACCGCGCCGCCGCTGACAAAGTCGCGTGGTCGCGGGATGAAAGGATAAGCGCTCTCAGCGCATTTTCGGCTGGCCCAACCACTTCGCGCCTCCGATACTGTGCTCATCGCCGTATCAACCATGAAGCTCGAAAGTCATCTGCCCAAGCAAAGCCCCTGGCTGTACACGGTGCCGTTGCTGAACACGATCCTGCTGTTGCTGGTGTATTTCCTCCTCACCAGCAACTTTGTGGTGCAGTCAGGCATCAATGTAGAGCCGCCGCAGTCGAACTCGCGGCTCACGGGCTTTGATCGCGCCCATGTCATCACCGTGCCTGCCGGACTGGAGAATTCGCTGTATTTTGACGGAGTACGCCTCACCACCGACGAACTGCGGGAAACGCTCAAGGCGAACCGCGAAGGTGAACGCCGCGCCATCATCCACGCCGCCAGACAGGCCACGCATGGCCGCGTGACCGAGATTGGCAACATCGCTCTCGAGCTTGGTTACGAAGTTGCCTATTCCACCGTGCCGCCCAAGTCGTAAAACGCTGCTGATCACGATGTCCACAAAATCGCATCCATCCGCGCCAGGGCTGATTTTCGCCTGGGACGTGCGCGATCATTCGATGTGGCGTCTGGTTGGGGCACTGGTGCTTCTGATGACCGCGATGTCCGGTTTCTTCTTTATCTTCCGTATTGTGCATCCGGTGACCCAGAGATTGCCGGTCACGCCGCAGCACGTGATCTCGCTTGATCCCAACAATCCGGCGGAGCTGGCGCTCATCCACCGGGCGCAGGACCGCAGCTTTGCACTGTTGAGCGACGCCGACTCCGCCGGGCCGGTAGAAAGCCCGCTGCTGGCCTTTCATCCTTCCTTTGCCGGTCATGAGATCAAGCTGCGCGAACTTGAGCCCGCCGCCACCGCCATCCATCAGCCGCGTCTGTTCACCGCTGCTGCGGATGTATTGCCGCCAGTGCCACGCCGCACGGTCGATTCTGTGTCAGTCTCACCTGCGGCGAAGCTGCATGCAATCTTGAGTCCTTCTCTGGCAAAGCGCGGCCCGGCCAGTGTGGAACTGAGCGGCATCAAGCTCACCCAGCCCACACGTGTTCTGTTCCGTGTCGCCATTGGCAGTGCCGGACAAATTGTCACAGCCCTGCCTCTGAGCAGTGTCGAGGATGCTGAAATCATGCAGCAGCTGCATGACGCAGTGTACACACTCCGGTTCACCCCTGCAGAGGTGAAGCGGGTCGAGTGGGGTGAAATCTCCTTCCGCTGGGAGGCGGCCGCCACACCATGATTCCCATTCCATTGGGTGGTTTGATCATCCTGTTCATGGCCGTCGGGGTCACGACGGTCTGCGTGCTGTGGTTTCACAGCTTCTGGATTGATCGTAAACGCGAGGTCTACCGGCGGCGAATCGCCATCCAGTGCCGCATTTGTGGCACGGCCTATGCCTGCGAGGCAAAGCGCAAGATCGATGTCACCGTCTGCCCTGTCTGCCACACTCCGAACGAACGGAACAAGCTGCAGCAGATCTAGGCTTCATTTTCTCAGTGCAGGTGAATGCAGGCTTGCTTTCCAGCCGGTGGATCGGCGAGACTTGAAGGCATACTTTCTTCTCTTGTGTCCTCTCGCGCATCCCACTCCCCCACTGACGCCATGCTGCCCGCTGCCACTGCTCTGCAAGCGTCCCAACAAATTGAAACCATCATCGCGCGGGTGTCGCAGATCATTCTTGGCAAAGAGAATGTCGTGCGCCTCGCGGTGACCTGCCTTCTGGCACGCGGGCACCTCCTGTTTGAAGATCAGCCCGGCGTCGGTAAAACGATGCTGTCCCAGGCTCTGGCGCAGGCGCTGGGTCTGGGTTTCCGCCGCGTACAGTTCACCAGCGACCTCCTCCCTGCCGACATCCTCGGCGCTTCGGTGTATGACCGGGACACCGCTGCTTTTCATTTTCATCGCGGTCCGGTCTTCACGCAGGTGCTGCTGGCGGATGAAATCAATCGCGCCACTCCCAAGACGCAGTCAGCCCTGCTCGAAGCCATGGAGGAAGGCAAGGTCACCGCCGATGGGGCCACGCATCCTTTGCCTGACCCTTTCTTTGTGATTGCCACGCAGAATCCCTCCTCGCAAATCGGCACCTTCATGCTGCCGGAGTCGCAGATGGATCGCTTCCTCATGCGTCTCGCGCTCGGGGTGCCGGACCGTAAAGCTGAACGTGCACTGCTGGAAGGTCAGGAACGCCGTGAACTGCTGCGCTTGATGCAGCCGGCGATGTCGTTTCTCGAACTGCAGCAGCTGCAGACCTGGGCGCGGACAGTGTACGCTGCGCCGCCATTGCTCGATTACCTTCAGGACCTCCTGGCTGCCAGCCGGGTGCAGGGGCATGGCCTCTCTCCGCGTGGCGGACTGTCAGTCCTGGCTGCGGCTCGTGCCTGGGCTCTGCTCAGCGGGCGGGCAATGGTGCTGCCGGAAGACATTCAAGCCGTTGCCGTGTTCGTCATGGGGCACCGCCTTGAACATGCCGCCGAAGGCATGACTGGCGTGGAGCTGGCGCGGCAGTTGATCGCTGAAACCCCGGTGCCATGATGCCATGAATGTGCGCGTGCGCTGGAACCGACACACGCTGGCGTTGCTGGCCATCGTGGCGGGCATGTGGTATGCGGCCGAGGCGCAGTCCAATGGCGCTGCACATTTGATCGCATTGCTCACTGCGACGATGGGCCTGCTCTCATGGCTGCATGCGCGGGCGAATCTGCGAGGGTTGAACGTCAGGCTGGTCGGTGCCCGGCCAGCTGCTCAGGATTCTGAAAAGTTCATTCCGGTGGAACTGCGCGCCAGGGGGGCAGTATCCCCATGCGGTCTCGAAGTGCTCGTCATCGGAGCTGCCAAATCGGTGTTTGTTGAGAGTGTTCCGGCAGGTGGGGCGGTGATCGTCGATCTGCCTCCACCCATGCGTCATGCCGGTGGTCCATTGCGGCTGGTGGTGCGCAGTGTGTATCCGCTGGGCCTGTTTTCAGCAGAGTGCGTGATCGAGACTGCCTGGGTGCGCCGCGTGCATCCCGAACCTGCGGGTGATCTGCCGCTGCCTGCAGCTGATACTTCACGGCAGGGAGATGCCTTGGCGGTTTCCTCCACCCGTGGGCAGTCCAGCGGCGGTGATGACTTTGCCGGTCTGCGTGAGTGGCGCGCGGGGGATTCACCGCGTCATATCGACTGGCGTTCTGAGGCTCGGGGCGCACCTTTGATGGTCAAAACTTGGAGCAGCGGGTTCCAAGGTGTCGTGGTGCTCGACTGGAATGCGCTGCAACTTGAAGAATCTGCTCGTGCGGCGCAAATCGCACGTTGGATGCAAAGCTGTGAAGATGAAGGCCGGCCGTACGAACTTCGCATGCCCGGTCTCATCATTCATGCGGGGCATGGTCCGGCCCATTTGAGGCGCTGCCTCGATGCCCTTTCCATGCAGGCGAGCACGGAGGCCGGATCTGCCCAGTCGGCTGAGCTGCAGGCCGGCAAGGCGGCCAGCGTGCTGAGTTTGGAACAGTCCACTTTTCTGCCCAAACGACCGCTGTTGTTTCTGAGCTTCGCGTTGATGCTCGCCATTCTGCCGCTTCACGGTTACATCGCCAATGCGGGTCTGGTGGTGTGCGCGCTGTGCCTGATCTGGCGCGGAGTGCTTCGCATGGCGGTGCCTCATCTGATCGTGCGTATAGGTGTCATCATCGCAGGTGCCTCGGCTGTGTATTTCAAATATGGCGAACTGGGTGGCATGGAGCCGGGCATCGCGATGCTGCTGGTGCTTGCCGGAGCGAAGATGCTGGAAAGCCGCACGCCGCGTGAGTTTCAGGTGCTGGCCCTCATTGGCTGGTTTCTCGCCTTTTGCTCCGTTCTGCTGGAAAATCACCTCTCGCGTTCCGTGTGGACAGTGGTGGTGGTTTTGCTCATCACCGCCTGCATGGTGCGCTTTCGGCGCAGCCTGCCCGGGGCGCGTGAACCGGTTCGCGTGACCGCCATGCTGTTTGCCCAGGCGCTGCCCTTGACCGTGCTGCTGTTCTTTGTGTTTCCGCGCGGATTGCTGGACCTTGGTTCCGCGCTCGGTCGCAGCCGCTTTGGTGAAACAGGCATCGATAATGTTCTCGATCCCGGCAACATCGCCAAAGTGGCCAAGAGTTCAGAGGTGGCCTTCCGTGTGCGCTTTCCTGACGGCACCCTGCCTTCGAACGAGACCCGCTACTGGCGCTGTCTTACCCTCTGGAACTGTGAAGGCATGCGCTGGACGCGTGGTGAGCGCTTGAATCTCGCACCGCAGCTGCCGCGACCAAAAGGCGGCATGAATGTGCGGCAGATAATCGATCTGGAGGCGCACGGCAAACGCTGGCTGCCCGCACTGGATCTGCCGCTCACGGCCAGGGTGCGTGATGAAGAGCTGTTTCCCGGCTTTGATCAATCGCTGGTTTTCCCCATGAGCGTGCAGAATTCTGAGCGTCTCGAAGTAGTCTCTAGTTTCGATCGGCCACCTTTTCGTGCGCTGCCTGAGAATCATCGGGCCGCGGCACTGCAGCTGCCGGCCAGCATCTCTCCCAAACTCAGGCAGCTCACCGACTACTGGGAATCGGTGACTCAAAATGATGAGCAGATCGTGCAGATCGCCCTCAACTACGTGAGAACCCAAGGTTTCAGCTACACGTTGGAGCCAGGCGAGTACACGGGGCCGCAGTCACTGGAAGAATTCTTTTTGATCCGCCGCAGCGGTTTCTGCGAGCACTTCAGCGCCAGCTTTGCCACGCTCATGCGCATGGCGGGAGTGCCGTCGCGCGTTGTCGTCGGTTATCTCGGTGGTGAATACTCCGACCATAACGGCGGCTATCTCATCGTGAAACAAAGTGATGTGCATGCGTGGACGGAAGTGTGGCTGGAAAAATACGGCTGGTACCGTATCGATCCCACTGCCGAGCTCGCACCCGACCGTGTGAACATCGACCTGCGGGCCTTTCTGGCCGGTGGGGCTGAGGAGGCGGAACGCCAGCGCCGCAGTCTGTGGGGGCGCTCCTTGCAGCACCTGAGACTTTGGTGGGACAGTGTCAACTACGACTGGCAAAACCAGATCATCGACTACAACCAGGAAGCCCAGCGAGGCCTGCTTGAAAGTGTCGGCCTGCGCCAGAGCAAGCTGGTGCTGCTCATCCCCAGTGCGGCTTTTGTGCTGGTGGCTGCCTTGCTTATCGCCTTGTGGCTGCGGCGTCCTGCCCGCCATGCTGACCCATGGATGCGGCTGTGGCAGCGCCTGTGCAGACGACTTGCCAGTGCTGGCGTGCCACCCTGTGCTGCGAGCGAGGGACCGCTCGCCTTTGCAAAGCGCGTGGCGCATGCACGTCCAGATCTTGCCGAGCAGATGGGACGAATGACTGAAATGTACGTGAGCGGCAGATATGGAAGCGCTGACGTGTTCGATTCATTCAAGCAAGAGGTGAAGATCTGGCGCATCAAGCCGCGTGCTGCGGCATGGACAGCCCCCGTTGCTGAAAATTAGGCGCGCCAGGAATCAGTCGCGAATGCGGCCCCTTCAGCCCAGAGCATCACACATCGCAACGCGAAGTCAGGGCTTCGTCGCAGTGAGGCTCTCCACCAGCTTCTGTGCTTTGAGCGTGTTTGGGTGGTCCTTGCCCAGCACCTTCAATCGTCCGGCATAGGCGCTGTGCGCGTAGGTCAGGGCTTCTGCAGTCTTCTTCTCCGCCTGAAGGCATAGCGCGAGGTTGTAGCAGTTCTGCAAGGTGTCCACTTGCTCGGCCCCGTAAACCCGTTCGCGAATGGCGAGCACATCGCGATGCTCCTTCTCGGCTTCCTCGGCCTTGCCCTGATCCAGCAGCGCTTTGGCGAGCTGGCTGCGGCTGCTCAGGGTATTGAGATGTTCCGGCCCAAAGACATGCGCCTGGATGGGGATCAAGCTCCGGTTCACCTGCTCGGCCTCGGCAAATTTTTCATTGTACACCAAAACGGATGCCAAAATGCTGTAGCAGTACAACGAGGTGCTGTGCTCGGGGCCGAGCACGCGCAGGCTGACGGGGATCACTGCACGCACGAGGCTCTCTGCTTCTGCATATTTTTCCGCGTGGATCAGGATCGTCGCCAAACTGCAGCGCGCCAGCAAGGTGCGGCGGTCTTCAGGCCCGAGCGCTCTCTCACGGCTGGCCAGTACAGCGCGTTGCTCCTGCTCGGCATCAGCATATTTTCCTAGCTCCAGCAGGCAGGTCACACGCCCGCTGCGTGCCGCCAGAGTGTCATAGTGATCCGGCCCCTGCACTCGTTCTTCGACTGCGATCAAGCTGCGCAATTCACCCTCGGCCTCGGCAAATTTCCCCTGCGCCATTTTGGACCTGATCAATCCTGCCCGGCTGGTCAGCGTGTCGCGATGTTCAGCCCCGAGTTCTTTCGTGCGCGCCTCTGTCAGCGCCTGAAACATCTTTTCCGCACCGGCATACTTTCGCGCATTCATGAGGGCTTGCGCGGACTCTACATCAGCGGAGGACGTGCGTGCCATGTCATCGGTTTGCGCTCTGGCACAGCAGGCGGCCATGAGAAAAAAAACGAGAAGCGGCTTCATGGAGGAGTGGTGGCATGAAGCATGAGAAAAATTGCCGGGATCCACAAGGCCAAACTGCTCACCGGCAGGTGCGCGGGACAGGGAAGTGGGGCACCCCCCACTGCCTCGGCTGCATCCTCGGGTCCTTAGATTTCATTGCCGCCGGCGGCGGAGCAGCAAACGCATTCCCACGAGGGCGATCAGCACCGCACCCGAAGGCTCAGGTACGGTCACCGCCGTCCCAAAGCCCGTCAGGGTGGGGTTCGAACTCAAGTCTCCATCGAGGCCTGTGTAAACGGCATTGGGGTAGGTCGAATTGGTGGTGGTCGAACGCATGCTGAGAGTGACTGAGCTGGTGTTCGCATAGGTGAGTACAAAGGCTCCCGTTGGGTCGTTTTCATTGGTGTTGGCACCCGGGCCGGTGAACAGCACGCTGCTTGCGGATTGAACGGCGGTGACATGATTGCCGGCGTTCCCGACCTGATAGGACTGCAGACCATCGGCATTGAAGGCTGTTACCGTTTCTGTCTGGTGGGACTCGCCATCCACATCATTGATGATTCAGTGCAGTTGCGGAACGACGACCGTTTGACCGAAGCTTCCGCCCCCTTGATAGAACGTCAGAGTATAATCAACGCCACCGAATCCTGCGCTTGTGGCCTCGTGGAGAAATCCCAGGTCACCTGCAATGGTGGATCCAATGGACATATTAGGCATCAAACCGACATAACTATACGGGCCGACCGGACTGCTCACGGTCACCCGCAAATCAATGGCCGATCCATTCACGGTGCCGACGTTGAGAAAATCCATCGTGGTTCCAGAGTAATAGGGACCAAGACCGCTGTAGGTGCCATCCGTTGACTGAACGGGATCATTGAATATCAGGGCCGTGGCCAGCGCTTTCGAAGTCCCTGAGATAAAAAGGACGCCACAAGCAAAGATGAACATGAAACAGGGGGCGATGCGGTGGAAGTTTCTCATCGTGTTTTAGCGGTGCAGGGAAAGGTGGAGGTGGTAAATGTAAGACCATTGTAAGTATGGAAAATACAATAAATGTAAAGATGTATACCCTCCTTTTATTTAGACACAGATCGAGAATGTAAACTAAGGTTAGGTAATTACCTCGGTATCCATTTGGAATGAGCTTCGTGATGTATGGCCCTTATCCGGCTGAGTCCTTGCCTCGTGAAGCACCCAAGCTCAGGCTCTCCAAACACCAGGCCTCAATCGTTTGGCTGGTTCATGGGGCTGGAATTTTTACGCGGAGCTGACGGTAAGAAGTGGTGACGTGAAAAAAAGCTGCCAAGCATCCGGTACATGACCGAAATCAGAACCTACGACGGCTATTTTACCTTCAAGCTCCTGTCTCGTGAGAAAGCAGACCATTTGGACGACCTCTTCGCCGAGAGCGGCATCGAAGTGGACCTGGCCCTGCAATCCCTGGAGTTCTCCTGGATGGGCAGGGAGCGCGAGAATTCGATCCTGAAGCTGTTCATGGAAGTCGCCAAAGCCGTCGGTGAGGCCGAAGGCGAACTGCGCTGCGAAATTGACGATGACGCCGTCGATCCTCATTTCGAATTCTTCACCATCAAGCAGGGTCAGCTTCATTTGCAGCGTGGCAAGCTGGTGAGGGAAGGAGAGTTGATTCCGCAGGTTTGACTGGCAGCCTTTGCTCTTCGCTGTCCAGGCGGTTGTGTTGAGCAAATGGAACAGGAAATGGTGCGCGATGCAGGGTTCGAACTAGCAGCCAAGCCCTGTAAAATCAAGGCTACCAGCGCCATGACACACGAACACACACTGCAACTAAGTGAAATTATGACACTTTGGGGCTCTTTACCGCAAGACGTTTGCAATAGTATTTTGATCCTGATTCGCTCGATAGCACAAATCGTGCCAAAAAAGAAATAAAATGACTTGGCACAATAATTGCTTACGCGTCAGTGTAAGTCTAGCAAAACAATAAGACTAGGAGTTGTCTTTAGTAGTAATACGTGTATATTGCAGCATGACGAAAAACCATAATCTGGCTGTATCCATGCCAGAGCCACAACAACGAAGAATGGTAAAAAGGCATCGTTGCCCTTGCATCCAATAGCGGCAGACGCTCTGCGCACAGCCAAAAAGGCGAAGCCGCATTCCAGCGGACTCACGCTTGTTTTTGCCAAGCTGCCACGAATCAAGCGTTACAGGCAAGATTTGGAACTCGCAGGCATTCCATACGTGGATGATCGCGGTAAGGTGTTCGACTTCCACGCCCTGAGAAACACGTTTTGCACCCTCCTGCAAGCAAACGGGGTGCCCCTTCGTGAGGCGATGGAATTAATGCGGCATAGTGACGCGAAACTGACCACGAAAATTTATACTGATGCCGGACA
>CAILZI010000221.1 GCA_903838675.1 uncultured Verrucomicrobiota bacterium
CCACCGTGCCGCCATCACCGATGCCAACATCGCCTATGAAGGCAGCATCACCATTCCGACCGATCTCATGGAAAGAGCCGACCTCTGGGTGGGCGAAAAAGTGCTGGTGACCTCCATCACCAATGGCGCACGCTTGGAAACCTATGTCATCCCCGGCCCCAGCGGTTCCGGCCAGATCGTTGTCAATGGCGCCGCCGCCCATCTCATCAATACCGGCCACCGCGTCACCATCATGGCCTGGGGCGAAAGCGAGTATCCCATCATCCCCAAGCGCCTGCTGCTCAATGAGCGCAACGAGGTGGTGAACGACACCGTGCTTTAAGGCGGCTGTTCCACGGTATCAGCACAAGAATACCACGTTGAGCGACTTTCGGCTGTTCATGCTGCCGCAGGACTCCGTATGATCTTGTCATGACTCCGACTGCCGTCTGCTCACTCCTGTTGCTGCTCGCCTTGAACACCTCGCTTTTCGCGCAGGCCGATGGCATCAAGACGAAGACGACCTATGCCAAGGCCTACGGTGAGACAAAAAATCCCGTGGCCGTGGATGCGGCCAAGGATCTGCCCCGCTACCCCGCCGTGGAGCCGAAGGACGCCATTGCGACGTGGCAGGTGAAGAAAGGCTTCAAGCTCCAGCTGGCCGCGCATGAGCCGCAGGTGCGCAGCCCCATCGCCGTCTGCTTTGATGAAAACGGCCGCATGTTTGTCTGTGAAATGATCGACTACAGCGAGATGCGCGATGTCACCCCGCACCTCGGCCGCATCTCCATGCTGCAGGACAAAGATGGCGACGGCTACTACGAAACGAGCCAGGTCTTCGCCGATGACCTCCCCTGGCCCACCGGCCTTGTCTGGGCCAATGGCGGCCTGTATGTCGGTGCCACACCCGACATCTGGCGCTTCAAAGACAAGGACGGCGATGGCAAAGCCGAGGTAAGAGAGAAGGTCTTCACCGGCTTCGGCACCGGACTTAAAATCCTCAATGTGCAGGGCCTCATGAACAGCTTCCAGTGGGGGCAGGACAATCGCATTCACGTGCTCGCCGGTGGTGGCAATCGCGGCGTGATCACCTGCCTGAAACGGCCCGACGACAAAGGCGTGGAGCTCGGCGGCAAAGACTTCTGGTTTGATCCGCTCACGCTGGAGTTCGGCCTCGAAGGCGGCGGTGCGCAGTACGGCATGAACTTTGACAACTACGGGCGGAAGTTCGCCTGCTCAAACTCCGACCACCTGCAATACTGGGTTTATGACGACAAGTACGCCAACCGCAATCCCTACTACCCCATGCCGCCTGCACGCCAGAGCATCGCAGCGGACGGCGGTGCGGCAGAGGTGTTTCGCATCAGCCCTGATGAACCCTGGCGCATCATCCGCACACGCTGGCGCATTGCGGGTGTGGTGAAGGGTGCGGTGGAAGGAGGCGGACGCGTGAGCGGCTACTTCACCGGCGCCACCGGCACCACCATCTATCGCGGCGATGCCTACGGCCCCGACTTCGTGAACAACAGCTTCACTGGAGATGCAGGCGGCCAGCTCGTGCATCGCAAGATCATCAAGCCCAGCGCAGACGGCATCAGCCTCATCGGCGAGCGCCCCGCCGACGAGCACGGCTTTGAATTCGCCGCCAGCAAGGACACCTGGGTGCGCGTGGTAAACTTCGCCAATGCCCCCGACGGCTGCCTACACATCTGCGACATGTACCGCGAAGTCATCGAGCATCCCTGGAGCATCCCCGACGAGATCAAAAAGCACATCGACCTCAACAGCGGCAACGACCGCGGCCGCATCTACCGCATCGTCCCAGACAAAGGTGCCGAGCGCATCGGCCAGAAGGTGGCCCTGGGCAAAATGAGCACCGAAGAACTCGTGCAGACCCTCGGTCATCCCAACGGCTGGCACCGCGACACCGCGCAGCGTTTGCTGTTTGAGCGGAAGGACAAGGCGGCGGTGCCGATGTTGGAGAAGGTGCTGAGTGGAGATAATGCCTTGGCTAAGCTGCATGCGCTTGGGGCGTTGCGGGGTTTAGGGGCGCTTCGTGAAGAAGATCTCGCTACGGCCCTCAAAGATGCCAGCCCTGCAGTGGATGAACGCGCCAGCGTTCTTGCGGAGTCGTTGATTGCAAGATCTCCCAAGTCTGCGGATGCACTCGTGCCGCTCATCGTACGATTGACTGGCGGAGAAGTGCCGGCGCGAACCCGCTATCAGGCATTGCTTTCGTTGGGAAGTCTGGGTCGTCAAGACTACGGCACGCATGCGGATGCCATCGATGACACCATCCTGCGGACTTTTGCCAGTGTCCTGCGTCTCGCCGCTGGAGGTGACTCAAAATCATTGGTAACGGCTGTTGTGAGCGCGGAACCCAAAGTAGCACAAGATACTTTGTTCCTGCTTCTAAACATCGACGCACCTCGAGTGCCAACTGCACTGATAGAAGCAGTGGCTGCGATGAAGCTGCAACCTGAACGCATCCGCACTCTGGTGTCCGAGATCAGCAGCCTGCCTTCCAGCTCGCTGGCGGCCTCCATTCAGGCTCTCGCCACCGGCTTGAAGCGTGCTGGCACCAGCCTTGAGAAGGTGGACAATGAACATAAGCTCACCGCCGTCTTCACCAAAGCCGCCACAAATGCCGCCGACGCCAAAGCACCTGAATCCACACGCCTCGAAGCCATCCAGCTCCTCGGCCTCACTTCCTCCAAGGAAGCCACCGATTCTTTGACTCACTGCCTCGCTCAAGGTCAGCCAGATGCGGTTCAAACCGCCGCTATCCGCACGCTGGCCCAAAGCAGCTCACCCGCCGTAACCAAGTCACTGATCGCAGGCTTCTTTGGCTTTGGCCCCAAAGCCAAAGAAGCCGCTCTCGAAGTCCTCCTCGCCCGCGAAGACCGCGCTCTGGCATTGCTGGAATCCGGCGTGGTGAAGCCCACGGAATTCTCCGCCTCGCAGGTGCAGGCGCTGCTCAAGAATAAGTCAGAAAAGGTCGCTTTGATGGCAAGGACGACGCTGGCGTCCGTCATACCGCCATCACGTGAGGAAGTGACGGCGAAGTTCAAACCCTCCATCGCGGCGAAGGGCGATGCCAAGAAAGGCCAGTTGCAGTACATGGCGCGTTGCGTGGCCTGCCATCGCGCAGGAAACATGGGATTGCAGGTAGGGCCGGATCTCATCACGGTAAAAACTAAGGGCCGTGAAGCATTGCTTACGGCCATTTTGGAGCCCCACAAGGAGGTGGCGTCTCAGTTCATTGCCTATACAATCAATACGAAGGATGGCCAGACACTGGCTGGAATTATTACGAGTGATACCGCAAACAGCATGACGCTCAGGATGATGGGCGGCATTGAAAAGACATTGCAGCGTTCGGAAATCAAAGGCAGCAGCTCCACCGGTCAGAGCCTGATGCCGGAAGGTTTGGAGACCGGCATGAGTGTCGAAGACATGGCCGATTTACTTAGCTTCATTGAGGGACAGTAAACCTCCCCCAAAACTGATCCTGTTTTTCTTTGCAGCCAACCCTTGTCCGCGCTCCTGTAACTTTATCCATGAAGACAACCCCTGTTACCTTTGAAGATCTGCAGTCCTCCGTCATTGCCGTACCACCGCTGTGTCGGAACAAGGATCTGTCTTTGGCCAAGTCGCAGAACAGCCGCCTGATCAAGCACATGTACAAAGGTGGCATCCGCACGCTGCTGTACGGGGGCAACGCCAACCTCTACAACATCGCCCCGAGTGAGTATCACTCCTTGCTGAAGATGCTCGTCGATGTGTCTCCTGAAGACATGTGGATCATCCCGTCCGTCGGCCCGATGTATGGCACGGCGATGGATCAGGCCAAAATCCTCAGCGAGTTCGCCTTCCCCACCGCGATGCTGCTGCCCACGCTGTTCCCGTCCAAGCCCGCCGGTGTCGCCACCGCCATTCGCCACTTCGTGGAGAAGTCCGGCATCAAGGCTGTGCTCTACATCAAGGACGGCTCCTACATCACTCCTGAGCTTGCAGCTGAACTCGTCAACGACGGCCTGATCTCCTGGATCAAATACGCCATCGTCGAGCCCGATCCAAAGAAGGACCCTTATCTCAAGAAGCTCATCAAGCTGGTGGACACCAAGCTCATCGTCAGCGGCATCGGCGAGCAGCCCTCCATCATCCATCTGCGCGACTTCGGCGTCACCGGCTTCACCGCAGGCTGCGTCTGCATCGCCCCTTCCCGCTCCACCGCACTTCTCCATGCCATCTTGAAGAAAGACTGGGACACCGCCGAAAAGATCCGTGAGGAATTCGTCGCCCTCGAAGACCTGCGCAATGCTCACAGCCCGATCCTCGTGCTGCATCACGCCGTCGAACTCTCCGGTGTGGCCCAGACTGGCCCCGTGCTGCCGCTGCTCACCGAACTTCCGGCCAATCTGCTGCCGAAGATCGAGAAAGCTGCCAAGGCGCTGCTGGCGAAGAATGGTTAAGATTAGGCACTGCCTAATGCCCGACGTTTGAATTGACGGTTTGTGACAACTCACGCCATGGTTGTGCGTAATCTCACACCATGACTTCACGCCGTCACTTCATCCAGTCTCTCTCCACCACTGCTCTCATGGCTGCTTCCGGCGGCATCATTGCACAAGAAGCCGCCAAACCCGCCCGCAAGCTGCGCAAGGCCATCATGGGCGGTACGCTGGGCATCAAGGGCACGCTGATCGAGAAATACAAATTCGCCAAGGAAGCGGGTTATGAAGGCGTCGAACCCGGTGGCGGCATGAATCAGCAGGAAGTGATCGACGCGCTCGGCCAGTCCGGCCTTCAAGCAGCCAGCGTGTGCTGCCACACGCACTGGAAGCAGACGCTCACCCATGATGATCCCAAGATCCGTGAGGAAGGCCTGCAAGGCGTGCTCACCACCCTGCGGGATGCCAAGGCCTATGGCGCAGATTCCATTCTCGTGGTGCCCGGAGTGGTGAGCGAGACGGTGCCTTATGATGTGGCCTGGACGCGCTCCATTGCTGAGATTAAAAAGGCCGTGCCGCTGGCCAAGGAACTCGGCGTGAAAATTTCCATCGAAAACGTCTGGAACAATTTCATCCTCAGCCCGCTTGAAGCCGTGCGCTATCTCGAAGAGGTGGGCGATCCCATCGTAGGCTGGCATTTCGACATCGGCAACGTGCTGCGCTACGGCTGGCCGGAGCAGTGGATCAAGGTGCTGGGCAAGCGCATCAACCGCATTCACGTCAAAGAATACAGCACCAAAAAGATGAAGGACGAAGGCGTCTGGAAAGGCTTCGACTGCGACCTCACCGAGGGCGACAACAACTGGCCTGCCATCATGAAAGCTCTGGATGCCGTCGGCTACACCGGTTGGGCCATCAGCGAACAGCGCGGCGGCATCAACCCCGACGGCCTCAAAATGCTCACCGAACGCATGGACAAAATCTTCGCGATGTAAGCATTCGCGTCAGTCTTCTGAAATTTGTCATTCTGATTTCGTCATTTCTAAAATGCCTTCCGCCCTCGCCATCTTCGCCCATCCTGACGACATCGAATTCGTCGCCGCCGGAACCCTGCTGCTACTCAAGGAGCGCGGCTGGGACATCCACTACATCAACCTCTGTACCGGCAACGGTGGCTCCGTGCAGATGGACGGACCCACCACGACTAAAAAACGTCTCGACGAAGGCCAGAAGGCCGCACGCATCCTCGGTGCCACTTTTTATCCGCCGATCTGTGATGACCTGGAGCTGACCTACTCCGTGCCCTACCTGCGCAAAGTCGCCGCCGTCGTGCGCATGGCCAAGCCCAGCATCGTCCTCACCCATGCCCCCTCGGATTACATGGAAGACCACATGCAGGCATGCCGGCTCGCAGTCACCGCAGCGTTCTCTCACTGCATCCCCAACTTCCAGACGGATCCCCACCTCGATGCCTACCTGCACGATGTGACCGTTTATCATGCCATGCCGCACGGCCAGTGCGATCCGCTGCGCCAGAAGCTCCAGGCCGGCCAGTACGTGGACACCTCCAGCGTTCACGACCTTAAGCGTGAATCCCTCGCTGCTCACGAAAGCCAGAAGCACTGGCTCGACGTCAGCCAGGGCATGGACTCCTACCTCATCAGCATGGATGAAGCCTCTCGAGCCATCGGCAAGCTCTCAGGACGATTTGAATACGCCGAAGGCTGGCGCAGACACCTCCACCTCGGATTCAGCGCCAAAGAAATTGATCCCCTCAAAGATGCCCTGGGTGATCTTTGCCAGATCAATGAAGCGTATGAGCAGGCGAAAGCCGTGCCGATCTGAGTTGAAAGTTCGAAGGTTAAAAGTTCCAAGTTGGCCGCAAGTTCGCTCCCAACTTTAAACTTGTTACATTAAACCTAAAACCTTGTCCATGCCCGCTCCGCTGACCTATCTGCTCGTTGATGGTCATAGCGTCATCCACGCTTGGCCGGAACTGAAGCGAGAGCATCGCGTCGCTTCGCGCCGTCATCTGGCGCGCACGGAGCTGCTGAAACGTCTGCGCAATCTGCAGGACATGAGCGGCATGCAGGTGGTGGTGGTGTTTGATGGGGCCAGACAAGGCACCAACGAGGAGCGTGAGCCGCAGGGCCTGCAGATCATTTACGCCGATCCAGGCACCACCGCAGACACCATCATCGAGCGTCTTGTGGCCAAATATATCCAGGAGCGACCCATGCGCGTTGTTTCCGCCGATGGCATGGTGCGTGAAACAATTCTGTCACTTGGAGCCGAGTGGTTAAGCCCCGAAATCCTCCGCAGCCTGTGCGACTGTGCCGAAACCAGCATGCGTGCCCGCCTTGCCTGATTCCCATTCACGTTCTAAGCTTACTTCATGAGATTGATTCTACCCCTTTTGCTTCTGATGCTTGGCGTCTCCGCCGCACTGGCCCAAACCGCCACCAAGGCTCCCATTTCCGACGAAGTCAAAAAACTCCTGCTGGAAGCCCGCGACATGCGCGTGAAGCAGCGCTACTCGGACGCGCTCGACAAGCTGGATGCAGCTGAGAAACTCAACCCCAACCTGGCCGACATCTACGCGCTGCGGGGAGACATCTACCTGGCACCACGGCGTCGTGATTTTGACCTCGCCCTGCCCCAGTTTGAAAAAGCGGCGCAGCTTCAGCCAGACAGCCCGCTGCCCAAGTTCAATCTCGCCGAGTACTACTTTGTTAAGCACGATTTTACTACGGCACTTCAGTCCTTCACCAAGCTGACTTCGGACTACCCCAAGCTGCCCATGGTCATCCGCCACCTCGTACATTACAAACGGGCCTTGTGTGAGCTCAAGCTGGGCCACCGCCCCGCCGCCGACCAGATCATCGCGGAAAATTTCACCTTCATGGACGACACCCCGGCCTACTACTTCTGCAAGGCGGCCATCGCCTTTGACTCAGGAGATCCCAACAAAGGCAACGAATGGGTGAAGCGCGGCGTGGCCGTCTTCAAAGCCCCGAACTGCGAGCCTTACTACGATGCCTTCAAGGAACTGCGCTGGGTGCCAGACCTCGATTTCGCAACTCCCCCGGATGCAGCCAAAAAGCCGTGAAATGGTGCATCGCAGCTGATACCGGTGGCACCTTCACCGATTGCCACGCCCTCGACCCTCAGGGTCTTGAATCACGCTGCAAAGTGCTCTCCACCGGTCATCTGCGTGCCATCGTGGCTGGCAGCATCGACTCCCTTGTCTGTCTCACGGGTCTCCCTCCCCTGCCCGCCGGTTTCCTCGTCGGCTTTCAGCTCAATGCAGTGGGCAGTTCAGCAGTTCGCACCGTTGCCTCCTTCAACAATGCCACCGGCGAGATCACACTGGATGAACCGCCATCTTGGCAAACGGGCACCTTGCTGGAACTTACCACCGGTGAAGAGGCTCCGGTGCTTGGTGCGCGCATCCTGACCAATACACCTCCGGGCCATGAGTTTCCTCCCCTGAACCTCCGTATCGCCACCACACGGGCCACCAATGCCCTGCTGGAACACAAGGGCGGGCGCATCGCCCTTTTCATCACCCGGGGCTTTGGCGATCTGCTGCAAATCGGAGATCAGCGCCGCAGTGATCTCTTTGCGCTGAAACACGAACCACGCGTGATCTTCCACGAGACAGTTTGCGAAGTGCCGGAACGGATCGGCATCTCCGGAGAGGTGCTTGAACCCCTCGATGAAGCCAGCGTGCGATTTGCTGCTCAGACTTGCATTGACCAAGGCATCACCACCGCCGCCATTTCCCTGCTGCACGGCCATGCCCATCCGCAGCATGAAATGCGCGTGGCCGCCATCCTGCGCGAGTGTGGTTTCACACACCTCACGCTCTCGCATCAAACGGCCGCTTTTGCCAAGCTCCTTCCACGCACCCAGAGCACCGTGGCGGACGCCTACCTGCACGCGCCCGTGCAGTCGTTTCTCAACGGCATTCGTCGCGTGTCTCCCACCATGCAGGTGATGACGAGCGCGGGCGGCCTCAAATCCGCCGATGACATCCGGCCCAAAGACATGCTCCTCAGCGGTCCTGCCGGAGGGGCCATCGGTGCCGCCAATGCCGCACGTCGCCTCGGCATCACCAAGATCATCACCTTCGACATGGGCGGCACCAGCACGGATGTGGCGCGCATCGACACCCGCCCAGGCTACCGCTTCTCCCAAAATGTGGCTGGCATGCAGTTGCTCGCGCCGTGTGTTGCGATTGAAACTGTGGCTGCAGGCGGTGGCTCCATCTGCCACCTCACCCATCACGGCCTCGCCGTTGGTCCCCAAAGCGCTGGCTCCAATCCTGGCCCCGCCTGCTATGGCAAGGGCGGCCCATTGACCATCACCGATGTCAATCTGCTCCTCGGCCGCTTCGATCCCGCACGTGCACCAATCCCGCTCGATGTCACGGCCGCACAGCGGCGTTTGAGCGAACTCCATGCGCAAACCGGCGGCACCGGCACGGAGGCGGAACTTCTGCAAGCCCTGCTGCGGCTCGCCATCGAACACATGACCGATGCCATCCGCCGCATTTCCATTGGTGAAGGCTTTGATCCCGCCGATCACGCGCTGCTCGCCTTTGGTGGCGCGGGCCCACAGCATGCCTGCGCCGTGGCCGAATCTCTCGGCATGCAGACGATTCTGGTCCCCGAGCATGCCGGCATCCTCAGCGCAGTTGGCTTGCAGGAGGCTGTGCCGGAACGAATCATCGAAAAAGAGATCCGCCTGCCATTGGCGGCTGCGCTGAACGTCTTGCCAGCCGAGCTTGCAGCCCTGCCAGCCGGAGAGCGCACACAGATCGCCGAACTGCGCCTCAAAGGGCAGGACACGCCACTGCAGGTGGAGTTTGAAAATCCCGCTGATCTGCCGCGTCTCTATGGAGCGGTGTATGAGCGCCTGTTTGGCTACAAGCCGCCAGCAGCTCGCGAGATCGAACTCGTCAGCCTTCGCATCATTCTCCGCGAAGCTAGGAGCAACATCCAGAATTTGGCGCTGCATGCCCAGCCGCTCGAACCCGCACCCGCGCTGATCCAGGATGCCTTCAGCACCATCGTTATTGCTCCCGGTTGGCGGGTGGAAAAGATCACGGGCTTTGGTCACGTGTTGCGCTGTGATCAGGTGGCAGGCCCGGCCCCCACGCTGGGGCGCGACCTGCTGCGCCACCGCTTCCACTCCATCGTCAGCGACATGGGCGCCCTGCTCTGCCGCACCGCCATTTCCACCAACATCCGCGAACGCATGGATTTCTCCTGCGCGCTGCTGGATCCTCACGGACGGCTGCTTTCCAGCGCCCCGCACATCCCCGTACATCTAGGAGCGCTCGGTGTGTGCGTTCGCGAAGTTGCGCGTGCCATCGCCATGCAGCCGGGCGAAACCATCATCACCAATCATCCCGCCTATGGAGGCTCACATCTTCCCGATGTAACGCTCATCACTCCCGTGCATGATTCAAAGCAGGCACTCATCGGCTACATCGCCAATCGCGCGCATCATGCCGAGATCGGCGGCATCACGCCCGGTTCCATGCCGGCCAATGCCACGCGCTTGATCGAAGAGGGCGTCGTCATGGCTCCACGTCACCTCATTCGCGGTGGCGTCTCCTGCTTTGAGGAGATCAGCGCCCTTCTGACCTCTGCCATCCACCCCACGCGCAATCTCGCCGACAACCTCGCCGACCTGCATGCCCAGCTTGCGGCCAACTTGCACGGTGCCGAGCGTCTGCGTGCGCTGGCCGACGACTCCTTGCAGAGCATGATGCAGAGCATTCTGGATCATTCCGCCGAGGTCATGCGCTCACAAATTGACCGCCTGCCTCTTGCCATCTCGGCTGCGGAAAAACTCGATGACGGCTCTGTCATCGCCGTCTCGATGCACAAAGCCGCTGGGAAACTAATCCTCGACTTCACCGGCACCTCCGGTGTGCATCCGCGCAATCTCAACGCCACCACCGCCATCGTGCGCAGCGCAGTGCTTTATGTCATGCGGCTCATGCTTCAGGAAGACCTGCCGCTGAATGAAGGATTGATGGAGCCCGTGGAAATCATCTGCCCCGAGTCCTTGCTCAATCCCACCTTCACCGGTGACGCCTCTCGCGATCCCGCCGTCGTCGGGGGCAATGTCGAAGTCAGCCAGCGATTGGTCGATACTCTCATCAAGGCTCTCGGCCTTCAGGCCTGCAGCCAGGGCACGATGAACAATTTCCTCTTTGGTGGCGCAGGCTTCGGCTACTACGAGACCATCGCCGGAGGCTCCGGTGCTGGAGATGGCTACCACGGTGCACATGCGCTGCACACGCATATGACCAATACCGCCATCACCGACCCTGAAATCATCGAACAACGCTACCCCGTGCGCCTGCGTCAGTTCGCGATCCGCCGCGGCTCCGGTGGCCATGGAGAGTGGAATGGCGGCGATGGCGTGATCCGCGAATTTGAGTTCCTGGAGCCTCTCACCGTCAGCCTTCTCACCCAGCATCGCATAGAGGCCCCCTTCGGCCTGCACGGCGGTTTCCCCGGAAAAACCGGCCTCCAAACTCTCCTGCGCAAAGGCACCTCGACAACCCTCGACGGCTGCACCTCCTTTGCCGTCCAACTCGGAGACCGCGTCACCATCGAAACTCCTGGCGGCGGCGCCTGGGGAAGCGGCATTGCAGCTTGAAGTACGATAGGCCCCCTTGCATGCCGACCAGCGCCCTCAAATCCACCCTCCGCAAAAGTCTGCCCATCACACTCAGCCTACGGCTTCTTCGCCACCACTGTCAGCCAAGGATGCGTGTCTGACATGATCAATAAATCACCGCGCGGCTCCGTGAACGGAATCGCATAACTCGCAGTCACCGTCTCCACCGCATCGGGTGCACTGGTGACAATTTCCACGGCAAACGGTGCCTGATTCGCAACCACCTCCGCCGTCGCCTTGAGCGTAAGTTTCACATCACCTCCCTTTGCGGGCACATCCACGCTTTCCGCCGTCACTCCCACAGGAAGTTGAACAGCCTGCGCTTTGATCTTCCCAGTAAACGTCCCGTTGGTCTTCACTGTGAGCTTCACTTCAACTGTCTTGCCTGCCTCCAGGCGATACGCATGAGTATCGAGAGTGGCGATGACCGAAGGCGTGAAGGGTTTCACCGTCAGCTCATACAGATAATCCGTGCCGCCATGTTGAAAGCGGTCTGCAATGACCAGTGTGTAATCTCCGTCCTTCGGTGTTTTCCAGCGCAGTGTTGGATCCAGGCTGTCCTTGTCAGCATCATCGGCCTGCTGCAGAGATTTGCCTGCGGCATCTTCAATCCTCAGCGTGGCATCCAACGGGCTGCGCAGGCGTTGAGCGCGCAGGTTGATCTGCAGATCGTCCCCTTTTTTGGCGCTGAAAGTGTATCGGTCTTCCTCTGTCGGTTTGCTGATGCAACCATTGAGCAGCGCAGGCAAGGTGAGTTTGCCCGGTTCAGTCAGCACCGGCATTTGTTTCGGTTCATCCGTCACCGTGAGCCGATAGACATGGTTGGCGCTGCCCTTGAAACCGACGTCTGCCGCTGGCGGATGCACAAAAGCAAAAAGCTCCACGTACAAGGTGCCGTCAGACAGGGGCGTGTATTCGATGCGCGGATCAAGATTGTAAGTGTCGTGTCCGGAGGTGATCTCAACACCCCGGTCATCCAGCAACCGCATCGCGGGGTCCATCGGTGAGCCCAAGGCGTAGCCGTGAAGTTCGAACCGGATGCGTTTGCCCTTCTGCGCCCGAATGGCAAAGGTATCCACATCGCCGGCCTTCTCCAGCACGCCATTGAGGGTCACGTTTATGCGGGCCTCAATCTTCTTGGCATCTGCAAGCGTGTCGTTGGGCTCTTTTTCGAGCACTTCTTCATGCTTGCCCACCTCGATGATGCGCGGCGGCGAGGCATCGGATTCGTTGTACAGACGCACCAGACAGGGACCGGGCACGGCGTCTTTGGCGATGTTTATGAAGTACTTCCTCGGCTTGTCGCCACCCAGGACCACGACATGAGACTCACTGCTCCAAGCCTGGAACGTCTCTTTCTCCAACCCCTTGCCGCTGACCAGCGTTTCGACCCTTGTGCCAATCTGTCCACCCGCAGGAAAAAGGCTGTCGAAAGCAGGAGGTTCTGCGAGTGCTGAGGTAACGAAGGAAAGATGGAGAACGACACACGCCAGAAAACTCCGGCCATGCGTCATTCGATTTTGCTCATTCCACATGTTCCAGCGCATCACGCAAACAGCTCGCGGATAGGCCTGCCGCCGTTGATCAGCTGCACCGGACGTCCGCTGCTGGTATGCAGCACCTGATGCGGATCAATGCCGAGCTTGGTGTAAAGCGTCACAGCAAAATCTTCCGGCGAATAGATGTTGTCGCTGGCGTAGTAGCCCTTGGGATCGGTGGCACCGACGATGCCGCCGCGTGGAACTCCAGCGCCTGCGAAGAGGATGTTCATCGCGCCAGGCCAGTGGTCGCGGCCGGAGTCCTTGTTGATCTTCGGCGTGCGGCCAAATTCTCCCAATGCAATGACCAGCGTGCTTTCCAGCAGGCCACGGCGGTCGAGATCGGTGATCAGTCCGGCCATGCCTTGGTCAAACTTGTTCATGAACTCGCCTTTGCAGAGCTTGAACACATCTTTGTGATGATCCCAGCCGCCGTAATTAACGGTGACAAAGGGAACACCCACCTCTACGAGACGCCGTGCGAGCAGCATGCGCTGGCCCACATCGTTGCGGCCGTAGAGATCGCGCGTCTTGTCGTCTTCACGCGAAATGTCAAAAGCTTCCTGCGCTGGCTTTGAGGCGATCAAATCCACAGCCTGGCCGTAGAAGGTGTCAAAGCTCACGGCCGGATCTTCCGCCACGGCATCATTCAGACGCTTCATGCGGTCCAGCGAGTGGCGCAGATCACGGCGCGCAAGGCCGCGTGCATCGGAAATTTCGGAAGGCAGCACCACATCGCGCACCTTGAAGCCCTTCGAGTTCGGATCGCCACCGGCGACGAACGGCGCATGCTCCGCGCCGAGGAAATTGGGGCCACCACTGCGAGTGATGCTGGGCAGCGTCATGTAGGCAGGCAGGCCATTTTTGATGCCTCGCTTGTAGCTCACCACGCTGCCAAAGGACGGATGAAAAGTCACAAAGGCGCCGCAGCCCACGGGCACTGGTGTCGGCGCGCCCGTCATCATGTAATGATTGCCGCCACCGTGATTCGGGTCCTTGTGCGTCACGCTGCGCAGCACGGTGAACTTGTCTGCTGCCCTGGCCAGATGCGGCACGCTTTCGGAGAAACGCACACCGGGTACGCTGGTAGGGATCGTTCCGAGTGAGCCACGGATTTCGCTCGGAGCATCCGGCTTCGGATCAAACATCTCGTAATGCGAGGGACCACCGTCGAGCCACACCAGAATGCAGTTCACTGGACGCGACAGCGAAGGCTGAGGAGCCTGCGCCGCCATGGCCCGCGCACGCAGCAAATCCGTGAAGCCCATGCCCCCACCGGCAGCGGTGAGACCGAGCTTCAAAAAATCACGCCGCATGTGACCGGCGCAGTTGTGGATAATACGTGACATTCGTGGACGTGGAAATTACGCTGCTCCCAGAGAATTCTTGCGAAAGCGAACAAAAGTATCGGTTCCGGTGATTATCAATCCAACTCATGAACCATGCGCTCATTGTGAAACACGAATAAGGCCATGCTTTCAGCCTCAGTCATCCGTGATAATCCGTGTGATCCGCGGTTATAAACTCCGGATTTTTAACCACGGATTTCACGACCAGCACGGATAAAAACATGGAACTCTGGCTCCGTCATCTGTGATGCGCGGCAGCATACTTTGCCAGCCCTCAATGATTAAACACAAACTCCGCTGAATTCAGCAAGCTCCACAGCACATCCTCAATCGCCGTCTGCCGGTTCGCCACCCCCACATCCAGCGCCTTGCCGGCAATCGCCGCTTCTTCAGAGGTAGGCAGGCGTGAGTAGCAGGAAAGGTAAAGCTCTTCCACGATCTGCTCCGGCTTCAGAGCACTCCTGGCCAGTTCGTACGCGCGTCCTCCTCCGGCACTGATTTTCCCTTGCAAGGTGGTCGAATTCATCATGTGCAGCGCCTGCACCACGCTCGGCTTCGCATCCCGTTCGCAGGGGCACTCGGAGCTGGCATTGGGGCGGCCAAAGGCGTCGAGGAATTCACTCTCCAGCTTGTGGTTCCAGGTTTGCTTCGCCAGCGAACCACCCGGCATCCCGTTGAAATAAAAGTGGGTGCCGGTGACAGTGCCGACGGCATCCAGCAAGGTTTCCGCAGGCAGACGGCGGCGGTAGCTGCGGCTGTAGTTTTTCAAATCCGCCAGGTTGGTCTCGTTCGGCAGGCTGCTCAGTCGATAAGTCTGTGACAGCATGATGGTGCGCATGAGGTGCTTCAAATCGTAGCCGTGCTTCACGAAATCCTGCGCCAGCCAGTCAAGCAGCGGGGCGTTGGTGGGAGGATTCGAAGCACGAAAGTCATCCACGGGATCGACTATGCCACGGCCCATGAAGCTCGACCACACGCGGTTCACGATGGCAGGCGCAAAATACGGATTGTGCGGATTGGTCATCCAGTCGGCCAACACGGCGCGCGGGTCCTGCGTTTCAGCGATGGTGATTTCCTTGTCGGCAGGCGGGCGTGGTTTCAGTGTGGCTTTGGTGACAGGGTGCTCAATGCCCGCATTCCCTGGCGCGAACCACATCTGCTCAGGCTCGCCGCTGATCGGCGCGGAGATGCCCTGCCCTTTGCGCTTCATCTGCGTGAAAAACGCGGCCATCTGGTAATAATCCGTGAGGTCCCACTTCTCCGTCGGGTGGTGGTGGCACTTCGCGCATTCGAGACGCACACCAAGGAATATTTGCCCGATGAACGTGGCCGCATCCACGGGCTCGCGTTTGTCACGCCAGATCGCCACAGGGCCGTCCTGATGTGTGTTGCCCTGCGCCGTGAGGAGTTCGCGTACGAAGCGGTCCCAGGGTTTGTTCTCGCGGAAGCTCTGGCGGATCCACTGATCCAGCAGATAGACCGGCTTCACGCCGACACGGGAGGGATTCGGGCGGATCAGGTCGCCCCATTTGATGGCCCAATGGTCGGCCCACTCAGGGCGTTGCAGCAGCGCATCCACCCACTGTTCGTACTTTTTGGGATCGCTGTTCGCGGCAAAGGCGCGGGCTTCGGCCACTGTGGGCAGCATGCCGATGGCATCCAGCGTGCTGCGGCGGAGGAACTCCGCATCCGTACAGGTGTCACTGGGCAGATGGCCAAGCTTTTGCAGGCGTACATAGACGAGCTTGTCGATCTCATTGCGCACGGTCAGCTTGGCGTAGCGCTCAGGCGGCAGCAGTTTGTCCGCAGGCACCGCAACACGCGAGATGGCCACCTGCCCCATGTAACGCGCCACAATCACCGTCTCGCCGCTTTCGCTTGTGGTTTTCATGTGGCCAGCTTCGTCCACGGCTGCGATGGATTTCTCGGAAGAAATATAGTCGGTCAGGCCCGTCACATCGCGGGTAGTTCCGTTGCTGTATTTCGCCGTGACCTTCAAAGCGGCGGCTTCGTTCTTGCGGTAGGTCTTTTCCACCGGCTGCACTTCGATACCTGTCAGCGCAGGCTGGCCGGGCGTTTCATAGGGCATGCCCTGGCGAATCCACTCAGCAATGGTCTTCGCTGACTCGGAGTCCGGCTCAAATCGCTGTCCGCCTTCATGCTGCACGCGCACCACGGACTTTTGCAGCAGCAGACTGTCTTCTGGCAAAGCCGGGAACACACGGCGACCGCGTGAATCCTTCACCAGCTCCATGTAGTCGCCCTTCGGATCGTAGGCGAAGATCGAGAGCTTGAAGCCCGCCTGCCCGGACGACTTCGCATGGCAACTGCCGAGATTGCAACCCGCCTTGCTGAGGACGGGCAGGATGTCCTGCGTAAACGACAGCGCCTTGGGATTGGGCGTGGCAGGCACAGCCGCAGGTCCATTCAGCTTGGTTAACTTCAGCTTTTCATCGAGTTGGAAAACATCGCCGACATCCGTGGCGGCATAGAAATTCTTGCCATCAGCCGTCATCACAGCGCTGTTTGGCACAGCCTCAATAGTTCCAATCCTCTTGTCGGTGCCTGAGGTGAAAGCGAGGCGCACACCATCATGAGCCTTCAATTCGGTGACTCGATGCACGCTGCCGTTGTCATTGAAGTACGTGAGGCTGGTGGAATCCGGCGACCACAGCAGCGCATTCACCGGGGCGGCCTTGTCCCCCAGCAGCATGATCATTTCCTTGCTGGCGATGTCCCAGACTTTCAGGTCCTTGTCCGCGCTGCCGGTGGCCAGCCACTTGCCATCCGTGCTGAACCCAAGCGCCACGATGTGGCCCACATGCCCCTCGATCTTGGCGATCTCCTTCAGCGTGGCCGCGTCCCACACCTTGGCCAGATTGTCCGCTCCACCCGTGGCGATCTGTTTGCCATCGCGGCTCAAGGCAAGGCTCAGCACATTGTCCGCATGCGCCTCAACCGTCTGTGCAGGCTTCGGCTCGCCGAGTTTCCAGCGATGCAGCATGCCCTTCAGACTCGTGGCTCCATCCGCGAGAATCAGGGTGCCATTGTCAGCTAGAAAGACCATGCCGGTGACACGCCCTTCCAGTGGCGCGGTCAAAGTATGCGCAACTTCCCAGGACGGGGCCTTCCATACCAGCACGCTCCGGTAACCGCCCGCCGCCAGCAGCGAACCGTCCGCACTCCACGCCAGCGACTGCACCACATCCTTGTGCCCTTCCAGCGTCGCCACCACCGGCGCATCCTTCGCGGTCACATCCCGAATCAGCACCCGATTGCCATGGCCGACCGCCAGGTGTTTGCCATCAGGACTCAGGACCATCGCCGCCGCAGGCGTGTGCCCCACAGGCAGAGCAGTCAGTTTGTCCGCAGGAGTCAGTTCGCCGAATTTCTTCAGTGCCGCATCATCCCAGGTCGCACCTGCATTCACCCATGCTTTCAACAGATTGACCTGTTTTTCCGGCATCTGCTTCTTCGGTGGCATGTGCGCATCGCCCGGATCATTGAGAGCTTTGATCAGGGCGCTGTGATCTGCATCACCCGCGTTGAGCGCAGCACCGTTTTCACCGCCTTTCAGGGCCAGTTCCCTCGTCTCCAGCGACAGTCCGCCCTTCTTTTTCTCCCCATTATGACATCCCAGGCACTGCGTCTTCAGCAGCCCCATCGCCTGCGCCGGATGCACCTTCGCCACCTCCGCAGCGAGCGAGGAGGTGAACAGGATGAATACAAGGGCTTGGCGGCATTGGATCATGATCACCGTAAACTACGGGCGTTCATGCGTTTGTCTTACCGTGCTCATCTTCCAGTTCCACTTTGACCGCTTGCATCCGTGCAGCCATTGCTCTTTGGGCTTCTGCCCGATCATCATCAACCCAGCGGACCTCGGAAGTAGGAACGAATGTCCCGCCACATGAACATTGGGCGGCCGAACTCGATTCGCTAAAAGCATTACACAACGGACAAATGGCAGCCTCTTCCATTTTCTTAAGCTCCGAGCGTCGCACATCTCGAAATAATCCGATTCCAATGAAGAGACCGGCGAAGATCGCCACACCCAAACTCACTGGTCGAGTCGCTGCGCCTGCAAACATCTGAGCTCGGAGGTTCAAGGAGACCCCAAAATAGAGACATGCGGTCAAAACGATGAAAGCAGAAGCCCCGATGGCAAAAGCAAAGCGACTGGCCTGGGAGCGGGAGCGATTTGCCCAGGCTAATTTTTCTTGGGGTGTTCTGTCGATCCACATGGGTTGATGTAAGTCCGATTATCAACAGACGCACAATCTTGTCGAGCAATTGGTCGTCGTTATTTGCAGCTGGTTTTGCGCCTTTCGTTCCACCATCCCAGCCCCAGCGAAACGACAAACAGCCCCACAAAGATCAAGAACACCACCCACAGCGGCTGCGTCATGCCAATGAGAAACTGCAACGGCTGCCGTGGCAGCGGCACGGCGTGAATCAGCAGCAAATGCACCACATAGAGCAGCAGCGATTCACGGCCAGCGAGCCGCAGCCAGCCGGTGACTGTACTGACACGATCCGCCACGCAGGCCAACAGCACTGCGGCCATCATCACCCAGCCGAGGCGTTCCAGAAAGAACTCCGGCGGCCCTCCCGGCCAGGGCGAATACGGCTGCGCAAAAGCCAGCAATGCACCCAGAATAAAGACCAGCACCGCATGACGGTCCACTTTCCCACTCCAGAGCCCCCGCATCAGAAACCCAGCGAGCCCGAAACCCACCCATGGGAAGAGTGCAAACAATGAGCCCTGGTTGCGATTGAAATACTGATCAATGAACAGCAGACCCGTATGCCAGCTCTCCGCCGACTTTTGCAGACCGACAAACAGGACCAGCAGCACGGCCACCACCGCATGGCGCCAGCGTCCCGCGTGCTCCGCCAGCAGCATCAGCATGCCGCTGATGGCGAGGCAGTGCAGCACATTGACCGTGCACGCGGCACGCCATGCCTGCGCCTCGAAAAGATCATTCCAAGGGACATACATCAGGTAGGCGATGAGCAGCACCATCAGCAGCCGTTTCAACGCGGGCAGCGCAGGCTTCGGTGTTGCCGCCGTCACGTGCGCCCGCACAAATCCGGCGATCCAGAAAAACGCAGGAGCGATCAAGCCGTGGTAATAGCTCAGCTCATGATACCAAGCGGTGTTTTGCAGCCGGGCGTCGAGAAACGTGTTCGCCGAGTGCGTCCAGACCATGCCCAAAACCGCAAGTCCACGGAAGAGATCGAGCCAGAGGAGGCGTTTGCTGGGGAGGGTCACGCGGCGAGATAAACTAAATTGTTTCCGATCACAAGATGTCACTCCAAGGGGCGTTTGTTACAGCTTTCGTTTCCAATCATGAAGTCAGCCATCCTGCTCTCCCTCCTCATTGCAAGCTCCGTGCCTGCCGCCGAAGTTTTTGAAGCCGCGCTCGGCCGCGAAACCGAACTGCCCAAGGGCAAGGAGGCGGACGGCATCATGGGCGATTTCGTTCTGCGCAGTGATAAGGTCGAGGCGGTGATCTCGCAGAACTCGACGGGGCGCAAGGCCAACATGAGCACCTTTTACGGTGAGGACGGCGTCACACCCGGCTGCCTCTTCGATCTCACCCTGCGCGGCGCGAACAACGACCAGCTCGTTGTTTATGCCCCCTGCGGCCACGGCCCGGTTAGCTACGTAAAGATCGTCACCTCAAAGGAAAAGGGCGAAGCCGCAGTGGAATCCGTTACCACCGCAGCGAAGAATGGCGGAGTCTTCAAACGGCATGAATACCGCGTCAAAGACGGCGTTCAGGGCATCTTCATCACCACGACTCTGCGCAACGAGACCGACAAGCCGCAGAAGACTTTCACCAAGTCCGATTTCACTCGCTTTGATTCCACCGGCACGACAACCGACGACATCTATTGGACGGATGCCATCAATCCCGCCCACAAATGCGGCTATGCCGTCGGCACGCTCAATGTCACCGGCGCGGAAAAGGTCGAAGACACCATGGATCTCGCGCCCAAACAGGAAGTCGTCATCTCACGCTTCTTCGCCGTCGGCATCTCTCCTGCACAGGCCGTGGGTGAAGTGCGATCCGTCAAAGGCGTCAAACAGGGGGACGTCATCGGTCAGATCATTGAACCAGGAGACAAAGGTGTCTCCACAGCCACCATTGTGGTACCCGATGGCGAAAAAAAATCGATTCCCGCCTATCCCGATGCCGAAGGCAAGTTCAGCCTCAAACTGCCACTTGGCCAGACAGAACTAACCGTTGAAGACTTGGGCCGCGAACCAAGCAAAATGGCCATTCCTGTGACCGCGACGGTTACTCCAAAGTTCTACATTCTCCCAGCCTCCCGCATCCGCTTCGACATCACTGACGAATCCGGTAAACCCATCCCCTGCAAAGTCCACTTCGACCCATTGGATAAAGAGGCACCTAAACTCGACCTCGGCCCCAAATGGCGCGCGCACGGCTGTGTGGACCAGTACATGAGTGAGAACGGCCATTTCACCCAGCAGCTGCCACCGGGCAAATATCGCGTCGTCGTAGTGCGTGGACCGGAATACTCCCATCTGGAGCAGGAAGTGACCGTCGAAGCCGGCAAGGAATCCGTGTTCAAGGGCACTTTGAAACATACGGTCAATACCAAGGGCTGGATCAGCGCCGACTTCCACAATCACAGTACGCCCAGCGGTGACAATGTCTGCGACACGGACGGCCGACTCATCAACATCGCCGCTGAAAATGTGGAGTTCACCCCCACGACCGAGCACAACCGCTTTTACGACTGGGAGCCCACCATCAAGGCGCTCGGTCTAGAGTCCCACATCAAGACCGTCAAAGGCATCGAACTCACCGGCAGCCGGCAGCACGTCAATGCCTTCCCGTTTGAGCCCGAGCCGCTCAAACAAAACGGCGGTGCGCCGGATTGGAATGACGATCCACGCATCACCGTCCTCACACTGCGTCGTTGGCAGACTGAGCGCGCCGACCGCTGGATTCAATTCAACCATCCCGATCTCTCCAACATGTTCATCGACCGTGACAGCGACGGCATTGAAGACGGTGGCTTCGTCGGAGTTGGCAGCATGATCGATGGCTCGGAATCACAGAATGGAGCAGGCACAGACATCCTCGCAGAATCACCGTTCCGCCTCAGCCGCCCTGCCGGTTCGCTGGCCATGAAGGTCACCCCAGTTCGTGAGTTCGTCTGGCGCCAGCTCTTGAATCAAGGTCTGCGTGTCACCGCCGTCGGTGTCGCGGATGCCCACTCGGTGTATGGCAATGGCGTCGGCTGCTGGCGCTGCTATCTTCCCAGCAGCACGGATGAGCCCTCGAAGATTGACTGGGCCGAACTCGCCCCGCATGCCAAGGCAGGCCACATCGTCCTGAGCACCGGCCCCTTCCTGGAAGTCACCACGCAGAACGGCAAAATCGCCGGAGATGATGATCGCTCCACCGGCGGCATTGATCTCAAGGTGCGCGTGCAATGCACCGACTGGATGGACATTGACCGCGTCCAGGTGCTGGTGAACAGCCGCCCTGATCCCAAGCTCAATTTCACCCGGGCGTCTCACCCACAGATGTTCAAGGATGGCGTGGTGAAATTTGATGAGAAAATTCACGTGCCATTGCAGCATGATGCCCACCTCATCGTCGTCGCCATCGACGAAGACGGCGATGAAAAAACCTGCTATGGCACCAGCGACTACGCAAAGATCCGCCCCTGTGCCTACAACAACCCCATCTACGTCGATGCCGACGGCCACGGCTTCACTCCCAATGGCGACACCCTCGGCTTCGACCTCCCCACCGGTGGTCTCAAAGTGGATGCCGCAAAGGAAAAACTCATGAAAGCCGGCTTGATCAAAGACGGCCCGCAACCTGCTGCTTCCGCACCGGCTCCTGCTGCCGAGCCGAAGAAAAACAAGAAGAAATGATGACCGTTGCCTCTGCCCTTCTCGATTCCGCCGCGGCCGCCGCCGCGAAGGCTTATGCGCCCTACTCGCACTTCCAGGTCGGCTGTGCGCTGCTGACTGCACGGGGTAATCTCTTCACTGGCTGCAATGTCGAGAATGCGAGCTACGGTCTGACCATCTGTGCAGAGCGCAACACCATCTTTCATGCCGTGGCTGAGGAAGGCCCCGGCATGAAGATCGCTCAACTGGCCGTGATTGCGCTGGGGCATGAATTTCCGCCCTGCGGCGGCTGTCGGCAGGTGATCGCAGAGTTTGCTGGAGCAGAGACGCCCATTTGGTTCCTGCGTGATGGAAAACCTGTATCTATGACGATGGCGGAGTTGCTGCCAGCGAGCTTCAGGATATGAATGCGCCCGCATGACACTCCCTCCTTCCGTCACCCTCATTGAAGAACCCGCCGGTTACCCCATCCTCGTTATTGAGCACGCCGCCGTGAGCGGTCGCATCGCGTTGAACGGAGCGCATGTGACGGACTGGATTCCTGAAGGCCACGACCCCGTGCTCTATATGAGCGCCGAGGCAGTGATGGAGCCTGGGAAACCCATTCGTGGTGGCATCCCGGTCTGCTGGCCCTGGTTTGGCCCAAATCCGACGGATAGCAGCAAGCCGGCCCATGGCTTTGTCCGCCAGATGATGTGGGAGGTCGATGTGGCGCGGGAGACCGAGACGGCGGTGGACATCGTGCTGAAGCTGTCAGATTCCGCCGCCACGAAAGCCTTCTGGCCGCACGCCTTCTCCGCACGGTTGCACGTTCACATGGGCGCTGCCTTGCAGGTCACGCTGCAGGCGAGCAACACCGGCGCCACCGCCTGGGACATGACCGATGCCCTGCACACCTACTTCAACGTGGAGGACGTCCGCAAAGTCAGCATCCATGGCCTGCATGGCACGCAGTATGTCGAAAGCCGCCTGTCTCCCGACAAGCGCCCGCAGTCAGGCACCATTACCATCGATCAGGAAGTGGACCGCATGTACATATCCGATGCCACCGTAATCGTGCATGATCCGCTCTGGAAGCGTGAACTGGTCATCGAAAAAGCCGGCAGCCTCGCCACGGTGGTGTGGAATCCGTGGATCGAAAAATCCAAACGCCTCGCCGATCTTCCCGACGAGGCCTACCCCGAGTTCCTCTGCATCGAGGCGGCCAATGCGGGCGAGGATGTCGTCACCGTGCAACCCGGCCAGGAGCATTTGCTTATGCAGCGAATTGAAGTGAGGAAGCTGTAGCTGGAATTTGTCACATTTCCCTGTGCGCTTCTCCTTCCACCCCGTTGCTTGACCCCGCCCGATGCCTCGCCATCTCTAACGCCGTGCCGGACGGCCCACCATTGATCGACCGTGTTCGTTTGCGCTCCAACCAGTGGCGCAAGCTGCGCTCCATTGTGCTCAATCTGGCCACGACAGACAGTTTCTATGGCAAAAAGATCCGCGAATGGGAGCTGAAAGTGAGCCGCCTCAATCGCGTGGATGATTTCATCGCGCAGGTGCCCTTCACCACAAAGGCGGACATCCAGGCAGACCGCCTCGCGCACCCTCCTTTCGGCACCAATCTGACACGGGCCATCAGCCAGTACACCCGCTTCTGCCAGACGAGCGGCACCAGTACCGGCGTACCCATGGCCTGGGTGGACACACCGGAGAGCTGGGATGCCATGCTCAAATGCTGGCAGCGCGTGTTTGATGCCGCAGGTCTGGTCAAAGGGCGTGACCGCATCTTCTTCGCCTTCTCCTTCGGCCCGTTCCTGGGTTTTTGGACTGCCTATGAAGCTGCGGCGAAAGACTACCTCATCATCCCCACGGGAGGGATGTCGAGTCAGGCGAGGCTGGAGGCCATGGCACGCTACGGCGCGACCGTGCTGTGCTGCACTCCCACGTATGCACTGCGGCTGGGGGAGTTGATTGGCTCCCCCTCCGGCGTGGAGCGCATGGGCCTGCGCATTCAAAAGATCATCGTGGCGGGTGAAACCGGCGGCAGCGTGCCCGAGGTGCGCAAGCGTCTGGAGGAACTGTGGGAGGCCCGTGTGTTTGATCATCACGGCATGACCGAGGTGGGCCCCGTCAGCTTCGAAACGGAAGACATGCCGCGGCAGCTCGTGGTCATGGAGGAGGCTTACCTCGCTGAAATTGTGGATCCGATAACAGGCGTGGAAGTAGCCGATGGTGAGCATGGCGAATTGGTTTTATCCACGCTGGACCGCACTGCCTGCCCGCTGCTGCGCTACCGCACGGGCGACTGGGTGAAAAAGAAACTCCATCGTGGCCGGCTGATGCTCGACGGCGGCATCCTCAGTCGTGTGGACGACATGATCGTGGTGCGTGGCGTAAACATTTACCCGAGCGCAATCGAAGCCGTGGTGAGGCAGTTTCCTGAAGTGGTCGAATACATGGTAGAGCAACGCAAGGTGGACGCCATGGACGAGATCGAGCTGGTCGTCGAAATGGACGGCAATGTGGCGAAGCCGTTGCTCAAGCGCATCGAGGCCAAGCTGAAAGACACCTTTTCACTGCGTATTTCCGTGCGGCTCGCCGAGCCTAACACCCTGCCCCGCCACGAGTTCAAAGCGAAGCGCTGGCGTCTGGTGGAAACCGCATGAACCGGTCTGCAGAGATGTGAATGCCCATTCCAGTCTGACAATCCAGGCATGATGGATGCCTCATTTTCCTGCTGTTCAACTCCAACCGCATGCCTACGCTTGCACCCATGCCAATCATCCAGTTAACCAACGTTTCCAAATCCTACACCGACCCTGGCAGCGGAGCGCAGGTGCCGGTGCTGCGCGGCATCAATCTCAGCATTGAAGCCGGTGAATCCGTGGCCGTCGTCGGTCCCTCGGGCTGCGGTAAAAGCACCCTGCTGAACATTCTCGGCACCCTCGATCTGCCCGACACAGGTGAAATCACCTTTGACGGTGAATCCCTGGTCAGCCTGACGGCTCAACAGCTTGCCGCCGTACGCAGTCAAAAAATCGGCTTCATCTTCCAGCTGCATCATCTCATGCCGCAGTGCTCCGTTCTGGAAAACGTGCTGCTGCCCACGCTCGCCCTGAAATCACCACCGAAGGACGCTGTGCAGCGTGCGGAGTCTCTGCTTGAAAAGGTGGGTCTCAAGGACCGCATGGACTGGAAGCCTGCGCAGCTCTCCGGCGGCGAACGCCAGCGCGTTGCCTTTGTGCGCGCTCTGATCAACCAGCCCCGGCTTATCCTCGCCGATGAACCAACAGGCGCTCTCGATGAGGCCAGTGCCGAAGCATTGACCGACCTGCTGCTGCAGCTCCAGAAGAGCAGTAACGTCACGCTGATCATGGTCACCCATCATCGCGCACAGGCAGAACGCATGGGCCGTGTACTGACGATTCACGAAGGCTCACTGCAATGAAACTCACGGATTACGTCCTCCAGTCCGCACGCCATTACTGGCGTGGTCATCTGGGCCTGCTCTTCGGCACCTTCCTGGCCGCCACGATTCTCACCGGCTCCATGCTCGTGGGGGATTCAGTGCGTGCCAGCCTGGAGCGAGTGGCGGCGCTGCGCCTGGGCAAAGTGGAAGGCGGCGTGCTCGGCGGCGACCACTGGTTCACGGAAACTCTGGCGCGCAAAACCCAGTCCTCGCCTCTCATCATCGCCACCGGCGCAGCAAGTGCTGCAAGTGGCAAGGTGCGTGTAAACGGAGCCCAGGTGCTGGGTGTTGACGCCAGCTTCTGGAAGCTCAGCACCAGCTCAAAGAACATGGCCTTTGATAAATCGGCCGTGGTCATCAATGAGCCGCTCGCACGCAAACTTGGCGTGAAGGTTGGCGACACGATCCTGGTGCGGTTGGAACGTCCCAGCGCCATTTCACGCGATGCCCCGCTCTCCGGCAGCACCAATCAGGATGTCTCCCTCCGGCGCACGGTGGCAGCCGTGGTGAGCGCCGAAGACTTTGGCGCTTTTCAGCTCATCGCCTCGCAGGTGCCCCCGGATTCGGTTTTTGTGAATCTCGCCGATCTGCAGACACAGCTGGAAATGGACGGACGGGTGAATGCGCTGCTTCATCCGCAGTTCAACACCCTCCGTGCTCATTTGGAAGAACATCGCACACTCGAAGATTTCGCACTCAAACTCAAGCGAATCGAAGGTGCGAAGAAGGAATGGGAGATCAGCACCAGCCGCGTGTTTCTGGATCGCAGCCTGGCAGATAAACTGGGCGAGTTCAAGGGGGCCTACGGTGTGCTGACGTATCTCGTTAACGGCATCACTTCCAGGCAAGGTGGCACCCCTTATTCCATGGTGACGGCGACGGGACACGGCAAAGATGATGAAATCACCATCACCCAATGGCTGGCGGATGATCAAAAACTCGCGGTCGGCGATGAACTGGAAGTTAAGTATTTCGTGGTAGGTCTGGGTCGCGATCTCCAACAGCAGTCTTCGAAATTCAAGGTGGCGGCGATTCTGCCCATGGATGATCCCCGCGTCACCAAGGCTTGGACTCCCGAATTCCCTGGCGTATCGGACGTGGACAACTGCCGTGACTGGGAACCCGGCATTCCGATGGACATGAAGGCCATCCGCGACAAGGACGAAGCCTACTGGGATGAGTTCAAAGGCACGCCAAAGGGATTCATCACCTTGGCGGCAGGCCAGAAAATCTGGGCCAATCGTTTTGGCAAACTAACCGCCATTCGCCTGCCAAATGAAGGCCAGACCATGGAGGCGAAGGCAAACGCGCTCGCACTGCGCCTGCAGCTTGCAGACATCGGCCTTGTTCCTCGTGATTTCAAACAGGATGCCGGAAACGCCGCCAAAGGCAGCGTGGACTTCGGCGGCCTCTTCATCGGTCTGAGCATGTTTCTGATCGCGGCCGCACTCGTCTTCGCCGCTCTCCTGTTTCTGTTCACGCTGGAGCGTCGTGCCGCGCAGATCGGCCTCCTGCTGGCCGTGGGCTGGACGCGCGGCATGGTGCGGCGCGCCTGGTTGCTGGAGGCAGGCGTCATCGCCATGGCTGGCGTTTTGCTCGGTGTCTTCGGCGGCATGTTTTACACTGAAACCGCGCTCCACGGACTCTCCGCCATCTGGACGGGAGCCACGCAGGGACTGCCTCTCGTCTTCAGCGCCAGCTTTGGCACCATCTTCAATGCGGCGCTGGCCACTCTGGTTGTGGTGCTGCTCACCCTCGGGTGGGCCAGCCGGAAGCTCTTCAAAGTCCAGGCCCGTGACCTGCTGGACGGCTCCTGGAGCGATGACCTCACGCCGGTGCAGAAAAAGCACGGGATCAAAATGATGCTGATCCTCGCAGGCCTTGCACTGGCACTCTTGGCATCAGGGTTTGTGCTGAAAAATCCCGAAGCTGTGGCGGGCATGTTCTTTGGCTCCGGAATGTTGATGATGATCGCCGGCCTGCTCTTCCTGCGCGGCTGGATGCGCAGGGACAGCGGCACACTCGCGCGGTCCCTGCGTCAAATCGGCCTGCGCAACATTTCCCGCCGCCCTTCCCGCAGTCTGGCGGTGATTGGCATGATGGCAGGTGGCATCTTCCTCGTTGTCGCCGTAAACGCCTTCCGCATGAGCGCAGGTGACACCACCGCACGCGACTCCGGGACGGGCGGTTTCGCACTCATCGGCGAATCCTCGCTGCCGGTGTATGAGGATCTCAATGTCAAAGCGGGCTGGGACGCCTTCGGTCTGGATGAAAAGATCATGCCCCAGGCCCGTGTGGTGCCCTTCCGCGTGCGTGATGGCGATGACGCCAGCTGCTTGAATCTTAACCGCGCCCAAAAGCCGCTGCTCGTAGCGGCAGACCCGGCCAAGCTCGCTGGCACCTTTGCTTTTGCCTCTGGTGCCTGGGACAAACTTAGCGTCACCACCTGCGTTCCCGCCATCGCCGATCAAGCCACCGCCATGTGGGGCCTCGGCAAAGGCGTGGGAGATACGGTGGACTACCAGGACAGCTCCGGACATACCTTCCAAGTGAAAATCGTCGGCCTGCTGGCGGGTTCAATCCTGCAGGGCAAAATGATCATCAGCGAAAAGGACTATCTCTCCAAGTATCCTGATGCTGCGGGCTATCGCTTCTTTTTGATCGATGCGAAACCTGAGCAGTCAGCCGAAATCGCTGCGCATCTCACGCGCCAGCTTGAGCAGCGCGGTCTCGCACTGGAGCCCACTCGGCAGCGACTGGAGTTGTTCCTCAGCGTGCAGAACACTTACATCGGCATTTTCACCGTCCTCGGTGGTCTCGGCGTGCTGCTGGGCACCGCAGGCATCGGCGTCCTCATCGCCCGGCATGTGCTGGAACGCCGCGGTGAACTCGGCCTCATGCAGGCGCTGGGATTCCGCGCCGGAGCACTGCGCAGCATGATCATGGGAGAGCACAGCCTGCTGCTCGTTCTCGGACTCATTCTCGGCGTCCTCACCGCCTCACTCGCCGTGCTGCCACAATTGATCGAGCGCGGCGCGGGCCTCCCCATCGGCTTTCTGCTCGAACTGATCGTCGCCGTCCTGGGCTTTGGCCTCGTGGTGTGTGCCATCGCCGTCGGCACAGCCGTGCGCGGTAGCCTGACTGATTCCATCCGGCGTGAGTAAGGATGCGGTTCGACCAAGGAGCGGCACTTGCCAAGTGCCGTGGTTCGGGCTGTGTCAGAAAGATCCTTCAGCTGCTTCATAAGCCTCGCTCCCCGCCTTGCACTCCGCGCCGCGCACGCTCCTATATAAGCAGTGAATCCCGCGCTCAACGACCCCGACTCTCCCTTCGATCTCGCCCTTCGCCCTGCAGATTTTTCCGAGTTTCACGGCCAGACCAAGGTCAAAGAACAGCTCCTTGTCATGGTCGAGGCCGCGAAGATGCGCGGCGAGTCGCTGGATCACGTGCTGCTCTGCGGCCCGCCCGGACTGGGCAAGACCACCCTCGCCAATCTTATCGCCAACGCCATCGGCACCAAGCTTCACACCACCAGCGGCCCGCAAATCGATCGCGCAGGCGATCTCGCTGGCATCCTCACGAATCTGCAGGAGCGGGACGTCCTCTTCATCGACGAAATCCACCGCCTGCATCCCAGCATCGAGGAATACTTGTATCCAGCCATCGAGGACTACCGACTCGACATCATCATCGATCAGGGCCCAAAGGCGCGTACCATCCGCATCGATCTCCCGCCCTTCACCCTCGTCGGTGCCACCACCCGCGCCGGCATGCTCACCGCGCCGATGCGCTCACGCTTTGGCATTCCGAACCGTCTCGACTACTACACCGCCGAGGAGATCCAGCACATCCTCATCCGCTCCGCACGTTTGATGAATGTCGCCATTGAACCCGAAGGCGCTCATGAGATCGCCCGCCGCTCCCGTGGCACGCCGCGTATCGCCAATCACCTGCTCCGCTGGGTGCGCGACTTCGCCCAGGTCAAAGCGCAGAACATCGTCACCGAAGACGTCGCCCGTCAGGCCCTCACCATGCGCGACATCGACGAATCCGGCCTCGATGAAATGGACACCCGCATCCTCGAAGCCATCATCGGCAAGTTCGACGGCGGCCCCGTCGGCATGGGCAGCGTCGCAGTCGCCGTTGGTGAAGACACCAGCACGCTGGAAGACGTGCACGAGCCCTACCTCGTCATGCAGGGCTACCTCAAACGCACCCCTCGCGGCCGCGTCGCCATGCCCGCCGCCTACCGCAAACTCGGCCTCATGCCCCCAACCACCGGGCAGACGGAGCTGTTTTAGAAGCCTCTTATTTGGGCAGCTTCAGCAGAACAATCCCCGCTTCATTGCGCACCCAGCGGCCATGCAGCTGCTGCCAGACGTGAATCTCTTTGCGTGCGGTTTGCTTGAGCACTTCAGCAATGATGTCTGGTGAATCGGCAGGAGCAGACTTCTGCACCGGATTTTCAAATTGAGCCACCAGCCATGTCCTCGTCTGGGGCGAGAGGGAACGTGTGTTTACCTCCACCAGAATGCGATTGCCGGTCCGTTGAATGGAAGAAATCTCGGTGAGTTCTTCATCAGGGCTTTTAAAGCCGTATCCCTCATGAACCATTTGGGGGTCAATGAATGAGGAAGCAGTGCGAATCCTTTTAACGGTCTCTGCCAGCGTTTGCAGACGTGCGGACAGCTTGTCGGTGGCATGGGTCAGGTTCATGTGGCTCACCAGCTTCCGCTCCTCATGCGTGCTGAAGCACGCTGCGAAATTCACATCGTGGTAGAATTGCGTAATCTCCGTTGGAGCTACTGAGAGAGGTGCTTTTGCGGGTGGCACAGGTTCAGCGCCTGAAAGTAAAGACCCTGCACTTAGGAACAAGAGAAGGAGGTTGGTCTTCATATGGTATTGATTGATATTATGGAAATATAACTAAAAAGGGAAACTTAGTCAATACTCGAGATTCCAACCGGGTTTCATCCCCACCCTTGCACCTGGGTCCTTCAGCATTCAGCATTCCCCCGACATGTGGCGCGAACTCACCACCCTATGGCAGAGCATCTGCGACCCCGAGTACCTCCATCTGCTGCTGGAGCCCCTCCCGTTGTACGGGCTGGGGATCGGACTCACATTTTTGATCGTGTCCTTCTTGTTTGGCGAGGCGAAATGCCGCATGCTTGCGCTGGCTGTCATCTGCGTATCTTGCGCCAGCGTGTGGCCTTACATTGATCTGCGTGACAAGGCGACCCCGCGCATCCTCGCCACACGCTCACCGGATTTCGCACCGCTGATTCAGGAGCAAACGCAACGGCGCAAAGACTGGGCCTGGCCCTACTATGCCATGTCGTTGTGCAGTTTCGCCGCCTTGCTCGCAACGCGCTCTCCCAAAAGCCGGCTGCTGCTGTTTTTTGTGGTCATTTTCGGGGCTCTTCTCTTCTGGTTCAGCATCTGGATGCACAAAAAGGAGTGTGAGGTTTACCACCGCAACATCGTGCGGTTTGTACCGGTGCGGTGACAGCTCTAAGCAATGCTAATCCTTGCCCGCTCCCGGATGCGTTTGTTGGCTTTTCATCAACGGCGGTTGTTGGTCAATCGGGGTCGATATACTCGGCGTTGGTGGCTGCGTTCGGACAGGCACTTGAATCCGACCTGTCTTGCTGATCATGTGCGGGCCAAGCGGCTAAAAGAGAATCTGACGATGAAGGAACTGGCTTGCCAACTGGGGATTTCAAAGGGCACGCTCAAATATTGGGAACTGCATAAGAACCCTCCATCTGAACAGAATCGAAAACTGTTGTTGGAGTATTTGGGATATGATCCAGAGGTCAGCGAGTAGCGGATCAACGTTGGATGTTTCGTGATCCTTGCGTTGGGTATTTTTTTCGACCTAGGACTTGAGACTTTGGTTGGGGAAGGCCTTCCCCTCGCGGCTACTGCGTGTGCCGCTACCCCTTCGAGCGGGAGGTGTCCCGCAACGCCCTCGACTTTCAATCCGCCCTCTCTCGCCCTCGTCATTCGCTTCGCTCAAGACCAGGGCAGTCGCCCCAAATCGAGGCACTTCAGCGATGTCAGGCAGCATTCCTCTCCCACCTGCCCGTCATCGCCCAAGCGCTTGAGGCCACCTGCCACCACAACCGCCCCGCTTGGCATCGCTACGCGAATGGCAAGCCAGGCGATTCCGCCACCCAACCATGACAGCGCCACTGCTGGCTGTGCTTCGCAGATGCCTCCCCTCTTTTCCACGAGGCTTCTGCTCACTCATCCCCAGACGCGCTGATTTCACTGCCGCTGGAAACAGATGTCACCGCTTCTTCCTCATCTTTCCCCGCACCAGCCACAGCGGACACGTCGCCCAAATCTGCATGCCAGGCTTGATCGATCCAAAGAAGCTGCTGCCCCGCTGCTGCTCCTCACGCAGGATAGCGTGGTAAAACACCGCC
>CAILZI010000222.1 GCA_903838675.1 uncultured Verrucomicrobiota bacterium
CACCATGCCGAGGATGGCCTTCAATTTTTCTCGGGTCGGTTTACGGCCCGTTTTCGACTGCTCGATGAGCCGAAGAGCCATTTTGTCGACGCCACGCTGGGTTCTACAGCATTGAAGCACCAAGAACACAGCTCCCGCTTCCTACTCGAACATTGGACAACGCTTCTCAGCGCAGCTACCCATATGCCTACCCCGCCAGCCATGCGTATTTTAGTGATCGAAGATGACAGCAAGATCGCCTCGTTCATCGTGAACGGACTGAAGCAAAACGGCTTCGGTGTGGACGCCGCCGCCGATGGCGAGCAGGGGCTGGATCTGGCCTGCACAGTGACCTACGACTGCATCGTGCTGGACCTCATGCTGCCCAAGCTCGACGGCCTCTCGCTGCTGCGTCAGCTGCGCAAAGAGAAGGTCAACACGCCCGTGGTCATCCTCAGTGCCAAGGCCACGGTGGATGATCGCGTGAAGGGCCTGCAAGCCGGTGGCGATGACTACTTGACCAAGCCCTTCGCCTTTTCCGAACTGCTGGCCCGCGTGCAGGCGCTCATCCGCCGCGCCACCCATGTGGTCGAGCCGACCACGCTCACCGCCGCAGGTGTCACCCTTGATTTGCTGTCGCGTGAAGTGAGGCGTGAAGGCCGCAGCATCGAGCTGCAAAGCCGGGAGTTTGCCCTGCTGGAGCTGCTCATGCGCACCCCGGGCCGCGTGGTCACCAAGACGATGATCCTGGAGCATGTCTGGGACTACAGCTTCGATCCCCAGACCAATGTGGTGGATGTGCTGGTGCACCGCCTGCGTGCCAAGGTGGACAAAGACTTCGAGGTGAAACTCATTCAAACCATTCGCGGAGTCGGCTATGTCCTCAAACCTGTTTAAGCACTGGGGCCGCAGCTTCGCCGTGCGGCTGACGCTCGGCTATGCGATGATCTTCACGCTCAGTGCCGTCGTACTCTTTGGCCTGCTGTATATCCTGCTCGCCACCGCCTTGGAACGCAAAGACCGCGAGGTCATCGAAGCACGCTTGAAGGAATGCGCCGCCGTCTATGCCAGCGGCGGCCTGCCTGCGCTGCGCAATCTGGTGCAGCTCAACAGCACGGATGAAAGCAAATCGAAGTCCTTCTTCGTCCGCGTCACCGGCAATCTCGGCAGCGTGCTCTTTGTCAATGTGCCCAACGACTGGCTGCAGGCGGATGCGGCTTCATTGCAAACTCAGCATGACGCCGCGCGCTCCGACTGGCTGCGCATTCCGAAAGATGACGAGCGCGATCTCACCGTGGCCAGTGCCCGGCTCTATGACGGCTCGATCCTTCAAGTCGGCCGCAGCACCAACAGCCGCGAGACTGTGCTGCAGCCCTTTCGCCGGAACTTCCTGCTGGTGATGACCCCCACGCTGCTGCTCGCTGTATTGGGCGGTGCCTACTTTGCGCATCGAGCCACCAAACCCGTGCGCGAGGTCGTGGCCACTGCCCGCACCATCACAGACACCGGCGATTTTTCCGCCCGCGTTACCGCCCACGCCAGTCAGGCCGAACTGGAGGAACTCGCCACCGAGTTCAACCGCCTGCTCGACAAGAACCAGTCGCTCATTCAAGGCATGCGCCATGCATTGGACAACGTCGCGCATGATCTGCGCACACCGCTGACGCGTCTGCGCGGCACCGCCGAAGCTGCCGTGCAGACCACGCCCGATCCCGTCGCGCGCGAGGCGCTGGCCGATTGCGTGGAGGAATCCGACCGCGTGCTCACCATGCTCAAGGCGCTCATGGACATCAGCGAAGCCGAGGCCGGCATGATGAAGCTCCACCGCGAGCTCACCTCCATCCCCGCGTTGCTCAAGCAGGTGATCGAGATGTACGACCTCATCAGCGAGGAAAAGCACATCACCATCACCACGGATTTCACCGTGGATTGCCAGGCCTCCGTGGACCCCACCCGCATGAGCCAGGCCTTTGCGAACCTCCTCGACAACGCGCTCAAGTACACGCCTGACGGTGGCAAGGTGCATCTGGCCTGCCGCGCCGCTGACAACACGGTGACCGTCACCATCCACGACACCGGCATGGGCATCCCTGCCACCGATCAGCCGCACATCTGGGAACGCCTCTACCGCGGCGACAAAAGCCGCACTCAGCGTGGCCTTGGCCTCGGCCTGAGTTTGGTGAAAGCGATTGTGGAGGCGCACCAAGGCACGGTGTCTGTGGAGAGCGAAGCAGGGCAGGGGGCCGAGTTTGTGATTACGGTGCCGCAGATCCCGCTGGGGTGAGAAGTTTTTATATGGAACCGGAGCGAAGCGAAGGTAGACAGCCGAAGGCTGCCCCGAAGCGGTGAGCGCAGCGAATCAATGCGGCTGCGCAGTGAGGCACGAACGCAGCTGCCGCTTTCGAACGTCGCATGGTGTGCGGTGCTGCTCAGCCAGCGAAAGACCACAGCCTCTCGCTTCCGAAGGTCTCGTGGCACACGTGTGCTGACCTGCCTGCGAAAAGCGGTAGCTGGGCTCGTGCCTCGCTACGCGACCGCACTCCAAATAAGCTGGCAATTCACTCGGTCCAAATGGGAGGTCTCCAAGTGATCTAAGGCTCATTGCTCCTGAGGATCGGTGGGACTTAAATCTTCAATCGAAGATGGTGCGCGATACAGGGTTCGAACCTGTGACCCCTACCATGTCAAGGTAATGCTCTACCACTGAGCTAATCGCGCGAGTCCGGGGGCGAAGTCTATAAACGGCCCCTGAGGGTTGGGCAAACGGTTTTTGGCCCGGAATTCAACTGTTGTTCACCTGCTTGCGCACGGTGGTGCCCTGATTCATCAAATCGTCCCGCTCCAAACCGGTGAGTCGGGTGATGGAACGCAGCAGCCACATCAGCAGCCAGAAGGTCACGCCCATGAGCGGGATGCCGATGACGAGGAAGCCGCTCCAGTTCAGACGGCCAATCGACTTGGTGTATTCCTCGCTGCCCGGAACTTTGTCTCCGAGCAGGTAGATGGCCAGGGCGAAATTCATTGCCGAGGACAGCAGCATCGTACCCGCCATGCCCCAGGAGGCTTTTTTGAGCAGCAGGGCGAAGCTGTGGTGCTTTTCCGGTGTGTCGAGCGCCTGATGCAGGGCGGGCTGGTTGATGACCTGCGGATTGAGCAGCATCTCGGTGATCAGCGGTTTGCCCCAGCGATGGCTCAGCGGGAAGGCGATGCCGAGGAAGATGGGGAACATGGCCTCCTTGGCAGCAAACCACGTCGCATTCAGATTCCACAGGCCCAGCACCCCGGTGATGATGACAGCGATCAAACCAAGCACGGAGAAAAAGTTCAGCCCCCTCTTGTTCATGAAGCACCAGATGCCAAACCCCAGCGGCAGCAGCAGCGCCACGATCAGCGCCCACAGAGGTCCCAGCCGGTCTGGCGCACTGAGCTTTTCCAGTGCGATGGACGGCAGAATGACGGTGAGTGCGAGGTCGAGCAGGGGATGGGGCTGTTTTTGGGTCACGGGGAACTGTGGAATGATGAAGGCGGAATGTCGAATGGCGAATGAGTGTGGACGCTGGTTCGTCCTCGTCCTCTTACTCGAACTCGTCCTCGATTCTATTGCTTCTGTTTCAGCGTGGGGGTGCAATCACGCTGCACCGCGCCGTCCGCAGCCGGTTTTCAGTTCCTCCGTCCCGCAGCACCCAGTGGACGTACAATGATCGAGAGCGAGGACGAGTAGGAGTTCGAGGACGATTGAGCACACCGACTCCCTCTTGCTTCCTCGCCACTCCGTTTTACGCTCTCATTCCCCTCATTTCCATGGTCGCCACCGCAGCCCCCAGCCTTACCGCAGAAATCCTCCGTCTCAAAAAAGAACGCAATGCCGTGATCCTGGCGCACAATTACCAGGACAAGGCCATCCAGGAGATCGCTGACTTTGTGGGAGATTCCCTCGGTCTGGCCTACAAGGCAAAGGAGACTGAGGCGGACGTGATCGTCTTCTGCGGCGTGCATTTCATGGCCGAAACCGCCAAGATCGTGAACCCCGGCAAGATCGTGGTGCTGCCGGATGCCAATGCCGGCTGCTCGCTGGAACAGAGCTGCCCCGGACCGCAGCTTGAGGCCTTCCTGAAGGCGAATGCCGCCAAGAACTACTACGTCATCGCCTACATCAACTGCAGCGGCCATGTGAAGGCGCTGAGCGACTGCATCTGCACCAGCGGCAATGCCGACAAGATCGTGGAGGCCGCGCCGAAGGATCGCCCGATCCTCTTTGTGCCGGATCAAAACCTCGGCTCGTGGGTCATGGAACGCACGGGCCGCAAGATGGACCTGTGGAAGGGGGCCTGCTACGTGCATGTCGAGTTCACCCGCGACAGCATCCAGCAGATCAAAGATGAATACCCCGACGCCAAAGTCGTGGCCCATCCCGAATGCACCTATGCCGTGCGCATTTTGGCCGATGAAGTGTGCAGCACCGAGAAGATGGTGGGTTACTGCCGCAGCAGCCCCGCCAGCACCTTCATCATCGTCACCGAAAGCGGCATGCTGCACCGCCTTGAGCGCGAGGTGCCCGGCAAGAAATTCATCCCCGGCCCCACCGGCCACTGCGCCTGCGCCGACTGCCGCTACATGAAGCTCAATACCCTGCAAAAATTGCACGACTGCCTGCGCGATCTGACGCCGCAGGTCGAGATGCCGGAGGATTTGCGGAAGCGTGCGGAGAAGCCGATTCTGCGGATGTTGGAGCTGAGCCGGTAAGTGAGTGGACTGGAGGGCGCACAACTGCGGTATTTACTTCAAACAACCTGTAGGTTGCACTCTGGATGGAGTTGCTTCCGAAGGTCATCGATGTGTTTACCTGCGGGGCAGAGCCGGAGGTCCAGACTTCGCAGGTTTTGCATACTAGAGAGATCTGGCAGGCTTTCTATTCCTTCGCAGCCTTGGAGGCCAAGTCGTCGCAAGTTTTCCAGGCCGATTAGGCTCGAAAGCGTTTCTGTTCCTTTTAGTCCAGTGCAGTAGTTTAAATTCAGCGTCCTCAGTTCGTGCAGGCCGGAGAGATCTGGCAGGCTCTCCAAGCCGATGCAGCCGTAGAGGCTGAGGCTGTCGAGATTCTCAAGTTGTGTGAGTCCATGGAGAGCCTCCGCCGTCTTTAGCCCTGTACAGTAGCTCAAATTCAGCGAGCGCAGCCTGCGCATACGGTGAAGGTCAGGCAGACGTTCCAGCCCCTTGCAGCTAAAGAGGTCGAGGCTGTCGAGGTTCTCAAGTCCTGTGAGGCCATGGATCGCCTCCGCTTCCTTCAGCCCTGTGCAGTAGCTCAAATTCAATGAGCGCAGCCCGCGCATACGGGAGAGGTCTGGCAGCCGCTCTAGGCCTTTGCAGTTACTGAGGTCGAGGTTTTCTAGCAACTCCAACCCACTGAGCAACGCGAGATCAGAGGTAGTGAGTTGGCACCGAATCAAACAGAGAGGACGGAGCGGATATTGAGGTTGAATTGTGGCGAGGGCTTGGAGAATCTCCCCACGCAGCGCCGCACTGCCAAGTAGCAACGGGGCAACGGGCCATTTTTGGGATCGACGTATGTTCAGCTGTGAATACGGCCATTCGAGGTAGGCAGACCAGAGGATGCGCCACCATTGGCTTCGAGTGGACTCGGGCACGCTGATCTCGCGGTCGCTCGCGAGCTTAATGGCCAGTGAAACGGCGTCTAATGGCATTATAGGCATCGTTGGCTCTGTGTTCTCGGTTCGTCGGTCTCGGTTAGAAGGAAATAAAACAGGAAAGAGCCAGCGTAGAAGCATGGCCGGAGAGCTGGCGTTCATCTCGGCCAGAAAGATGAGCACTTCATGCCAGATGGGGTTGGCAGCGAAGATGGCGAACTGTGGCTTCGGACAAATGGCGGGGCCGGGAGAGGGCAACTCGCGGTCCAAGTCCTCATCCGAAAGCGTTACACCCTCAGAGCTTGCTTCTGCAAGCCGAGCGAAGCGGTTTCGCTGGCGCTGGAATTCGGCGTGCAGCCAGACAGCGGCAAAGTACTCCAAAAAGGACAAATGAGTAAAACCGAAAAGCGGGCGGCCCTCCGCATCATCACCGCGTGGAATAAGCAGGCCGGAACGGCGGGCGATATGATTTAGTAGGTCACTCAGCAGGATGTTTGCAGGCTGCTCACGAGTTACTCGGCCCAGGGTCTGCATACGTTCGATTACTGGGTGGAGCAGCCATTCCAGCACCGGCATGGAGATGAGAATAGAGCCTTTTGCTGTATCATCTTCCTGTTCTTGGTTGGTGGTCTTTTCGTCACCTGTGTCATCCGGCGGACTGGAACGGACGGATTGCATGTGAGCGGCAATGTGGGCCAGTATCTCAGTGCGGGAAACCGGATCGAAGGGGCAGTCGTGCCCGTGTATGCTGCTGAGCCGATAGGAGGAGTCGATGCCAGAGAGGTAAGCCTTGGAAATTTCGTGGTAGAGCGCCGCGCGGCCATCCGGCAGGGGCTTGCCACTGCGCTTGAGAATGACCATGAAGCAGAGCAGATTGGGCACGCGGGAGATGACGCGCACGCCATGTGCGGCGGGGCGTCGCAGTTCACGGAACAGCTCTTCGGAATAATCTGGAACCTTTCTCAAATGGAACCAGCGCTGGGCAAATTGCTCTTGGCGATGATCATCGAAAGAAGTGAGGTAAAGGCGTTGAGCGATCTGAACCTGCGCTCGTGGATTCTTGCCTCCGATTGCTTCCATTAGCTCGGAAGGAACAAACGCTTCTGTGTTGCCAGCCATGATATGCCTGACTCGTTCACTAAGGTGACCAACAATAATACCTGATAAACTGTATGGTTTCCAATCAGCGAAAAGCGCCTCAAAATGGACCCTTACTAAATCAGCAGCATCTGTGGGTGAGGCTGATTCTCCTGCAATTTTCACCAGATCCATTTTGGCTTCTATATCTATGTATTCTGCCGGGGCTTCTTCATACCCAATCACGCGCGAAGTAATCAACCAACGGGCCTCTTTGTGAGATAAGCGGATGCCATCCTGGATGACCCGCACAATCTGCTGCCGCTTTGCGAGGTTGCCGATCTCGTCCAGACCATCGATAAAGAAAAAGATACCCGTATCGCATTGGAGCAGGTCGAAAAACTCCTGACGCTGTCCGTGGAATGCATTGAAAAGTGGCGCGGCTTTGTCCTCGCGCTTGTAGTTGGTCAGAAGAACCGTCAGGAGGAGGTTCCAGCTCCAGTTTTCGGGGGAATCTTGCGGTAATAGAGGGACTAGATCACGCAAAATGATGGGGACAGGAAACATGCCGGTTAGCTCAGGGGCTCCAGATATATGGCGACCAGAAGCGAGCATGGCGATGAGGGATTGGACAAGGGTGCTTTTGCCCATGCCGGGATCTGCCAGGAGTACGGTTCGGCGGTAGTTTGGCTGCGCTAGCCGGGGCAGGAGATCCTGCGCCGGGAATCGCGCTGGGGTTTCCTGCTGGGCGGAGTCGATGTCCTCTGGCCGCAGGTACTCGTCGGCGCAGGGCGGCTGGACAAAGAGATCCCAGATGTCGGGAGCGGCCTGCTCGGCATGGGCATAATTGTCCAGCCCCAGTTCCTCATACCCTCGGAAGGCCGACAGGATGGCTTGGAGCGCCTGCTGGCGGCGGCCTGCAGGTGTGGCAGCCCGCGCGCCACCCAAACTTGCTTCCTCTTTGGGGGCGCTGCTGAAGTTAATATAGGCGGAGCGTATGGACCAAAGATCAGGCGCAAACTCCCTCAAGGCATCAACCATCTCCGGGGTTCCGACCAGCGCCAGGGTGCCACGAAGGTCGGAAGCGAGCTGATTGCGGCGGCGGTTCAAAGAGGTGAATGCCTGCTCCCAATACCCACGCATGCGTTCCAGTGAGGCAAGGGCGAGAGCTGCGGTATCCACCCACATCAAAACTTGTGGTGTGCCGCCTTTGTCGAGCCGAAGGAAGTCCTGCGCCAAACTGTCAGCAGGCTGGTCGGGATCGAGATCGAACTTTTTCCAGGTGCTTTCGTCCGGGATGAGAGAGCGGAGATTGGCCGCCACTTCATGCGCGGTACCAGCATCCGGTGTGGTAACAATAATGAAGGTGAAACCTTTGCTGAGGGCAAGATGAGTTTTAAGCAGCCGCCAGCCTTCCTGCTGAGTGACGGAAAGAAATGGAAGTTCAGTTTGTGTGATGGTAGAACTCACAAGGCGGTCAGACTTATACTTCGGCGGGCTGTTCATAGCTGCGCAGGATGCTCTTCACCGTGTCGCGGATGATGGGATGCACATCGAACCACTCACCGCCATTGCGCAGGATGAGAGCACAGTGGGAATTGAGCAAGTGGGTGATGTTGTAAATGGTTTCGGGCTTGTTGTCTGGCAGGGCGCACATGCGGTGGCGGTCGATTTCCCCAAGGCATCTTGCTTGTGCGAGCGAAATGGGCAGAAACGAATTGCGATGGTGATCAATGGCGGCAGTGACCTGCTTTTTAGTCACTGGCAAGTCACCCGAGCGGAGGATGGTTTCGTTCAGCAGTACAATCAGATCGCGCAGATGCCCACCGGAGGCTTGGATGAGCAAATCGACCAGTGGGTGAACTTTTTTGCCCTTGGCCCTGCCAAAGAAACGGTCGAGTCCTTCTTCGGTGAAGCGCTTGCGCACTACTTCGCGGAGGAAGTCCTGACCTGCACGCTGGACGGGGCGCTTGTCCGTATTCCCCCATAGTTTGACGCTGTAGATGAAGCGGACGTTGGGAAGGTTCTTTGTCACAAGCTTCAACCATGGTGGCATGGTGATGACCATGTGCTGTCCGGCAATGGCGAGATCCTGCTGATGGTTGCTGACGATGGTAATGATGCTTTCAGCAACACTGCCGCCGGTATTCGTGGTGTCGTGCAAATGCTCGAACTGGTCGAAAATGAAGACTGGGCTGAACTGTGCGCCGTATTTGTCTCGAACGAGTGCCACCGCATCCTTGAAAAAGCCATGCACCTGATCGCGCAGTTCTTTAGGACGATGCGACATCTGCTCCTGCAATTTCTGAATGAAACTGGGGTTTTCTTTGAGCAAAGTTTTGAAAGTGAGACCAACATCAGTCTGCGGGATGTTCGCCTTCAAGTCGAAACCATTCAGTTCGACCTTGGTTTCTGTAAGCCAATGAACAAAACGTTTCCAATAGGATTCGTATGCTGCTTGCAGTTTATGATCTTTTTCCAATGCGTCACTGAATGCGCCAGCGAGTGAGATGAGAAACAGCTCGATGGATACAGGCTGTGTGGGTAAGAAATAGTCAAGCGCATTGCCGAGGGCGACGAAGTACCCTTTGGCATTGAGGTCATTGCGAAGACGCAGCAACTGGCTGCTCTTGCCGGAACCATTGAAACCCGAGAGGAAGTTCAAGCTGCTCTCATTTGTGAGAGTGATGTCTTTGTATATTAGCGAAACTGGGTCATGATCGGGATCCACACTGACAGGAACGTACAGATCATCGTTCGGATTGACGGTGGCCTCGGGACGCAGGCGCGATTTGAGCCACTTCAGGAAGGTGGTGGTGTCGGCGGGAAGGGAACCCATGATAGGACAAGATTACGAGCGGAGGGGATGCTTGCAAGCACGACGGCAGCAATGTCCAACGTGTAGTTGGGGCCGCATCACCTCCACCACGAAGGCAAATCCGTCATCGTGTCCTTCAGAATATTGCGGATCGCCACCCGCTCGCCGGGCGCGAGGTGGGCGTGCTGGGCGTCCGGCGCTTCCCGCAGATAGAGGGCCATGTGATAATAGACACGCTCTTTGAGTTCCTTGGGCGCGGCTTTCCAGGTGTCCGTGTAGAGCATGTAGCTGCAGCGGTTTTTGAACATGTGGGTCTTCAAATCGAGATCCTTGAGCGACAGGCCCGTCTTCGACACCTTGCGGTCGCGCAGGAAGTCCTTCACGTAGGCGGGATCGCCCACCATGCCTTTGGCGGGGAACTTGGCTTCATCGGCAAAGACGATGTAGCGCGCGAGTTCCTGCGCTCGTTCCTCGATCTCCGCCTTGGCCGCAGCGCCCAGCATGCCTTTGCCCTCGCTCTTGAGCTGGCGCACGGTGTAGATGGCATAGACCAGCCGGTTCTCGAAGCCCATCTGGTGCTCGTTTACCAGATTGGGCAGGATGTCGCTGGTGGGGAGCAGATGCAGTCCCAGATCCGAGTACTGGCCGGGCTCCACGGGGACGATCTGGTTTTTTCCGGCGTTGGGAATGCCCATCACGTTGGCGTGATTATGAGTGAGATTGTGCTGGCCGGTCAGATGCCAGCCGCCGAAGCGGTCTTCCAGCGGGATCTGATGCCCCTGCACATCCCGGCGATAGGTCTCCAGGCTTGATCCGGCGCGTGAAACCAGCAGCGACTCCGCGATCAATCCCGGCAGCCGTCGTGTGGCATTGCCTGCATGGCAGTTCATGCATTTCGTGGAGCGCGTCACATTGGGGACGGGCCCGCCGGGGCGCAGGCGGTCAAAGACATAAAACATCGGCCCCATCTCGGGATCTGCGGCGATGATTTCCACCAGCCCGCCCGGCACCCAGCCGAGGTAGGTGTCTTCATTGAAGTACAGGGCGCGTGGGTTGCGCGGATTGATGATCTCGCTTTGCAGCGAACTCGCGGAGAACACCATGATCTGCGAGCTGACCGGGATGTTCAGCGCCTGCAGCAGGCTGGTGAGGAAGGACTTGTCATTCGTGGTGTCCAGCTTCACTTCGCCTTTCAGCACCTTCTCTTGAAACTCGGCAAAGCGGTCCTTCGGCTTCCATTCGAGGTAGGAATGCGGCGGGTTCTTGAAATCAAAGACGCGTGGCTCCTTCGTCTCCGCAGCTGTGGCGGCGGAGATTGACAAAACCAGCAGCATTGTCAGGGATTGGGAACGCATCATGCTCTATACGCTTGCGAAGTTACCCAAATCGCACCAGACAACCACCAATCAATTGTCATTCTGGTTTCCTCCCACCCGCTCATGCCCACCATTCAGCCACGCCGTGCAGGTATTTTGATCCCAGTTTTCGCCCTGCGTACGCCCGAGGATCTCGGCATTGGCGACATCGGCGGGGTGCGTCAGCTCATTGACTGGTCCGCTGATGCGGGGATCGGCTTTGTTCAATTCCTGCCCATCAACGCCACCGGCAGCGACAGCAGCCCTTACAACGCCATCAGCTCCGTCGCGCTGGACTACCTCACGCTCGATCTCTCCCCTGCGGCTGTGCCTGAGCTGGATGACAAATTTTACCGCACCATCACCGGCATCCTGCGCGTTGATCTGCTACGTCATGGCTCGGTGAACTACCCCAAGGTGCGGCGGTTGAAAAACACACTCCTGCGCCGTGCCTTCAGCCAGATTGAAAACCAGCCCGAGCGCATGGCCCTGTTTGAGGCGTTCTGCGTGAAGGAGGCGGCGTGGCTGGATGATTTCTGCCTCTTCAAAGTCCTCATGGAGGAGCATGGGCATGAAGACTGGACGAACTGGCGCGATGACCTGAACACCGCCGCCAAAGCCCATGCTTGGCGCGATACGCAGGGAGATGAGATCGACGACCGCATCCTCTTCCATGCCTACGTGCAGTGGCTCTGCTTCAGCCAGTGGGGAGAGCTCCGTGCCTATGCGAACGGGAAGGGCGTCAAGCTCATGGGTGACATCCCCTTCGGCATCTCCTGGTGCAGCGCGGATGTGTTCTTCAAGCCCGAGCAGTTTGATCTCTCCTGGTGCGGCGGCGCTCCGCCTGAGACCTACTTCAAAGACGATTACTTCGTGCAGCATTGGGGGCAGAACTGGGGCATCCCGCACTACCGCTGGGACGTCATGGAAAGCGGTGGCTTCCAGTGGTGGCGGCAGCGCACGCAGAAGCTGACCGAGGTCTTTGACATCTTCCGTATCGATCACGTGCTCGGTTTCTACCGCATCTACAGCTTTCCGTGGCGCCCCACCCGCAATGCGGAGTTCTGCTACCTCAGTGATGAGGAGGCCAAAGCACTCACCGGCGGCCGCCTGCCGCACTTCATCGAAAACGACGGCGACACACCCGAGCACAAAGCCGCGAATCTTGCCAACGGTGACAAGTACCTGCGCATGATCCTCGACGCCGCTGCTGGCAAAGCCGAAGTCGTGGCCGAAGATCTGGGCACCGTCCCGGATTACGTGCGCCCGCACCTGCTCAGCCTCGACATTCCCGGCTTCAAAGTCAGCCAGTGGGAGCACAACGAGCAGGGCCGTGTTGTCATGGGCAGCACCTACGACAACTGCGCCTTCACCACCTACGCCACGCATGATCATGAGCCCATGCGGACACACTGGGAGCACCGCCGCCGCGATGCCTCCAGCAGTGATGAAGCCGAGCGCGCTCTGGGCTACAAGGAGCTGGGCGATCTCGCCGAATTTGCCGGCCTGCGCTTCTCCTCCGAGGGCTGGCCGGAATACGATGCCCACATTCGTCACGCCCTGCTGGAGGCTCTGCTCACCAGCAACGCCCGCTACGCCGCCTTCATGCTCACCGACCTTTATGGCCTGGAGGATCGCTTCAACGTCCCCGGCATCGCCGCCGACAGCAACTGGAGCGCCCGCCTGCCCATGACCGTGGCCGAGCTGCGCAACGCCACGCCATGGAAAGAAGAGGGCGAGTGGCTCAAAAAGGCGATCAAGAGCACAGGGCGCTGAAGTCGCCCAGTTGCGCCGCAACTGGGGTATTCAGAGAGGAGGAGCGGCTTTTTGGGGGCCTCACCGTGTCACAGTCATATCAGGGCGCAACTTCTTGAGGGCGGCGATGCCGGCGTCGGTGATATTGTTGCTGTTGATTTTGACCGAGGTGAGCTTTTTCATCTCAGCCAATCGCAGCAGGCCTGCGTCGGTGATTTCTACTTTCCTGGTGTTGTTTTGGATTTCCAGGCTGCGCAGCCCCTTGTGCGGCAGCAGCGCCGCCAGCCCGGCATCCGTAGTTGGGGAGTAGCCGATGCCGATAAACGAAAGGTTGGGCAACTCCAGCAAGCCCGGTAAAGCTGTATCACTGGCTTCGGTCAAGCTACATTCGGTGAGCTTGGGAAAGCTGGCGATGGCAGCTATGTCCTGGGGTGTAATGGTTGTTTTAGAATCTCCGTAGTGTTTGATTCGAAAAACTTTGGGGAATTTGGTGGCGAGCTCACGGTACTGGTTAACGCCTCCACCGGACTGGAGTCTCAGGCCGAGTTTGGTCAGGTTGGGCATTCCTTTGCTTCGAGCCAGGCCGTCGATAGTGACACCACAGTCTCCCAAGTTAAGGTCATCAAGTTTTTTGAGCGGTTCTAGTGACACCAGATGCCCGTCATTAAAGTTGGTTTGTTGCAAGCCTAGTCTTGCGAGCTGGGTTAGCAGGCCCAAGCTTTTGAAGCCTGCATCCGTGAACTTGCAGCCTTGCAGGTTCAGATCGGTCAGATTGAGCTTGGCGAGCAGAGGCAAAGCCTCACCGGTCATTCCTTTCTGTTCCCGTAAGCTGAGAACTTTGAGGTTGCGCAGTTTGGCGAAGTTGGACAAGGCAGCGTCCGTCAGGCTGCCAAAGTCGAAAAGCAATTTTTCCAAAGCAGACAGCGAAGTGAAAACCTCCATGTCCGCGTCATCGAGTGACGATATGTGCGAGAGCTGTACCTGAGTCAATTCTTTGAGGCCCGCCAGCGGCAGGAGATCTGTGACGGGCTGGTTGGGAGGATCAAGCAGGACTTTTTGCACAGAGAACTTGCCAGGGGGCAGATCGGCAGCCGTGCTGACTTCGGTGGAGGTGCCATTGGTGAAAACCGTCACCTTGCCGCCCATGCTAATCACCCATTCGGCAGCTTTGCGGTCGTCGCCTTTGGGGTATTTGGTGGATGCTTCTGGAAGAGGTGCGCTGGCACTCTTGCCCGCTTCAGGCGTCTTTGCTGCTCCTCCGCCTGGATTTGCATTGTTTGCAGTAGTGGCCGCATTCCCTTCAGCCAGTTTCTCGCGATACTCGCGCACGGTTTTCGCATCGGGGATGCGTTTCTGTTTGGTGAGTTCGCTTTCGAGTGCTTGTAGCCGTGCGGAAAGGGGATCGGTGAGCTGCTTGAGGTTTGCCACACGCGCGGCCTCGATCTTCGCATATGCGGCACGGTAAATGCCGCGCAGGGCTTTGAGAGTGGCGGTGGTTGTCTCGGCATCGTTGGCTGGGATGGGCAGCTTGTCAGCGAGGAGCTTCTTCTCTGCCTCCAGAGCGATGACTCCATCGAGATGCCCGGCGGCGGTTTCCTCGGCGATCTTACGGTCAATGCCGCCAAAGTAGCCCGCATTGAGCTTCGCCACGTCTGTCTCGAACGGCGCGGTGACGCGCTCGGTGGTGAGTTTCACAAGCTGATCATGCAAAGCCTTGAGTTCTGGGATGGCGTTCGCGGCATACACTTCCTTCGCCTGTTCCATCGCCTTCTGCTCAGCAGCGAGAGAGGCGGCACGCAGATCATTGCCTTTCTCATCCACACCGAGGAGCTTGAGTGCCTCAGCTTCAGAGAGGCCGGAAAGGTCACGGTATTGAGCATCCTTGAACCATCCATCCTCCCCGGAATAGGATTGTAAATAAATGACGTTCTGTGGGGAAATCCTCTCATCGCGAACCAGTCCAATAAGTTTCCCATCAAACCTTGCCACGAGCAACTTCCCGTAGGTAGCCAGTTCCAGCGATACTTCGGTGCCTGCGGTGACTGGCGGTGTCAGATCCAGTTCTGCCAAAGTGGTCTCGCTTTTGCCTCCCCCTCCAGTGTGGCGGACGATGGCCTTCGTGGAATAGTGAGTTCCAATGTAGAACGGGCTCTGCCCTAGCCCTAGCTTGAGTCCGGCTCCCTTTTCGGTCGTCCTGATCTGGCAACGAAATGCTCGGTATGTCATCTGCTTCCCCTCGGGTTGCGGTTGTTCAGTCGCGCCACGCAATTGGTCATTCAAATGGTGCCAGCCGCCTTCAATTGCCTCTGCGAGCTTGGCGCGATCAACTGTCCTCCACTCGACAGGCTGCCATTCTCGGCTGGGAGCAGTGGTTGCGGTCTTAGGGATGGTGGGAGCGGGTGCCGACACGATTGGGGCAGGCTCGGGAGGCGCATCCAAATCCAACACCTCCATGGCTAGGACGAGGACTGGTGTGCTATCAATCGTGGATAGAAGCAAGCCAAAGTGTCCCGAGGCATGAGTTTCATCAGTGACGTTTCCAAGCAACTCGCCGTTGTATTTTGCGGTGATGGTTTTCCCCACGGCACGCAACTCCAGTTCATAGTTCTCTCCGAGTTGCAATGATTTCCGCAGAGGGAATTCCTGCAAGGTTATCATCTTTCGGGCCTCAGGGACATAGCGCGCCAGTACGACACGGCCTTGGTCCGCCCAAAGACGGTAGGAGCCATTCTGGGAGTCGTTGTTACGGGCGTGAAGGCTGGGGTTGTGCTTGCCAAGGGTGGCGAGCATGCGAACGGCCCCGTCACGCTGGAGCGCTCTCGTTGGTGTGAGATACTTCACGATACCAGAACCCGAGAAGCGCAGGCCTTCTGCGGTAATTTCCGGCTTGTTGCCGGTTAGACTTAATGTTTTGGGATCCAGCAACACGTTTTGCCACGGCTCGGAGGAGGCGGACAGCGAAGTCCTGGAAACCGGGAGTCTAGGCGCGGAGACGGCAGCAGTCTTCGGTTCCTCGCTGCTTTTGACGGGGGCGGGTTGATTCGTCTTGGGTGGCACCGCGCTGGGTGGGGGGCTTGCTGCTGCAAGAGCTGGCTTGGAAGAGGATGCAGGTGCGGTTGGCGGCCCCTTCGCCTTGGCGGTGTCCTTCTTCCCTCCCAACATGACGAAAGCTCCAATGCCAAGTGCGGCAGCAGCCCCGATGCCGATGAAGAGCGGGGTCTTGAATTTCGCTGGAGGGGTGGCCTCCTGCTGGCTCGGTTGCTTGGCGGCTGACTTCTGAGCCGGTGGTGCGCTGGTGTTCTTAGCCTGCGGCGGCTTGCCGACGGGCTTCTGCGGCAGGGACTGCTGTGGAATGGCGGCGCTGCCCGGGCCGCCGCTCTGCACCAGCGGCGCGGTGAGGATGGCATCCAGATCGCGCCGAATCTCCCCGCTGCTCTGGTAGCGCGCCTCGCGGTCATACTGCATGGCCTTGGTGATGATCTGATCAAAGCGCCGGTCCGTCCCTGGAGTAAGCACGGAGGCGGCCTGCCAGGCACCGCGCGGGATCTGCCCGGTGAGCATCTGATAGAGCATGACACCCACGGCATACAGGTCCGCACGTCCATCCACCTCAGTGCCGAGCATAAGCGCCTCCGGTGCGACGTAGTCGGGCGTGCCCATGGCCATGCCCGTTTTCGTGAGGCCGCTGCTGCCAGCCTCCTCCGCCTTGGCCAGACCGAAGTCCGCCACCTTTACCGCACCTTCGTGGTTGATGAGGATGTTCGCCGGCTTGATGTCGCGGTGAATGACGCCGTGCTCATGCGCATACTTCAGCGCGTCACACACATGCGCGGTGATGGCCAGCGCGTGCTCCGGCGGCAGCTTCCCCTGGGAGGAGATCAACTTCTGCACATCCGTGCCATCGACATATTCCATGACGATGTAAAGCTGGCCCTCAGCCGTCTCACCGAAATCAAACACACCGACGATGGCCGGGTGCATGAACTTGGCCATGACCTTGGCCTCGTTCTTGAAGCGCTCGATGTAGCTGGGATCCTCCTCCTCGAGCCCGGGCGGCAAAATCTTGATGGCTACGGTGCGCTCCAGGGATTTTTGTTTGCCTTTATACACTGCGCCCATGCCGCCACGGCCCAGCATGCACTCAATCTCATACTGCGGCAGCAGCTCCGCCAGCCGCTCTGGGGTGGGTGGCTCCCAGCGGAAGCCTTTGCCGCCGGTGGTACGTTGGAAACCGGCAGGTGTGGGACCGGGGGGCGAAGGAGTCGGCGCGGCGGTTTCGTCGGGCATGGGATGCAAGGAGTATGTTGTGTCTTATAAAAAGACGCCAAGAGAGGCAAGGAAAAATAACGTAGGCGCTCGATCCATGCCAAAATGGAAACGCGGGTGAAACCGATCAATTCAAAGCATCAAAACACCCACGCCAAAGCGGGTCATGGCAGTCCCCACGTAGCCCGCAGCGCCGCGTAGTCGGCTTTGGGTAGCAGGACATAGTGCGGTGAGGCAGCGGGATCGAGCCAGCGCAGGAGGCGGGTCAGATCCCCCTCGGCCATGGTGGTGCAGCCGGCGCTGGGCTTGTCTGGCCCACGGCGCACGTGAAAGAAGATGGCGCTGCCGTAGCCCGGGGCAGAGGGCTGCTGATTGTGCCGGATTTCGAGCATCCATTTGTAGGCGGAATCGCCCAGGCGCATTTTTTGCTTCTCAAACCACGGGGGGATGCCCTGGCGGGGATCAATGCGGATATGGCGGTTGTAGTACTGGGGCAGGGTCGAATCATCGACATAGGCATCCCATGGGCCGACCTGGATGTAAGGCCAGCGGGCACCGCCGGGCGGGGTGGCGGCATAGCCAAACAGCGAACCGAGCTGGAACACACCTGCTGGCGCCCGCCAGTCCTTTTCCACCTTGGCGGGAATGCCGTTCTGCGGTGGATTGAAGACCCCACGCCCCCAGGCCAGCCCTTTTCTACCCAGCAGGACGGGCACCGGTTTCTCAAAGACCGCCTGCCAGGAAGCCCCGGCGGAGGCGCGCTGGTAGCACTGCATGGAGGCCGTGTTTGAGTCCCAGGTGGCTGCCTGGGAGACGATCACCTGGCGCACTCCGCGTCCGAGCTGCGCGTGAGATGCTGAAGGACATAGGGCGAAAATGCCGATCCCCAATAGAGTGATTAGGTGCGCCTTTTTTCGATGAAAAACTTTTTGGTATTGCATGGGGAAGCTGTTTCCGAATATATTCATTAAATCAACCCTGCCGGGTTAATTGGATTCAGGTTTTGGGGGTTTTTTTCCTGAGCTCCGAGTTCCGGCAGGGTTGTTTTTTTGCCTGCGGACGGGCATTAGGTGAATCTAGCACATTGATTCGCGTCCAAGGCGTTCTAAAGATGCCAACCATGAACTTTCGGTGCTTTTCAGCCATCCTCGGAGCCGCAGCCTGCCTCAGCCTCTCTTCCTGTGCCAATTCCTCAGTCATCAGCCTCGACTACCTGCCGCAGGCCGGCCGGATGCTGCGGGGCGCGCCAGAATTCGCCGTCGGCGAGTTCAAGGACAAGCGTGGTGAACAGTCCCAGACGCTCGGCCATGTGCGCCTGCCCATCGGCCCTTCGGTGGATACCATTCAGACCCGGCTGCCAGTCAGCGATGTCGTGCGCAATGCCTTTGGCTACGCTTTGGAGTCACGTGGGATGCTCGCCACAGACGTGAAGGGTCGTTTCATCCTCACCGGAGAGATCCAGGATCTGCGCTCCCAGCTCCTCGTTCATCCCTATGGCTACACTCGCATGCGGGTCAACGTGGTCGAAGCCGTCTCCGGCCGGGTGATTTACACACGCATTTATGAAGGCGAGCGCCAGAGCCCTGCCTATCGCCCTGGCAGTGGCTCGCCTGTGCCGATCCTGCGTGAGCTGACCTCCCGTGCGCTGCAGGATGCCGTGGACCGCGCCTTGGATGACACCCGCATGCGCCAGCAAATCGGCTCAAGCGTGGATGACCGCCCGCGCTACTCGCCGGGCATGCTTTAAAACTAACAAAGCTTCCCATGCCCGCTGAAATTCTCACGACCACGGCGAACGCCCTCACCGGCTTTCATGTCAATCAGGAGCTCGGCGTCGTACGTGGCATCATTGTTCGTTCACGTTCCATCGTAGGCTCCATTGGCGCGGGGATTCAGACCTTGTTTGGCGGCAACATTTCCATCTACACCAAGCTGTGCGAGCAGGCGCGCTCAGAGGCCTTTGAGCTCATGAAGCAGCATGCAGAGGCCGTGGGTGCCAATGCCATCATCGCCATGCGCTACGATGCCACCGAGGTCGCCCCAGGCGTCACGGAAGTGCTTTGCTACGGCACGGCGGTGGTGGTGCAGCGCGGGTGATCACTTAGCCAGCGCCTCGTCCAGGACTTGGCCGTCCGCGCCAGGGAAGGGGATGCCGAGGAGTTTGGCCATCGTCGGTGTCACGTCGATGTTCTTGATCTCATCCAGCTCCACGCCCTGCTTCACACCGGCCCCGCTGATGACAAAGCCGCCGTAGAGATTGGGGTCGGTCTGCAGATGACCATGGGCACCTTTCGGCGGATCATTCGGGATGATGACGTCGTTGTCGGCGAGGGAATCGGTGAAGGTGTAGCCATCGGCGGCCAGCAGCACGAGGTCGGGTTCGCGGCCATCCTTGGCGGCGGTGACGTGATGCAGCTTCGCATCGAAATCCTTCGCCTCGACCACGCCCTCCACACCTTCCAGCTTGCCGAGCGTCGGCGTAATCTGTTTCAGAATGCTGCCGCGATTCGCGTCATCCAGCACATAGACGAAGCAGGCACCGCCTTCGGCCATGGCGAAGACCTGGGAATCGGGCGCGAGGGTCTTGCCTAGTACTGCTTTCACGAAGCCATCCTTCCGCAGGGCGGCATTGGCATTGATGGATTTGGTGAAGGTGACAAAGCCGTGGTCGGTGGTGATGATGAAGGTCGTTTTGTCGCGGATGCCCGCTTCCTCCGTGGCACGCACGATGTCCGCCACACGGTTGTCCGAATCATTCGCCGCCCAGTAGGCCTCAGGCACCTGACGGCCGTTGGAGTGCTCGAAGGAATCCAGGCTCACCAGATGCAAGGCGAGGAAATTTGGTTTGTGCTTTTTGATGATGTGCTGCGCGAGCTGCGAGTACATGTAGTCGCGCTGCGCCTTGCCCGGATTGCCCAGCTTGCACCACTCATTCTGCTTCTCGATGGGGATGCCCGCCGCACGTGCCTCCTCCAGCAGGGAAGGGGTGCCGTATTTCTCGAAGAGCTCCTGCTCAAACACATCCGGCACCGTCCAGTCCAGCGTCTTCGCCCCGCGTGAGGCCGGCCAGATCACCCCGGCGGTGGTCAAACCGGCCGCCTTGGCCGCGTCGTAAATCGTCGGTGTCTTGACAATCTCATCCTTGTTGAAGATCGGGTCAGGAATCAGCGGCACCTTCTTCCGTGTGGCACGGTCAAAGTATTCATTCGCAAGCACGCCATGCTTCGCCGGATGCACGCCGGTGACCAGCGTCGTGTGGTTCGTCCACGTCACTGTGGGAAACGAGCACTCCATGCGCTTCGCCCGCACGCCTTTGTCCGCCAGCGCCTTCACCGCCGGCATGTGGCACTTGGGATCATCAAAGTACTGATGCGCCCAGCCGTCGATGCTGATGAGGATGACGTGTTCCGCAGGAGCTGCGTGGACCAGAGTCGTTGCACTGAGGAGGAGGGCGAGGGTGCGAAAAAGCATAAAGAGGAAGTATGACCAACGGGGTGCTGACGTCAATCCTGTCTGCCAAACTCGCAGGGGGGGGGCAGGATCATGGGGTCACAGGGGCATGAACCTGGATTGACCCCAGGATGACCCTGATCCCAGACCGTCTGCGGGGCTGAAACCTGCGGCCCCATACCATTCGATGCCACATCATGCCTCCAGCGGCGCTGAAAACACCCGCAGGGGACTCTGCTTTTTCACCCGTTGGCGTACTCCATTGGTGTCAGGGTCACAGGGTCACACCCTATATATAGGGTGTGACCCTGTGACCCTGATAGGATCAGGTTCAAATTAGGGTCATGACCCCAATTTGAACCTGAACCAAAGCCAACGGGGCGATGGCGTGGCTCCCGTCGCCGAGTCATTCCAATTTGTTCGCGGGAGTGGCCGGATAGTCATCACAAAAGGTGAACCGCGTGACATAGGGAATGGACGTGGCCTGGTCGGCAAAATCTGCGGGCATGCCCGATTTCCAGATACGAAACCCTGAGTCCGTGTCGGGGGAATGATACAGGATGAGGGTGATGTGGTCGCGCTGCACCAGCGCGTAGATCAGACCGGGAACACGGAGAGACTTTGGCAGGGATTCAGGCTTGATGGTCGTGCTGGGTTTGGCGCTGAGGAATGACTTCAAAAGGGCGTCACGATCACGCTGCAAATCATGCAGGTGGCTGGCCATGTGCTGTTCTGCCGGCTTCTGCCATTCTGACCTTAGATCCGTGGGCTGGACAAAGTACAGCACGCCGATGCCCGCCGTCACGGCTGTGAGCACCAGCACCGCAGCCAGGGCGAGCATGATTTGGAAAAACGTTTTCATTTAAGAGGCTGCCACCCACCAAAATGTTCTCCGGTTGGCAGCTCAAGGTGATATACAACGCCCACCGGTGGCTTGCTTGCTTCGACGAGCTTTTTCAATTCAGGAAGATCCGCTTCGGAGTTCATGACACCATGTACGGACAAACATCCGCCCTCACCTGTCCAAACCCCTGCTTTCAACTTGGCGTATCGGGCATCCTGATTGAGCCGGGGTTGCAAAATGGGGACATGCAGCTCTGCGGCCTTCAAGTTTCGCATCTGCTGTGTGAACGGGAGCGGACCGTACCGCATGGTATAGATTAGCACCGCGATACCGATCAGTAATATTAGGGAGAGGATGGCGTCGAACCGGGGTGAACGCTTTTTCATGGCGAATTGAAAAGCCTTCCTCGTTGTCCGAGTGCTGTTCTTGCCTCCTCGATGCTCTGCATCGCAAGCACGGTTGAATGCTCCAGATGAGACGCACGCTGAAAAAATGCCTCGGGCAGGCTTGGATCTGGCATGCCTTCAGCCACCAGTCGGAACGCACCGATGCTGATGCTGCGGAGCGGACCCAGGCGTGACTCACCGGGTGGAATGGTATGGCTGGGCAGATAACGCTGACCGCGCTCGTCACAAAACTCGATGGCAGCCTGCTGAACATCCCATGCCTCCAAATGAGCTTCGGCCTCCCCAGTGGAGGTGAAGACAAAAAGCGCGTGGTGCTTGTCGAGGGCCAGGATCATGAGCAGTGCGGAACTGCCGTGTTCCGAATCTGGTACTCTCTGCACCGCAGATTCTCCCGTCAAGCAATGGGAGGTTCAAGTCGTCGTCCAAACCTGCTCATTCACCGCATCACCCCACACTGCTCCTTGAAAAACCGCACGATCAGCGGCGGCGCGGCACTGGAGAAGGTGTGGGTGCCGGAATAGACATAGGCCACGAGTGGCGTGCCGCTGCGTGAGGGGAACAAGGTGCAGTTCGGGCCCCAGGGCACGCCTGCGGCATCGCAGTGGTTGCTGCGCTTCACCTGCTCCATCGTCGCCTGCTGGGCGGCAAACTTCACGATCTGATCCTGCGTGCCAGCCAGATGCATCGCCGGTTTAGCGGGCAGGGTGACGTTGCCCATGCGTGCGGTGGTGGCGGCGGAGGGAGCGACGGCGGCCAGGGCGCGGGAGCGTGCATGCCATAGCAAATACGTGAAGAAGCCGCCATTGGAGTGGCCGGTGGCAAACACGTGCCGGGCATCGACGTGATACTTCTGGCTCAGGTCGGCGAGCACGGCGTCAAACAAATGCAGATCGCGGTCTCCCTGGTCCCCCTCGCGGGTTTGCCAGCCGGGTTTACGCCCCTCGCGGTCCAGTTGGGAGGGAGTGTTCAAACCTTGCAGATAGATCAAGATGGCCTCCGGCCACAACTGATGCAGGCCGAAGCTGCTGGCCACCACCGAGGCAGAGCCGCCGTGGCCGTGAAACACGAACACGACGGGAGCTGGCTGCAGCTGCGCTCCAGGTGGCACATGCACCAGTCCGGTGCGCTGGTAGCCGTCCACCATGATCTGGTAGGGCGCCACGCCTTTGGGGGTGCCGCCGCGTGAGCCCTTGGGCGTTCCGCCGAGTGCGCCTTTGAGCGCCGGGCGCAGCTGCCTCAGCAGCACCCGGCAGCCAGTCTGGGGGAGCGAAAGCGCCAGCAGCGCGGTGGAACGGAGGAGGAGACGCCGGTTCATATGTCAGCGCATAAACGCCGGTGCAGCGCAGGAGTTGCAAAGGAAGAAGAGACGAGCATGACGAATGGGTGGCGGGAGTCAATCCTGTCAGGTCGCAGCAGAGGTCTGTGCTAGCCCCATGAGACATAAACAACCGTGCAGTCGTCTTCAAGTCCGACACTGCACTCGACATAGGTGCCGCTTGGCAGATACTGCACGCGATCAATGCGTGACTCCAGACTGCCGCGCCGCCACCAAGTCGTGGCCGAGCCAAGTTCAAAATGCGGAATGCGTTCAAGCCCCGCTGAAAAAATGGAATTCTGCATGAATGCATCACGGCAGGAATTCGGCAGTTCGAACTTGGAAGCCACGTTTGCCGACAAAGAAGATGCGTCTTGCAGGCATAAGCCCACAAGTTTTGCAGCAGGTGGAAAAACAATGCCGGTGTGCCGAGACACAAGCAGGACATGATCTGGATTCAGCTGATCTCCCAGCAACTCGTTGGCTGGTGGGCGCATTCGAAACAACAAGAGAAGACCACCGATTAGCAGCAGTCCGAGTCCTGCAAGCAGTAGAATTCCCTGAACAGCTCCCTCAAGCGGGGCTCCAGGTCCGGAACCGCGACTTGGAAGCGTAAGAGAATTGAGGCAAAGAACGCAGCCAGCTAATAAAATAACAACGGTCAATAGCAGCCAGCAACGGTAGGCGAGTGAATTCCCTGCGCGCTCAGTCATGGGCGGTAGTCTTGGTTCGGCAGGCGGTGCCTATCGAACATCAAGGCGCTGCGACCACTTTCTTGCCGATGCAGTACAGCTTTTCTTCCGAGCGGATGAAGAGGCAGCCATCGCTCACGGCCACGCTGGCGCGCACGCTGGCGGCGTTGCCGTTGGGCTTGGTGCCGTTGCCCATGTCGTTGACGCTCAGCAGTTCAAACTTGTCGGTGTTGGCTTTGGCCACATAGACCTCGCCCCAGAAGTTGATGCAGTAGACTTTGTCGTCCACCACGGTCGGGCTGCTTTCAAACTTGGTCTTGCCGCCGAGTTCACCGGACCACACGACCTTGCCGGTCTTTGGCTCCAGGCAGCTGAGGATCTTCTTGCCGCCGTCGAGGACGTAGAACTTGCCCTTGTAGAAGGCAGGCGTGGGCACGTCGCTGGTCACGCCTTTGGGCTCGGTCTGCCACACAGGCTTGGTCTCGCCTTTGGAGTCCAACGGCATGGCAAACACGGGCGAATTTTTGGGTGCGCAGACGATGGCCATGCCGTCGCCGGTCACGGGGGAGGGGACGAGGCGGAAGAATTTGTTGTAGCCTTCGCCCGGTGGGTTCCAGGTGGCGATGCGGGAGAATTCCTTGCCCGTGGCGGCGTCGTGGATGGTGAGGGTGTCACCACCGGAGATGAGCATGAGGCGCTTGCCCTTGTGGGTCGCGAACACCGGGCTGCTGAAGGCTTCCAGTGATTCGGTGGAGCCCAGGCTGGGGCGGATGTGTTTCCAGATGTCCTTCCCGGTGGCTGGATCCAGGGCGAGGATGTAGCTGCTCATGTCCTTGCCTTCGGTGCCTTTGTTGAACTTGCCCTGGAACTGGAAGGCCTCGTTGCGCTGCAGCACCTGGATGTAGAGCTTGCCACCGTCGAGGGCGGGGCTGCTGCCATAGGTCCACTGCGTGGCGAAGGCGCCGTGCGTTTCCTTGAAGTCGCGCTTCCAGATGATCTTGCCGCTGAAATCACATGAGGCTGCGATGGCATTTGCGAAGAGGAAGTAAACGCGGTCGCCGTCCGTCACGGCGGAAGGGCTGGCGAGATTGCTCTTGTCATCCCACTGAATCTCCGCGCCTTCGCTGATGGTCGTGCGCCACTTTTCCTTGCCGGTCTGTTTGTCATAGCACAGGCCGACGAGTTTTTTCTCCGCATCGATGGGGGCGGTGATGAACACATTGTCTCCCCAGATGACGGGGACGGAGGCGGAGAGTCCCGGCACATCGGCCGCCCAGCGCACCCCTTCGGTGGGGCTGAATTTTTCCGGCAGGCCGGTCTCACTCGAAGAGCCGTCCTGATTGGGCCCGCGCCAGCTCGGCCAGTTTTCAGCGAGAGCAGCAGAGGAGAAGGACAGGCAGGCGAGCAGGAGGGCGGCGGGTGATTTCATGGCGGAAGGGAGAGAAGCGAATACGCACTGGCATGTCGAGATGTTTTCGCGAATTGATCGTTAACTTTGAATCTGACCCACTGGCAAACGACCGTAGTCGCCCTATTCGGCTTTGCCGCCGGGCTGGTGCTGCACCTGCACTGGCACCCGCTGCGCAGGCATTTGTCAGATGCCTGGGACTGCCTGCGGCTGCGCCCGGCTTTGATCCTGTGGACCGCCGGAGCCCTGCTGCTGGCCACGGTTTTCGGCGAGAAACCGCATGTGCCGTATTCGATGGATCGTCTCACGGACTGGCGGGAAATGATTCTGCCGCTGGCCCGGGATGCTCTGGCGCATCTGGCCGCACTGCCGCATGCGCTGATGCCGGCGTGGCCGCTGGCCTGCATGGTGCCGGTGGTGCTCGTGTTTTTGACTATCCGCATCTGGCGCTGGCCCTATCGCTATGGTGAGCGCAGGCCCGGCCCGGAGCAGAAGTTCGGTCTGCTGGCAGTCACGCTGGTGGGTTTTGCCTGGCTGGGTATGGAGGTGTCCAGCGCACGGCACATGCTGGCTGAAGGGGTGGAAACGGTGAAGCTGGGGCTGCGCTATGCCTTCACCGCCCTGGCCGCTGCGGGCGTGCAGGTGTGGCTGGTGCGTTTTGTCATGGCCTGGGAAAGACCGCAGGCTACGGAGGCCGGTGGAGATGCCGCTGCGGCGCTGGAGCATGCCTTTGCACGCTGGCAGGGTGTGGCCTTTCTCGCGGGGTTTGATCTCCTCTGGATGAGCTGGCGCTGGTGGCAGCTCAACACCCCGCAAAGCGTGGGCACGTGGTGGTGGGTGGAACTTCTCATGCTATTTGCAGCGCTGCCGGTCGCAGTGGCGGCGGTATCTGGCTCCTTTTGGCAGCAGGGAGCTGCTGCCTTGCGCATCCTGTGGCGCGCGGCCGTGCCTTTGTTGATGCTTGCCATCACCTCACTCGCCATTTTCATTCTCGCGCTCTACACCGTGGAAATGGGGCACGCCTTGGGTGCTGAATCGCCATTTTGGCGCATCATTGAGCTGCCGCTGAGTGCTTTGGTGCTTGCCATGCTCGATTGCTGGCTATTGCTAACAGTTCTACTTCTCATGCTGCGCTTTGGCTTTTCACGTTCCCCTTCCGCATGACCAGCGGCACGCTTTCTCCAGAACAGATCGTGCGGCGGGCGAAGTCGAACCTCGCTTTCGCGCTGGCCTGCCTGCCGAAGGAACGCCGTCGCGACATGATCGCATTTTACGCCTTCTGCCGAGTGGTGGATGACATCGCCGACGACCCGAAGGTCAGCCCGGCGGACAAGGAAAGTGAGCTCAATCACTGGAAGCACTGCGTGGAGCAGGGCCAGCCGCCGGGGCATCCCGTGCTGGATGAAATGCTCCTCCTCCCTCAGAAATACGGCTTCCCGCGCGCCTGGCTGTGCGAGATCATCGACGGCGTGGCCAGTGACATTTCGAAAACACGCTACGAGACCTTCGAAGAACTGCTGGGCTACTGCTACAAAGTCGCCAGCGTGGTCGGACTCGTCAGCATCGAAATTTTTGGCTACAAAAACCCTGCTACCAAGGAGTACGCCATCAATCTGGGCTACGCGCTGCAGTTCACCAACATCATCCGCGACGTCGGTCAGGATGCACGGGACACCGGCCGCATCTACATCCCTCAGGCCGAACTGCGGAAGTTTGGCGTGCTGGAAAGTGAAATCATGGATGCCCGCCCGAGCGAGCGCTTCATCAAGATGATGGACTTCCAGTATGCCCGTGCCCGCAGCTACTACGAGGCCGCGCAAAAGGCGCTGCCGCCCGAGGATCGCAAAAACATGGTCGCCTCAGAGATCATGGGCGCGATCTACTCACGCATCCTCGAAAAGCTCAAACGCGAGCGCTATCCCGTTTTCGCCAAGCGCTGCCGTCTCAGCAAACTGCACAAGGTCTGGATCCTTGGCAGCCATTTGATCAAGGCGCGTTTTGCTAGATGAGTTGTCCAGTTGCGGCGCAACCGGGCAACTTTGTTTTCAATACTTTTCTGATAGAAACCCCGCTTTTTGTGCGGCTTCTGCGTTCCCTCATTTCTCATGCGTTCCCTAGCACTCCTGTTCCTCCTTGCCGCAGCCTCCATTGGCCACGCTGAAACCAAGCCGCTCAAAGCCCTCCTCGTCGCCGGTGGCTGCTGCCATGATTATGCCAAGCAGCATCTGATCCTCAGCCAGGGCATCCAGGCGCGAGCCAATGTGCAGGTGGATGTGGTGTGGACGGACGACAAATCAGTGACTCCGCCGCTGCCGCTCTATGACAACCCTGATTGGGCCAAGGGCTACGACATCATCATCCATGACGAATGCGCCGCTGGCGTGAAGGACATGGCCGTGGTGAAGCGCATCCTCGATGTGCACAAGACCATCCCCGCCGTGCATCTGCACTGCGCCATGCACAGCTTCCGCACCGGCACCGATGCATGGTTCAAGCACCTCGGCATCCAGTCCGCCTCCCATGGCCCACAGGAGCCGATTGCCATCACGTTTGTGGACAAGGAGCACCCGATCACCAAGCCGCTCGCGGATTGGACCACGATCAAAGAAGAGCTCTATAACAACGTGAACATCTTCGACGGCCACCCGCTCGCCATGGGCAAGCAGGTCGTCAAAGGCAAGGATGTGGACTACGTGGTGGCCTGGACGAATGAGAAATCCGGTGCCCGCAGCTTCAGCACCACCATTGGGCACAACAACGACACCGTCGCCGATGCGCGCTACCTCGATCTCGTAACTCGCGGTGTGCTGTGGGCCATGGACAAGCTCACGGCGGACTACCTGACGCCGTTCAAAGGGGAGAACAAGATCACCTTCGTCGCCGCCAAACCTGTCGAAGCTCCGAAGCCCCCCGTGCTGCCGAAAGACGGCCTGCCGGTGAAAGCCAGCGCCAGCAGCGAAGAGAGCGGCAAGGGCAACTACGCCTGGAAAGCCGTGGATGGCGATGAGGGCACCCGCTGGTGCGCTGCGAATCCCAATTACCCGCAGTGGCTCCAGCTTGAACTTGAAAAGCCGGAGACGCTCACCGGCATCAAAACCACCTGGGAAAACGCCGGGGTGTATCAGTTCAAGGTCGAAGGCAGCACCGATGGCAAAACGTGGAGCACGCTCGTCGATGGCAGCGACAACACGAAGAACGCGCCTTACTCGAACGATTTCGCCAAGGTGGAAGGCATCCGCTTCGTGAAGATTCATGCGCTTGCCAAAACAAGCGGCGGCTGGGCGAGCATCCGTGAGGTGCAGCTCAAAGGCCCTAACATTAAAGCCGTCGCGCCGAAGCTGAGCGAGGAGCAGAAGAAGGAATACGACAAGGCCAGCGATCCGCTCAAGGACGCGGGCAACATCGCGCCGAAGATCGTGAAGCTCACGCCCGAGCAGGAGGCTGCCATCTTGAAGGATGTGAAGGTGGCTGATGGCTTCGATGTCTCCCTCTTCGCCAACAGCGCCGCCGCGAATTACCCGGTCTTCCTGGCCGCAGAGCCAGATGGCACGCTCTATGTCAGCAGCGATGGCGACGGCTCCGTGGAGCGCAAACCCAACCGTGGACGCATCATCCGCCTGCGCGATCTCGATGGCGATGGCCGTGCGGATGAAACCAAGGTCTTCTGCGAAGTGGACAGCCCGCGTGGCCTCGTATGGGACCACGACCGCCTCTACGTTGTGCATCCGCCGCACCTCAGCGAGTTCATTGATGCCAATCACGACGGCGTCGCCGAAAAAGAAAACATCCTCGTCAATGGCATCGCCTTCGGTTTTAAAGACCGCCCCGCCGACCACACCACCAACGGCCTCAGCCTCGGCATCGACGGCTGGCTCTACATCGCCGGTGGCGACTTCGGTTTCATGGATGCCGTAGGCACAGACGGGAAGCATCTGCAGCACCGTGGTGGCGGCGTCATTCGTGTGCGCCCAGACGGCACCGGTTTGGAAATCTACTCCACCGGCACGCGCAACATTCTCGAAGTCGCCATCAGCCCGCTGATGGACATCTTCGCCCGTGACAACACCAACGACGGCGGCGGCTGGAACGTGCGCTTCCACCACTTCACCGGCTTGGAAGATCACGGCTACCCGCGCCTCTACAAAAACTTCAACGATGAGTGCATCCAGCCCCTCGCCGACTACGGCGGCGGTTCAGGCACCGGCGCGGTTTACATCGACGAGCCCGGCTTCGGAGCGTGGAACAATGCGCCGTTCACCTGCGACTGGGGCACCGGAGCCCTCTGGCACCATCAGGTGAAGCCCAAAGGCGCGACCTTTGAGGAAACCCGCAAGCCCGAGCCCTTCATCAAAATGACCCGCCCCACCGACGCCGATGTCGATGGCAACAGCCGCGTCTACTGCGCCAGTTGGAAAGGTGCCACCTTCGGCTGGGCCGGCCCCGATGTCGGTTACATCGTCCAGGTGAAACCCAAGGGTTTCAAAGCGGAGCCGCTGCCGGATTTCGCGAAGGCGAAAGATGCGGAGTTGATCAAGTTTCTCGATCTCACCACGCCACAGAGCTATCGCCGTCGCATCGAGGCACAGCGTGAATTGATGCGCCGAGGGAACAAGCAGTCTGAAAGCTACCTTGCTCAGTATTCAAAGCTCCGGAACGCAGACCGTAATCTGGTCGCCGCACTCAAGGAAAAAGCCTCTGACGATGAGGTTATCGCCGCCATCTCCCATGCTGATCCGGTCATCTCACATACGGCCATCCGCGCCACGGCAGCGCGCCAGCTCAAGCAGCAGGCCTTGAGTTCACTGGATCACACGAAGGGCAACACTTCCGGAGTTCTTCGCGCCCTCGCCATGATGCACCAGCCCGAAGTCGTCACGGGCCTCATTGAGCGCCTCAACAAAGCCACTGACTCCTCTCTGCGCAACGGCATCCTTGCTGCTCTCTGCCGCCTCCATTTCCACGAAGGTGAATGGAAGGGCGACTCCTGGGGCACGCGCCCGGACACACGCGGGCCCTACTACCAGCCGGAGGCGTGGAGCGAGACGCCGAAGATCGCGGCTGCTTTGAAGGAAGCGCTGGCCAAGGCCTCGGCGGAAGAGGCTGCTTTCTTGGTCAAGGAAATGAACCGCAACCGCATTCAGTTCAATGAAGCGCTCGTACGCATCCTGGAGCTTGCCAAAAAGGATGCGAAGGTGATCCCCGATGCGGTGGCGCAGCTTGCCACGGCCGACACCATTCCTGCGGATGCGGTGCCGCTCTTGGTGGCTGCCGTCAAATCGGCAGAAACGGGTGACCAGTCGGTCAGCCCGGTCACGCTTTCCAAAGCCATCATTGCGCTCACCAAAACGGACAGCGCGGAGGGAGTCAGCGCCACGCTCGCCGCATTCCACTTCTTGAAGCATGCGAAAGACGCCACCAAGGAATTCGACGATGCACGCAATGCCTTCATGGGTGCGCCGAAGTTGGAGAATCATCACCAGCTCATCGAAGACGCCGCCGTGAAGCAGCTGGGCAAGCCCGTCGGCATCTGGGCAGATGCGGCCCTCATCTCACTCAGCACCCGCAAAAGCGGTGCGCCGGAGTCCCGCGATCTTTCCGCCAAGGCGCTTGACGCCGGGTGGCAGCTTCCCCAGCGCCGTATCCAGATCATCACTGGCGCTGGCGAGGTGAAGAGCCTCGCCTATGCCGATAAAATCATCGCCGCACTCGATGATCCTGACAAAGCCGTCGCCGCACAGGCGAAGATCATCGCAGGCCGCATGAAGCTGGAGAAAAAGGCCAAAGACACCAGCCCACTCGTCGGCTCACTGAAGCCCGAAGACGCGCTGGCTGCCGTGCTCAAGACCAAGGGAGACGTCTCCATCGGTGAGCAGGTTTTCACCAAGGCCACCTGCATCGCCTGCCACACCACGAAGGAATCCGAGGCGCAGAAAGGGCCCTACCTCGGCAACATCGCGCAGACCTACAAGCGCCCCGATCTCGCGCAAAACATTCTCGATCCCAACAAGACCATCGCCCAGGGCTTCGTCACCGAGGTCGTCACCCTCAACGACGGCACGCAGCAGATGGGCTTCATCACTTTGGAATCCGCCGATAACGTGAAACTGCGCAACGTCGCCGCCCAGGAGTTCACCTTTGCCGTGAAGGACATCAAAAGCCGCCAGAAGCTGCCCATCTCCATCATGCCCCCCGGCCTGATGACGAACTTCACCGTCCGCGAATTCGCCAGCCTGCTCGATTACCTGGAGTCGTTGGCGAAGAAGTAAGGCTTCACGCCATCACCTCCTTCATCACGCGCCCATGCACATCCGTGAGCCGGAAGTCACGGCCTTCGGCGCGGTAGGTCAGCCTCTCATGATCGATGCCCAGCAGATGCAGAAGCGTCGCGTTGAGATCATGCACATGCATGGGATCGCGGGCGATGTTGAAGCAGAAGTCGTCGGTTTCGCCGAACTGCAGTCCGGGCTTCACACCGCCGCCAGCCAGCCACATCGTGAAGCAGCGGCCGTGATGATCTCGCCCATGGTTGGTGGGTTCCAGCTTGCCCTGTGAGTAGGTGGTGCGGCCAAATTCACCGCCCCAGACAATGAGCGTGTCATCGAGCAGGCCGCGCTGCTTGAGGTCGCTGATCAGTGCGGCGCAGGGCTGGTCGATGTCGCCGCATTGCAGGCGCAGATCGCTGGGCAGGTTGTAGTGCTGGTCCCAGCCGCGATGGTAGAGCTGGATGAAACGCACGCCGCTCTCTGCCATGCGGCGCGCAAGCAGGCAGTTCGCGGCGAAGCTGCCGGGCACGCGTGACTGCGGGCCATAGGCCTCAAAGGTGGCGGCGCTCTCGTTTTTCAGGCTGATCAAATCTGGCACGCTGCTCTGCATGCGGTAGGCCATTTCATACTGGGTGATGCGTGTTTCGATCTCGGGATCGAGCTGCTGCGCGAGCTGCCTGCGGTTCAGCGCCTGGATGACATCCAGCTCATCGCGGCGAGAGGCCGTGCTGATGCCTGGCGGATTTGAGAGATACAACACGGGATCGCCGCTGCTGCGGAAGCTCACGCCCTGATGATTCGAAGGAAGGAAGCCGGAGCCCCACAGCCGCGCATACAGCGGGTCCGCCGGGCGCGCGGCACTGCCGCGTGAAATAAGCACCACGAAGGCCGGCAGACTTGCATTCTCACTGCCGAGTCCATAGCTGGCCCAGGCGCCAAAGCTCGGGCGTCCGGGCTGCTGATGCCCGGTCTGCAGCAGCGTGACGCCAGGATCGTGATTGATCGCCTCCGTATGCAGAGACCGGATGATGCACATCTCATCCGCCACGCGTCCCAGATTGGGCAGCAGCTCGCTCATCCACGCGCCGGACTGGCCGTGCTGCTGAAAGTTGAAGAGCGATGAAGTGATCGGCTTGCTCTTCTGCCCGCTGGTCATGCCGGTGAGGCGTTGATCGCCTAGCACGGAAGCAGGGAACTCCTGGCCATGCAGCTTTTTCAAGCCGGGCTTGTTGTCAAACAAGTCGAGCTGCGACGGCCCACCGTGCATGAACAGGTAGATCACACGCTTTGCCTTTGGCGCGAAGTGCGGCGCGGCGAAGGCCTTGCCCTCGCCCAGCAGCGAGGCCAGCGCCGCAGTGCCGATGCCTGCGGAGGCACGACCAAAAAGCTGACGGCGGGTCAAATCGAGGTTCATCGGCGGGTGATGGTTTCGTCGAGGTTGAGCAAGGTGTGCAGGGTGAGGGTCCACGCGGCCAGTTCGACGGGATCAAGGTCTTTGCCACGTGTGGAGGCACCGGCGGTGATGAGTTTCGCTGCGGCTTCTCGATCAGCAGCAAAGCGTGCGCGTTGCCTGCTGAGCAGGTCGCTCAGCAGTTTCAATTCCTCGGGCTCCGGCGTGCGGCTCGTCACGCGGCGGAAAGCGAGTGTGAGTTTCGCTGACTCAGAACCTGACTGTGCCAGTGCCCATGCAGCGAGGAAGCGCGCCGCCTCGATGTAGGTCTCATCATTTAGCAGCACGAGCGACTGCAGCGGCGTGTTAGTTCGTGCGCGGCGCACGGTGCACTTTTCACGCGTGGGGCTGTCAAAGGTGAGCAGGGCAGGGGGCGGCAACTGACGTTTCCAAAAGGTGTAGAGACTGCGCCGCCACAGTCCTTCATCCGTGTCGTTCACATAGGTTTCCTCGCCATTGTAGGAGACGGCCTCCCAAAGGCCGGGCGGCTGGTAGGGCCTTACGCTTGGTCCGCCAATCTTTGGCACCAGCAAACCGGAGACAGCCAGCGCCTGATCCCGCACCATCTCGGCGCTCAGGCGGAAAGAAGGCGCGCGCGCCAGCAGGCGATTGGAGGGATCGCGCGCGGAATACTGCGAGCTTTGCCGATACGTTGCGCTCATCACCATCAGCTTGAGCATGGCCTTCACATCCCAGCCGCTCTGCATGAAGCGCACCGCCAGCCAGTCGAGCAGCTCAGGATGGCTGGGGGCTTCGCCTTGTGAGCCGAAATCATTTACGGTGCGCACGAGTCCTTCGCCAAAGCATTGCATCCACAGGCGGTTGACTGCGACCCGAGCCGTCAGCGGATTCTCTTTAGAAACAAGCCACTTCGCGAAACCCAGGCGGTTAGGCGGTGCGTCTGCTGGCCACTTGGATAACGATGCAGGCACGCCAGGTCTGACTGCGTCCGCAGGATGATCATACTGGCCGCGCGTGAGCAGATGCGTTTTGCGCGGGCTGGGCATCTCCTGCATCACCAGCGTGGTGGGTATGCTTTCGCGCAGGCTTGTTTCGGCGGCCTTGGCCTTGCGCACGCGTTGGCTGGCATCACGTGTTGGCGCATCCGCGTGATGATCCACAAACCAGTCTTGCAGCAGCGTTGTGTCTGCGGCGCTGCGCTTGGCCGTCGGTTTGGCAGCGATTCCGCGCAGGCGCTCGCTCCAAAACCATGCCCCGGCTTCATCCGCAGTCACGGGCTTCTGGAGGAGGCGCAGTTCATCAAGCTGGCCGTAAAAGCCGAGGTTTGCATCTCGTCTGCCGATGCGCAGTGGCTCGTTGCTGCAGGTTGGGCCTCTCAGCGTGTCAGTCATGATTTTCGTCGCAGCAGGCTGGCCATCGATGAAGACGCGGATGCCGGAGGCGCGGCGGCTGCCGTCATGGCTGACTACCAGATGATGCCACTTTTTGGAAGAGACAGGTTCCTGCGTGACGAGCTCGATGGCATCCGTGCCCCACTTGCTGACCAGATTGATCTGAAAGCGGCCTTTCTGCCAGATCACCTCGAAGCCACGGCGTCTGCCTTCGGGCTCGATTTTGGAAAGAACACCGCTCAGAGAGGTGTCTGCCATGAGCCAGAGACCCACGGTCCAGGCTGCGTCGGTATCGAAAGCTCCGGACCATTCCGCGTGCTGCGTGGCATCAAACTTCGCTGACTGGCCAAGAATGCCTTCTTGAAACACATCGCCGGTGCCGAAGTGCTTCGCTTCGATTTGCCCGTCGAAAGAGAAGTGAGCTACGAGATTTGTACTAGGAGATGGAGTCAGTGCCGCCGCCGCTGTTTTTTCCCATTCCGCGATCTGCTGCCACAAAGCCGCAGTGAAGGGCTGAAAGTCTCGCTCTGCCTGCTGAGTGGCTGCAACGAGCTTTGTAAGCTCCTGTTCCTGCTTTGCCGATGGCACGCTGAGCACTGGCGGAGGATTGTCAGCTTTGATCAGCCCGGACTCGGGCACATTGTTGAAGAAGGCAAAGAGCTGGTAAAATTCGCGCTGCGTGATGGGATCGTACTTGTGATCATGGCAGCGGGCGCAGCCGATGGTGAGCCCCAGCCAGGTGGTGCCGGTGGTTTCCAGACGATCCGCCACGTATTCCACCCGGTATTCCTCATCTATGATGCCGCTTTCGTTGTTGGCCATGTGGTTGCGATTGAAACCGGTGGCGATGCGCTGTGCCGTGCTGGCATTTGGAATCAGATCTCCCGCAAGCTGCTCAAGGGTGAACTGATCAAACGGCAGGTTGCGGTTGTAGGCATCGATCACCCAGTCGCGCCACGGCCAAAGGCTGCGCGTTTTGTCGCCGAAGTAGCCGTTGGTGTCCGCGTAGCGCGCCGCGTCCAGCCATTCCACCGCCATGCGTTCGCCGAAGTGTTTGGATGACAGCAGCCGGTCCACGGCGCTCTCGTAGGCCTGTGGATCTTGATCTGAGAGAAAGGTGTCCAGTTCCGCCAGGGTCGGCGGCAGGCCGGTGAGATCAAAACTGACACGACGCAGCAAGATTTCGCGCGAGGCTGCGGGTGCTGGTTCGAGCCCTTCTTGCTTCAAACGGGCGAGGATGAAGTCGTCGATCGACTTCTGCGGTGGGGAAGACGGCTTGGGCGGGATCAACGACCAGTGCGCCTCGTATTCGGCTCCTTCTGCGATCCAGCGTCGGAGCGCGTCCTTTTCTTCGGCTGTGAGTGAGAGCTTGGAATCCGGCGGCGGCATGAGGTCGTCGCTGTCGGAAGTGGTGATGCGCTTCATCAGCTCGCTCTCCTCAGACTTGCCGGGAACGATGGCCTGCTTCCCATCACGCGGGGCGACGGCATCCTCGCGCTTATCCAGGCGCAGATCGCCTTTGCGGCCTTTTTCATCGAAGCCGTGGCAACGGAAGCACTTGTTGGAAAGGATCGGGCGGATGTCCCGGTTGAAGCCCAGCCTGGTTTCTTCCGCGCCGGCCACGCTCATGCTGCACAGCAGCATGAAAAAAACAGCAGGAAGCATGTGGCGGATGCACATGAGAGAAACACGGGCCTCGGCTGCCGTTTTATCAGAGCCAATGGCTCACGCGATCACTTCCTTCACCACATGCCCGTGCACGTCCGTGAGGCGAAAGTCTCTGCCGGCGTGGCGGAAAGTGAGCTTTTCGTGATCAAGGCCGAGCTGGTGGAGGATCGTGGCATGCAGATCGTGCATGTGCACTTTGTCCTCCACGGCCATGTGGCCGATGTCGTCGGTGACGCCGTGGGCGTAGCCGGATTTAAAGCCGCCACCTGCCACCCAGACGGTGAAGCCGAGAGGGTTGTGGTCGCGTCCGGTGCCGTTTTTCTCGGCATAGGGGGTGCGGCCAAATTCGCCTCCCCACCAGACGATGGTGTCTTCGAGAAGGCCGCGTTGCTTGAGATCGTAGAGCAGACCAGCGATGGGTTTGTCGACGGCTGCGGCGTGGTCGCCGTGCTTGGGCAGGTTGGAGTGCTGATCCCACGCGGGATTGTTCGAATTGTCGCCGTAATTGACCTGAATGTAGCGCACGCCCTGCTCGGCCATGCGGCGGGCCATGAGGCACTGGCGGCCGTAGTTGTCGGTGGGTTTTTCGTTGATGCCGTAGAGCTTGAGCGTGGCTTCAGACTCATCGGAGATGTCCATGGCCCCCGGTGCATTGTGCTGCATGCGCCAGGCCAGTTCGTAGCTGCGGATCACCGCATCAATGTCCGTGTCTCCGGGCATGGCGTAGGCAGCCTGTTCGGCATTCAGCGCACTGAGCAGCCCGTACTGCTTGCGCTGCTGCTCGGGTGTCCAGATGGCGTTGGTGATGTTCTTGATGGTGGACTCCCTGGCTGGCTGACCGGAGCGGCCCACGGGCGTGCCCTGGAAGACCGCAGGCAGGAAGGCGTTGCCGTAATTGCGTGGGCCGCCGTTGCCGAGGCTCGGGCTGATGGTCATGAAACCGGGCAAGTTTTCGTTCTCGGCACCGAGGCCGTACATCACCCAGGAGCCCATGCTCGGGCGGATGTTGCTGGTGGTGCCGGTGTGCATGAACAGCGTGGCAGGGCCGTGCGCGACTCCCTCGGTGTGCATGCCATGCAGGAAGCAGAGGTCATCCACATGCTGGTTGATGTGTGGAAAGAGATTGGAGGCCCATCGGCCGGTTTCGCCGTGCTGCTTGAAATCCCACAGCGGTTTCATCACCCGTTGCAGTGCGCCTTTGCCCGTCTTGGCGATGGCACGGGAGTCGGCCACGTCGATGATCTTGCCGTCGTCTTTGAAGAGACGCGGCTTATAGTCGAACGAATCGACATGGCTCACGCCGCCCTGCATGAAGAGGAAAATGACGCGTTTCGCCTTCGGCTGATGGTGTGGCTTTTTGAGCGCGAGCGGGTTGGCCAACGCCGCCTGACTCTGCGCCATGGCCTGCCAGGCCAGGTAGCCGAAGCCACAGCCGGTGGTTTGGAGGAAGTCGCGGCGAGAAGAGAACATGCTGCTTTAACGTCGGCTGGGAGGGGGATTCTTCACCCAGGCACAAAAAAGCGGCACCCGCGAAGGTGCCGCTTCAAGGCTAAGCAGGCAGGATTACAGCATGCTGGCCACAAAGGAGCGCTCATCGACGAGTTCCTTGTTGGTTGCGGCGATCTTGGATTTGGCGAAGTCGTCCATCTCGTAGCTGGTGATGACCTCGTAGCTGCCCGGAGAGGTGGTGCGCACGGGCATGCCGGCCCAGACTTCAGGATCGAAACCGTAAAGGCCGTTGCTCTTCACGGCGACGGAATGGATGGCACCTGGTGTGAAGAGGGAGCGGACGTGGTCGACAAGGGCGTTCGCGGCGGAGGCAGCGGAGGAAGCGCCACGGGCGGCGATGATCGCCGCACCACGCTTGCCCACAGTTTCGAGGAAGGGACCTTCAAGCCAGGTCTGGTCATTGATGACGCCAGCGGCGGCTTTGCCACCGATGGTGGCGTGGGCGAAGGCTGGGAACATCGTGGGGCTGTGATTGCCGTAGATGAAGATGTCTTTCACCTCGGTGAGGTCCACGCCGGCCTTTTGGGCGAGCTGGGTCTGGGCGCGGTTCTGGTCCAGGCGCACCATGGCGGTGAAACGGTCCGGCGTGAGGCGCTTGGCCTGGGAGGCGGCGATCATGCAGTTCGTGTTGGCCGGATTGCCGACGACAGCGACGCGGGCGTCATCGGCGGCCACAGCATCGATGATTTTGCCCTGCTCGATGAAGATTTTGCCGTTGTCTTTAAGAAGATCAGCACGCTCCATGCCCGGGCCACGGGGTTTGGCACCGACGAGCAGGCACCAGTTGGCGTCTTTGAAGCCCACGGCAGGGTCAGAGGTCTGCACGATGCCTTTGAGCAGAGGGAAGGCGCAGTCGTCGAGCTCCATGGCCACGCCGGCGAGGGCGGCCAGGGGCTTTTCAAACGGAGCTTCAATGAGCTGGAGGATCACCGGTTGATCAGGGCCAAACATGGCACCGGAGGCGATGCGGAAAAGGAGGGCGTAACCGATTTGACCGGCGGCGCCGGTGACTGCGACTTTGATGGGGGCTTTGGCCATGGGTGATTGGGGAATGAACCGGCATCAGAGCAAGATGCGGCGGGAGGGCAACTACGGGCTGAGATTCATGGCAGAAAATGCTTGGGCGAAAGACCGAGTCCTGTTATAAAGTTAAATTTTCCCAACTTTGATGCTCCTGAAGCCTTTTCCGAAACATCCTGAAGCCGTGTCGCCGCGCCGCCTGCTCACTCGCGGCGCTGCTGCGTGCCTGATGATCATTCTTGGTGGGAATATGGCCATGACGGCCGGAGCCCAGTCAGTTTCGGCCATGGCGCAGGCTGAAGCACGCCGCCGCGCCATTCAGGTGAACACACTGAATGCTGAAATTGAGCGCGGTTACCAATTGATCGACCAGCAAAAGGCAGCGGAGGCACTGACCTTGTTTGAGGAAACTTACAATGCGCTGCCAAACATACCTCTCGCCCAGGAATCACGAATGGCTGCGCGCAACGGCTACGTGATGGCAGGCTGTCTGGTGGCCCAGGAACTGGCGGCCAAAGGAGATCTTGCTGCAGCGGGCAAAGTGCTGGATCGACTGCTTGCACCCGGGGTGGCACCGAAGGACGAACGTGTCCTGGTGCTCAAGAAGCATCTGGGAGATCCGGACCGCTTTCCACCCGCGCTGACAGCCAAGCACGTGGAAAATGTGGGGAAGGTGCAAACGCTTCTTATCAAAGCCAATTCGTTTCTTCAACTTGGGGATCTGGACAAGGCCATAGCGACCTTTCAGGACGTGTTGCGGATTGACACCACCAACGGTGCCGCCAGGCGTGGCATGGAAAACGCCGAGCGGGAAAAGCAAAAGTACTACAAGACCGCCTACGATCATCAACGTGCCAAAATGCTGGGCGCAGTGGCTCAAACATGGGAAGACCCTGTTCCTCTGACCAACATGGATCGCAGCTCACTGTTTGGTGCTGGCGCTGCATCTCTCGTCAATCAGCTGAACGGGAGTGACAGGATCGAACAAAAGCTGCGCACCATCATTTTCCCCAAGGTGGAGTTTGATGGTGCCACGCTGGATGAGGTGGTGGAATTGCTGCGAGTTCGCAGCCGCGATCTGGATTCCGAAGGCAAAGGGATCAGTTTTGTCATCAGTGTGCCCCCTGATGCACGCAGCAAGCCGGTCAGTTTGAATCTTCTCAATGTGCCGATGGAAGAACTGCTGCGCTATGTGAGCGAGATGTGCGGTGTCTCCTACAAGGTGGACGAGCATGCGGTGATCTTTGTTTCCCTCAGCGAACGCAACAATGCGATCGTGACCCGCTCCTTCCGGGTGCCTCCAGATTTTATTCAGAACTCCCCCGGAGGTGATGCGGCTGCTGCTGCTGCTCCAGCAGATCCATTTGCCGCGAAGGCCCCGGCAGGCGGGGGGGGGCTGATCATCCGCCGATTGGGGGCCAAGGAATTTCTAGAAGCACGCGGAGTGACCTTTCCTGAGGGCACGAGCGCCAGCTACAACCAAACGAACAACACGCTGACCGTTCGCAACACGGTCGGGAACATGGAAACGGTTGAAATGATCGTCGAGCAGGCGACGAAAGCTGCGCCGAAAATGGCCGTGATTCATGTGCGAATGCTGGAAGTAAACCAGAAGAACCTGGAAGAGCTGGGTTTTGACTGGCTCATGGGAAGCACCGGAACCACTGGCAACCTCTTGTTCAGCGGTGGCAGTGCAGGAAACGGAACCCCCGTCAACCCAGCCAACTATCCAGTAAACACGCCCTACGTTATCCCTGCTCTCAGTATTGGTGGCACCACCGCCTTTCCTGCGATTCCAACTGCTGGAGCTTTTGCAGGTCCAGTGCCTGCCGGCACCACGGCACCATTCCCCTACGGTGGTGGTCCCGTTACCTCGGGTCTCAGATCTGGCGACTATGCGACAACGGCCAATTCCCTCGATTCTCTGCTCCAGACTGGTTCCGTCAATGCAACCAAGAACGTGGCGCCTGGTGTTCTCTCAGTTGCTGGCGTGTTTTCCAATCCACAATTTCAAACCGTGCTGCGCGCGCTCTCACAGAAAAAGGGAATTGATGTCAATGCCTCCCCCAGCGTGACCACAAAGAGCGGACTTAAAGCAACCGCGGAAGTGACGCAGGAATTCATTTATCCGACCGAATTTGATCCGCCTAGACTGCCGCAAGGTGGTACTCGCGTACGAGCCGGTCCTCGTCCGCAGATGATCGCCACACCGACCACACCCACGGCCTTCGAAATGAGAAAAACCGGGGTGCTGGTGGAGGTTGAACCCGTGATTTCAGAAGATGGCCGCACTGTGGAACTCACAATCTCGCCACAAGTGACCGAATTCGAAGGCTTTGTGAATTACGGATCTCCTATTTATGTGCCCGCAAGTCTCGACGTCCTGCCAATCCAATTATCAACCGGCGCGACAGGCTACGTCCCTCTGAGCTCACCTGATGAATTGATCACCCCCAACTATATCTTGCAGCCGGTCTTTAAAGTGCAGAAAGTGAACACAGCGGTCAAGATTTATGATGGTGCAACGGTCGTGCTGGGCGGGGTCAAGATTGAAAACCGTCAGATGGTGGAAGACAAGGTTCCCATCCTGGGGGATCTTCCTATTGTGGGGAGACTCTTCAAGACCAACACCAAACAGACGGAAACGAAGAACGTCATTATTTTTGTCACTGTTGAAGTGGTGGACCCTTCCGGTCAAAGGGTCACTCACGACACTGCCGCTGTTGCGCCGTGAGTCTGTCTCAGGTGAGGTTGGCTGGGGCGGCTTCGACTGAGTTGATCTGACCGGCCAGCGTGAAGTCCAGCCGGGTCAATCCGCCTGCGCTGTGGGTGGCCAGGCGCACGGTCACCTTTCGCCAGCCGACCAACAGATCCGGATGGTGATTCATCGCTTCGGCCAGTCCTGCTGCACGTCTGACAAACTCAATGCCGGCGAGATAACTGGTAAAACGGAACTCTTTCACCAGTTCCTTGCCTTCGACCTGCCAGCCGGGTAGGGAAGCCAGTTGCTGCTGGATGGCGGATTCACTCAATAGCTCCGGTCTCATGGTGGCAGCATCCGGCGGCTGGTCATGGGCTTCAAGCATCGGAATTGCTTTCTTTCCTTCTATGGACTAGATACACCGCCCCCCGCCAAGCCAACTGAATGTCCATCTCCCGCACCCGCAATTTCTCCATCATCGCCCACATTGACCATGGGAAGACCACGCTCTCTGACCGTCTTTTGGAGTTCACTCAAACCATCACGGTCAGACAGCAGCAGGATCAGCTGCTTGATTCGATGGATCTGGAACGCGAACGTGGCATCACCATCAAGGCCCATCCGGTCTGCATGAATTACAAGGCCAAGGACGGCCAGATGTACAAGCTCAATCTGCTCGACACCCCCGGGCACGTCGATTTCAGCTATGAGGTCAGCCGTTCGCTCGCTGCCTGTGAAGGCGCGCTCCTGCTCGTGGATGCCTCGCAAGGCGTCGAAGCGCAGACAGTCGCAAATTTGAACCTGGCCCTGCAGCAGAACCTGCATGTCGTTCCCATCATCAACAAAATCGACCTCCCGAGCGCCGACATCGACAAGGTGAAGCGCCAGCTTGAGGACATCCTGCAGCTCTCTTCCGATGAGGCCGTACCTGCCAGTGCGAAGATGGGAATTGGCATTGAGGACATTTTGGAGGCCATCGTCGCCTTCATCCCGCCGCCCACAGATCCTGGCGACGGCTATCTGCGGGCTTCGGTGTTCGATTCGATCTTCGACCCCTATCGCGGAGTGGTCAGTTATATCCGCGTCATCTCCGGCACCATCACGCGTGGTCAAAAAGTGCGCCTGATGGCCTCAGGCAACGATTCCGAAATCAAGGACCTCGGCACCTTCCGCCCCAAGATGGTCCCCTGTGAAAAGCTGGAGGCTGGCGATGTCGGCTACATCATCGCCAACGTCAAAACGACCGCTGATGTCAAGATTGGTGACACGCTCACCGAGAGCCGCAAGCCTGCCCCTGAGCCACTGCCTGGCTTCAAGGAGATCCATCCCCTCGTCTTCAGCGGCATCTATCCCGTCAGCACCGACGACTTCGAGGCGCTGAAGCTCGCCGTCGGCAAGCTCCAGATCAACGACGCCGCCTTCACCTTCATGGCAGAAAGCTCCGCCGCCCTCGGTTTCGGCTTCCGTTGCGGCTTCCTCGGGCTGCTCCACATGGAGATCGTCCAGGAGCGCCTGCGCCGTGAGTTCGACATGGATGTCATCTCCACCTATCCGTCCGTCATTTACGATGTGAGGAAGACCGACGGCACCGAGCTCAAGGTGGACAATCCCACCTTCCTGCCGCCGCAGGCTGAGATCGAGGAGATCCGTGAGCCGATCGTGAAGGTGAACATCATGATCCCGAATGAGAACATCGGAGACATCATGCAGCTCGTCATGGACAAGCGCGGTGTGGTGAACAACACCGAGACCCTCGACGACCGCCGCGTGCTTCTGCACACCGTCCTGCCACTGAACGAGATCCTGGTGGACTTCAACGACAAGCTCAAGTCCATGACCCGTGGTTACGGCAGCATGGAGTATGAACACGCGGGCACCCAGCCGGCAGAACTCGTCAAAATGGACATTCTCATCGCCAGCGAGCCCGTGGATGCTTTCTCCTGCATCGTTCACCGCAGCAAGGCCGAGAGCCGTGGCCGCCAGCTCTGCGCCAAGCTCAAGGAAGTCATCCCTCAGCAGCTCTTCGTCGTCGCCATCCAGGCCGCCATCGGCGGCAAGATCATTGCCCGTGAGAGCATCAGCGCCATGCGCAAGGACGTGACCGCCAAGTGCTACGGTGGTGACATTTCCCGTAAGCGCAAACTGCTCGACAAGCAGAAGGAAGGTAAGAAAAAGATGAAAGCCATCGGCCGGGTGAACATCCCGCAGGAGGCGTTTATTGAGGTCTTGAAGACGAACTGAGCCGGAGAGGCTTGCATCACCGTGAGTTTCTGGGAGTATTACTCCGCTGTGACTCAACCCAACCTCAGTCCTGCAGACCAGCAGCGTCTCGATGACCTGTATGAGCGGATGCGTGCCCTCAGCCCGCGCAATGTCGGCTATCCGTGCAATCAGGACTTCGATTTCAGCGAGCTGTTTCGCTTTCTGCAATTCAGTGCTAACAACGTCGGTGATCCCTTTCACAGCACGAACTACCGCCTCAACACCATGGAATTTGAGCGCGAAGTTCTGACGGACTTTGCCCGCTTCACGCGTGCGCCTGCGGATGAGTGGTGGGGCTACGTGACCAGCGGCGGCACGGAGGGCAACATGTACGGCCTTTACGTGGCGCGGGAGCTGTATCCCGAAGGCATCTGCTACTTCAGCGAGGACACGCATTACAGCGTGGCCAAGGTGCTGAGGCTCCAGCACACGCGGAACATCATGCTCAAGAGCCAGCCGGACGGCCAGATGGACTACGCCGACCTGCGCGAAACGCTGCGCATCCACCGCGATGTGCCGCCGATCATTTTCGCCAATATTGGCACCACCATGAAGGGCGCGGTGGATGATCTGGCGCAGATCCGGGCGATCCTGGACGATCTCGCCATCGCCAATGCCTACATCCATGCCGATGCGGCGCTCAGTGGCATGATCCTGCCCTTCGTCGATGCCCCGCAGCCATGGAATTTTGCCGACGGCGCTGACAGCATCTCGATCAGCGGGCACAAGATGCTCGGCGCTCCCGTGCCCTGCGGCGTGGTGCTCGCCCGCAAGGCGCATGTGGACCGCATCGCGCGTTCGATCGAGTACATCGGTGCGCTGGACACCACCATCGCCGGTTCGCGCAGTGCTTTTTCTCCGCTGCTGCTCTGGCACCGTCTGCGCACGCTCGGCGATGCCGGGTTGCGGCATATGGTGCAAACGTGTTTGGGCAATGCCGAGTATGCCGTGCAGCAGTTCCGTGCGCATGGCATTGAAGCATGGCGGCACCCGAATTCTGTCACCGTCGTGTTTCCCAAGCCGCCGCCGTCAATGATGGAGAAGTGGACCATCGCTCCGCGCAAAAATATTGGCCACCTGATCGTCATGCCGCATGTGACCCGTGACATCCTTGACGCTTTTGTCGCTGACTTCGCCGCCGCACTGCAAACCGTGAATCGGAAGCCCTCATCATGAAACAGCTTACCGTCCTTGTGCCCAACGAGCTTGGCATCGCCGCCAGGCTCACCGCCTGCCTCGCGGAACGTGGCATCAACATCGAGGAAATCGACGTCGAGAGCGTGGAGGATCATGGCATCGTCGTGCTCAACGTGGACCGTTATGACGAGGCGCTGCGGGCGCTCAGTGACAAGGGTTTCCGCGTCATCACCCAGGACACCCTGCTGGTGCGGCTGGAGGACAAGCCCGGCGCGCTGGCAGCCGTGGCCCTGCAGTTGAAGGACGCCGGGCTGGATCTGCGCTCCATGCACATCCTGCGGCGCGATGCGTCCAGCACCACCGCCAGCCTTGTTTGTTCAGACAATGCCGCAGCCGCCGAGGTGCTGCGAGATGTGCTGGTGGTGGAGCCCCGGAGCTGAAGCAAATCGGATTTGGATCAATCACGGCACTTGAGCATTGTCCACCCCATCCTAGAGTCGCGAACTCGTTCCCCATGTTTTTCCTCACCCCCCGCTACCTCAAGCATGCCAAGCTCCTGCACAAGGGCGTGACACGCTTCATCAACTACAAGCGTGATGTCCTGCCGCAGGCCAAGCTGGATGAGATCACCGCTTTGCGCACCCGTCTTGAGGATGCGATGCGCGCCAGGGACAAGGGGCTGCTCGCTTCACTGAACGACGAGATCAACAAGGCCTGTGAAAAGGCGCTGCCGCATGTGGAGCATTCGGACATCGGCGAAAATGTGGAGGTGTTTTTTGTCGCCATTGTCATCGCATTGGGCATCCGCAGCTACATCGCGCAGCCCTTCAAGATTCCCACGGGTTCCATGCAGCCGACTCTATATGGACTGGTCGCGAATCATACCGAACAGGACGTTACGCCCAATGTTTTTGCGCAGTGCAAGGACTGGGTGGCTGGACGCAGCTACTACAATGTAGTGGCCAAAAGATCTGGCTGGCTGCGGAATATTGAGCCTGTAACGGAGCACAGCTTCCTTGGATTTTTCGCGCACTGCCGCCTGCATTTTGATGATGGTGGCACACAGTGGATCTGGGCTCCCATGCGCCAGCTCGCCACCGACCCGGATGGTTTCAATCTGGGGATGCAGCGTTACCTGAATCTGCCGGTCAGCGAAGATGGTCATAACATCACTCCGGATGCACGGGCAGAACAGCGAATCGGGGAATCAGGCGGGACTTATGTCACCGAAGGGCAGTTGCTGGCGCGCGGCACCCTGGACACCGGCGACCATGTGCTGGTGAACAAATTCGCCTACAACTTCCGCCGTCCTTCCCGTGGCGAAGTATTCGTCTTCACCACGAAGAACATTCGCAGTGGTTACATGCGAGTGAGCGTGGAAGAGGGCTCGCAGCATTACATCAAGCGCCTCGTCGGCGTACCTGGAGACCGGCTGGAAGTCAAATCACCCGTGCTGTGGGTGAACGGCAAGCCTGCTGAAGAGTTTGGCATGCAGCGTGTCGGGTCGATGCAAGGACTCTACAAAGGCTACGGCAACTTCGGGCTCCTTTCGGGTGGTCTTGTACGCGAATTGAGCAACCGTGAAAACCTTCGGGAATACTGGGCCATGGGCGACAACAGCTACAACAGTTCCGACAGCCGCTACTGGGGTGCGGTGCCAGAGCGCAACCTAGTCGGGCCGGGTTTGTTCTGCTACTTCCCGCTGGGGCGGAATTGGGGGCTGATCCGGTAGGGTATTCTGGGCGGGGGGCGAGACTGCCCCCGGAGGTGCACCGCAGCCTCACATCCCTTCCTGTCGCAGGAAGTTCTCCACCCAAGTGATGTCGTACTGTCCGTTTTGGAAGTCCGAGGTGGTCATGATCTGGCTTTGCAGCGGGATGGTGGTCTTGATGCCTTCCACGGTGAACTCGCCGAGCGCACGTCGCATGCGGCGAATGGCGATCTCACGCGTGGCACCGGTGACGATGAGCTTGGCGATCATCGAGTCATAATACGGAGGAACGGAATAGCCGGAATAGACGTGGGTGTCCACACGAACGCCACGGCCGCCGGAGGTGTACCAAAGATTGATCTTGCCGGGGCTGGGGGCGAAGTTGCGGGAAGGATCCTCGGCATTGATGCGGCACTCGATGGCATGGCCGCGCGGCTGGGCGTCCACCACGTGCTCACTGAGGGGCAGGCCTGCGGCGATGCGGATCTGCTCCTTGATCAGGTCGCAGCCATACACTTCTTCCGTGATGGGATGCTCCACCTGGATGCGGGTGTTCATCTCCATGAAGTAAAAGTTCTCGCACTTGTTATCGACCAGGAACTCGATGGTGCCGCAGTTTTCGTACCCGATCTCCTTGCAGAGCTTCACCGTGGCATCTCCCATGCGCTTGCGCATTTTGGCGGAGATCTTGGGGGAGGGGCACTCTTCGATGATCTTCTGATTGCGGCGCTGCATGGAGCAGTCGCGCTCACCGAGGTGAACGACGTTGCCATGGGAGTCGGCCACGACCTGGAACTCGATGTGGTGAGGCTTTTCGACGAGCTTTTCCATGTACATGGAGCCGTCGCCAAAGCATTTCATGGCTTCCAATGAGGCGGCCTGGAAGCTGGACCTCAAGGTGGCTTCGTTGAGAACCGGGCGCATGCCACGGCCACCGCCACCGGCGCTGGCCTTGACCATGACGGGGTAGCCGATTTTGCGCGCCCATTCGAGAGCTTCTTCCTCGGTGTGGATGATGCCGTCAGAGCCGGGGGTGATCGGCATGCCTGCCTTCAGGGCCGTTTCACGCGCCACGTTCTTGTCGCCCATCATGCTGATGACGCGGGCGGAGGGGCCGATGAACTTGATTTTGCACTGGTCGCAAACTTCGGCGAATTCAGCTTTCTCGGAGAGGAAGCCGTAACCTGGGTGGATGGCGTCAACGTTGGCAATTTCCGCCGCGCTGATGATGCGGCTCATTTTCAGGTAGCTCTCGGAGCTTGGTCCGGGGCCGATGCAGATGGCTTCATCGGCCAGGTGAACGTGCATCGAATCGACATCGGCTTCGGAATAAACGGCGACGGTTTTGACATCGAGTTCTTTGCAGGCACGAATGACGCGGAGAGCGATTTCACCACGATTGGCAACGAGGACTTTTTTGAACATGAGGGATCGGAAGGTGGGAGAAGTCTGCTTGGCTTGATCGTTTTGGCAGGCCCAACTTGGCGGGGCCTGGACGTCAAGACAGTGGCAGGGAGGGCAATCAGGCTTTCAACTCGAACAGTGGCTGGCCGTATTGGACGGGTTTGCCGTCTTCCACGAGGACGCGGACAATGGTGCCACGGGTGTCAGCCTTGATTTCGTTCATCACCTTCATGGCCTCAATGATGCAGACATTGCTGTTTTCACCCACGCTGTCGCCAACGCTGGCGATGGGCTTTTCTCCCGGAGCGGCGCTGCGGTAGAAAGTTCCCACCATCGGGGAATTGATGGTCGGGCCCATGGCTTCAGAAGCGGCGGCAGGAGCCGGGGCGCTGGCCGCAGGGGCTGGCGCGGGAGCTGCGGCGGCAGGCGCCGGGCCGGAGGCATAGGAGACGTGTGAACCGGAGGACACAGGCATGCTCTGGAGCAGCTCTTTGACTGCCTCCAGGTCAGAACCACGCCGGAGTTCAAGTTTGGCGCCTTTTTGCTCGCTGTGGAAATAGGTCAGATTGTTCTCAGCCATGAGTCCGACGATTTCGCGGATCTGTTTGAGGTCGTAGGCTGAGGACGAAGGGGCGGCGGGGGCTGCTGGTTTGGTAGTGGTACGTTTGGCCATGTCGGGTGGAGTGTGTCAACGAACGGAGGGCGATCATACAAACTCAGCCAGAGGTGGCAACCATAAAGGCATCCTTGACTTTCAAGTTCCGATCTGGCAGTCGCGATCAGGGCAGGCGGGGAAATTTGGAAAAATCGGGCTTCCGCTTCTCCACATAGGCATTTTTGCCCTCTTTCGCCTCTTCGCTCATGTAATAGAGCAGGGTGGCGTTGCCGGCGAGGTCCAGCAGGCCCATCTGGCCGTCGCAGTCCGCATTCAGGGCTGATTTGAGGCAGCGCAGGGCCAGCGGGGAGTGCTGGAGCATCTCACGGCACCATTTGAGCGTTTCCTCTTCGAGTTGGTCCAGCGGGACGACCGTATTCACCAACCCCATCTCCAGGGCTTGTTTCGCGTCATATTGGCGGCAGAGATACCAGATCTCCCGTGCCTTCTTCTGGCCGACAATGCGGGCAAGGTAGCTGGAGCCGAGGCCGCCGTCGAAGCTGCCTACTTTCGGGCCGGTCTGGCCAAACCGTGCATTGTCTGCGGCGATGGTCAGGTCGCAGACGATGTGGAGTACATGCCCGCCGCCGATGGCGTACCCGGCCACCATGGCCACCACGGGCTTGGGCAAGGTGCGGATTTTACGCTGCACATCGAGGATGTTCAGCCGTGGCACGCCGTCGTCGCCAATGTAGCCGGCATCCCCGCGCACCTTTTGGTCGCCACCAGAGCAGAAGGCCAGGGGACCTTCGCCGCAGAGGATGATCACGCCGACGCTCCGGTCCTCATGGACGATTTCGAACGCTTCCAGCATCTCCTTCACTGTCAGCGGTCTGAAGGCATTGCGTACCTTGGGCCGGTTGATGGTGATCTTGGCGATGCCATCGCTGGTTTTTTCCAGCTTGATGTCTTTGAAGGTTTTGATCGAGGTCCACATGAGGGGAAGGGGAAGTTGACGGTGGTTTACGATGGTTGACGGTTGATTACAGTGGTTTGGCAATCAATCGTAAACGACCGCCGACCACTGTAAACCATGTCAACTCAGACTCGGACTCAGGCGAAGCTCGTGTACGTGCGCAGCTCCGCAATACGCGCAGCAATGTCGGCCTTCGTGACCGTTTGCAGTTTGTGCGTGCTGAAGGCTTCGCAGGTGTAGCTGGCGGTGACGCTGCCGTGGACGACGGCGGTTTTCAGGTCTTCGAAGGTTGGCTTGGTCTTGCCGTTGGCGGCGAGCCAGCCGGACAACCCGCCGAGGAAGGAGTCGCCGGCACCGGTGGGGTCAAACACACTGTGCAGGGGGTAGGCGGAGCAGGCGAAGAACTCCTCGGGCTTCTCACCAAAGAGAAAGCTGCCATGCTCGCCGCGCTTCACAATGACGAAGCGAGGGCCCTTGGCCTGCAGTTTCCGCCCGGCTTCCACGAGGTTGGTCGTGCCGGCGAATTCCTTGGCCTCGCCGTCATTGATGACAAGGAGGTCGATGCGCTTGAGCACGTCGTGTAGGCGCTCGTTGGCGATGTTGATCCACAGGTCCATCGTGTCGGCGGTGACGAAGTCGGCTTCGATCTGGTCGAGCATCTGCATCTGGTTGTCAGGGCTCATGTTGGCGGCCACGGCCACTTTGGCGGCTTTGGCGGCGGCGGGCAGATTGGGCTGCCACTGCTCCAGCACGTTGATGCCCACCTTGTGCGTGGTGCGGTTGTTCATGTCCTCGTGGTATTCACCGGTCCAGGTGAAGGATTCGCCGTCGCTGCGCTCCAGGCCGTCCAGCGTGATGCCATGGGAGGCCAGCATGTCGAGGTGCTGCTTTGGGAAATCATGCCCGATCACGCCCACCAGATGGATCGGCTGGCAGAAGATGCTGGCGGCAAGCGCCGCATAGCTGGCGGAACCTCCGAGCAAGTTTTCCTGCGAGTCCTGCGGGGTTTTGACATTGTCGAGGGCGACGGTTCCGGCGATGACGACTGACATGAGCGTGTATTTTGGTTAGTTAAGGTGTAACAGTTAGTCCTTGCCTCACAGTCAGCGAACTTTAACGGTACAGCTGTCAGCGGGGCCGCGGATTATCGGTTCCACCTCCTCTGTGTCAATTGCCACTCCGCACACTCTTTCATGCGTCTCAGCCTCTGCTTTTTCATGCTCATCCTCCTTCCCGTGGCAACGGGGGTGCATGCATGGTTGTTTTGCCGTGAGAATCTCCCCGTGCTCACTCAGGAGGCCTTGGCGCGCCTGAAGGCCGCCGGGGTGCGCAATCCCATCGTGGACGTGCGATTCTTCGACATTGCGGTCAGCGGCGAGGCACCGGACCCGCCCGCCCGCCAGCAGGCGCTGGCGGCCATTCGCTCGCTGCGTCCTTTGCGTTTGCAGCCCGCCGCAGAGCGCATTCATGTGCTGGCCAGTCTCAGCGCCAAACTGGACCAGAACACGCTGCGTCTCTGCGGCTGGTTTCCAGATGGAAATGAAGCTGATAATGTGCGCCGCCTGTTCGCTGATCTGCGGCCCGATCTTGTGATCAACACGGATGAACTGCACACCGCCCCCGAAGTGCGCTGGCCGGAGGGCATCAAACCGCCGCTCACAGCCAGCAGCGTATTGCTCAAGCCAATTATTGATACTTTGCGTGTTCCTGCCGAGCTGCATATTCGTGCCAAAGACGATGCCATCGTGCTCAGCGGCCTGCTGCCTGACACTGCATTGAAGGCAGAACTGGTGGCTGCGCTGGCCGAAGTGGCTGGCGCCCGGGTGGTGGACCCCACGGCGCTTCAGGCCAGCCCACACGTGCTGCCAGCTTCCTTTGCCAAACCGCAGCTACTCACTCACTTTGTGGGCAGTTTTTTCAGCCTCCCTTCGCCACGGTCTTTTGACATTCAGAGTGATGGCATTCCGCACCTCACGGGGATGGCGACGCGGCAGTTGGAAAGTGTCTGGCTGGCTCTGCTCAGGCCTGTCACCGGCACGGCCAAGGTGGATGCGCATTTCACGCTGGTGCCGTCGCTTTATCATTTCCCCGGGTACAAAATACAGTCAAAGCTGCCCCCCGCCACCCTTGACTCGCTGCGCGAGACCCTGCGGGGATGCGTGATCGGGTTTGATGCCGGCTCCGCACAAATTCGTCCTGAAGAGCAGACGAAACTCGCCATCCTGGCGTCCTCATTGCTCGCCGCTGGACCGACACTGGGGTTGATTATCGGCGCTCATCCTGATCCAGCAGGACCGGAGAAAGTGGAAAAAGACATCAGCAAAGCCAGAGCAGACGCTGTGCTTTCCTTCCTCGTGGAGCAGGGCGTGCCCGCTGGAGAAATTCATGCCGTGGTGTTTGATGCTGTGCCCGCCGGTTCGCCCGCGGCTCCTGCCAGTCCGCGTTGTGTCGAACTCCTTATCAAATAGCCGTCTATGAAATTCGACTTTGAATCCCTTTCCACTGAGCCGCTGTTTTACATGCTCATGCACAGCGGTGCATTTGTCTGCGTTCTGGGCTTCATCTTCTTTGTGGTCGGTCTGCTGTTTGGCTATGCCACCTGGGGGCGGTACAAGCGCCAGACGCGCCTGCTGCTGGGCGAGGCATCCTCCATGAAGGATGAGATTGCCAGCTTGAAGCGCAAGGTGGGAGACCACTCCATCCTGTCCGGACCTGCAGTTGCGATGGCCACTGAGACCATTCACATGCCCAAAAAAGAGGGCACGACTGCCGCTGAGGCCGCACCCGCAGTGACCGAAGAAACCATCACCACGCGCGATATTCGAGTTCCAGCCGCGGCCACGCCGCCAGCAGAGGTTCCCAGCGTAAGTGAGCCGCCGAAATCCCGCGCCAACGTCATCAAGGCCAATGCCCCCAAGCCCGCCGCGCCGCCAGTTGAGCATGCAGCCACGGATGCTGCCCCAAAAGCGGAACCCGCACCGGCAGCAGCTGCTCCGCCACCCGTCGAACCCGCCACGGCCAGCATCACGCTTTCGGCTGAGGAACTCCCGCCGCCTGCGCACCATGTTTCGCCGCTCGCTGCCATCATTGCCGCACCCCATGTCTCTGAAGATCCGGACTCCGTTGAAAATGCTGCTGCACCTGAAGGACTGGTGCCTGCCGACACCATACCTGCTCTGACCGAGCTCCTGGTGCCCGCCCTGCCTGAACCGGAACCGGAACCGGAACCGCAGCCCGAACTCGATCCCAAGCTCGGCCTCATCTACAAGACCCGGCCCGAAAATGCAGACGATCTCACGGCGCTCGAAGGCATCTCGCTCGTGCTTGCAAAGCGACTCCACGACATCGGCATCTACACCTATGCGCAGATCGCCGCCTGGGATGAAGACCGCGTCAAAGAGTTCTCTGCCCGCCTCGCCTTCAAAGACCGCATTTACCGTGAGCGCTGGGTGGAGCAGGCCCAGAAACTGGTGGCCAAGGTCGCGGCTGTCTGATTCTGTTCTGAATCCGCAGACGTTTCGCAACTGCCGCTGCATCGCTGGGTTGGAAGCGCTCATGATCACGCGCTTTTCTTGGTTGGTTCTGCTGTCCGCCACCCTCACCGTCAGTGCCGCCGACTGGCCGCGTTTTCGCGGCCCCAATGGCAGTGGCATCGCGCCGGATGACAAACCCGTGCCGGTGGAATGGAGCGCCACGAAAAACCTGAAGTGGAAGACCTCTTTGCCCGGCCCCGGTTCTTCCAGCCCCATCGTCGTGGGAGACCGCGTCTTCGTCACCTGCTGGAGCGGCTATGCCACCGAAGGCCAGCAGGGCACGGGGGACATCACCGCCTTGATGCGCCATCTCGTCTGTGTGGATCTCACCACGGGAAAAATCCTCTGGGATCGCTCGGTGCCCGCCAAGCAGCCGGAGGAACGCTACGGCGGCATGTTTGCCCAGAACGGCTACGCCAGTCACACGGCCGTCTCGGATGGGAAGCTTGTGTGTGTCTTTTTCGGCAAGTCCGGGGTCCATGCCTTTGATCTCGAAGGCAAACCGCTCTGGCAGGCCGAGGTGGGCGACTGGGACGACCGCCGCGGCTGGGGTTCCGCCTCCAGCCCGATCCTGCATGGCGATGTCTTGATCGTCCCAGCGCTTGTCGAAAGCCAGGCACTGTTTGGCTTCGACAAGAACACCGGCAAACAATTGTGGAAAGCCCCCTCCGAAGGTTTCGCGGGCACCTGGGGCACTCCCGTTATCGCCGAGGTCGATGGCCGTGCCGATCTCGCCATCGCTGTGCCCGGAGAGGTCTGGGGCTTCAATCCCGACACCGGCAAGCTGCGCTGGTATGCCACCGGCCTGCAGAGCGACTCCGTCTGCAACAGCGTCGTGACCGACGGCTCCGCCGTCTTCGCTATGAGCGAGCGCGGTGGCGGCTCCGTCGCCATCAAAGCCGGCGGCAAGGGAGATGTCAGCGCCACCCATACCCTCTGGACCGGCTCCAACGGCTCCCGCATCGCCACCCCCATCCTCTGGGAAAACCGCCTCTACTGGATCAGCGGCTCCATCGCCATGTGTCGCGATGCCAAAACGGGTGCTGAAGTCTACAGCGAGCGCATTGAGTCCACCTCTGGCGCCTCCGGCAATCAGGACTCCGGCGGTGGCGGTGGTGGACGTCGCGGTGGTGGTGGCATGGGCGGTGGCGACTACGCCTCCCCCGTCGCTGCGAACGGCCACCTCTACCACGTCAGCCGCCGCGGCGAAGTCCTCGTCATCAAACTCGGTCCCAAATTCGAACTCCTCTGCCGCAACAAAATCGAAGGCGACACCTCCGATCACAGCGCCACCCCCGCCATCAGCAACGGCCAGCTCTTCCTCCGCTCCGCCAAGACGTTGTATTGCATTGGGGGGTGAAGTGGGGTGCACAGTCTGTGTGCAGGGAATTGAGTTCGATAGAGCGAATTTAGCTGGCTATGGAACCAATTTTTTTGCAGCGAGTTGGAGCGTTATCTTTTTTACTGGCTTTTGGCATGTCGAAGAGCTATTTGACCTAGATTCGTGCCTTCTGTTTTCCTTAGCTACCGCCATGAGAATGACGCGCATTCCCAAAGAGTGCGCGAGTTGGCGCTATGTCTTCGAAAAGAAGGACTAGAGGTAGTGCTAGACGCTTTGATGAACGAAGAAAAATGGCGTATGGGAGGGCCGCCTGATGGCTGGTTAACATGGTCTTATGCGCAAGTGGAAGCCAATGATCGGGTTCTGATTATCGCAACACCTTCTTACTCACAGGTTTACGAGAACAAAGCGCCGCCTGGAGTAGGGTTGGGGGCAGCCATTGAAGCACGACGCATTTTTACACAAATTGCACGCACCAAAGGAATTAATGAGAAATTCCGGGTAGTCACTCTCAAGGAAGGAGATGAAGTTGGTGTGCCAGATCAACTTATAGATTACCATATCTTTAAGCCAAACAAGATGCCCGAAAATCTGAAAAGTCTCGTTATTTGGCTGAAGGGTGAGAAGTGTACTTCCATTGTAGCCCTTCGCAGCATCCCTTTTCCAGCTGTTTGCGGCTTCCCAGACACCTGTGTTTCTATTGATCGCGACGGCTTTGTGAATTGTGATGCTGCCTTCACTTTTTTTGAAACCATGCTTACTAGTCAGCGGTGGCAGCGAATCTTGCTTCTGTCGGGACACGGAAATCAAGGTAAGAGCACGCTTCTTGCTATTATATTTCATCACTGCCGCAATTTATTAGGAGATAGGAGTGTTGCTCGGGTCGAGTTTAAAAGAGGTGGGCCCACTCCTGATGAACATGTTCGCGCGATCGCTAGATATCTGGGGGTCCAGGGACCGATAAGCGGTGACATTGATGAAAGTATTCATAGATTACTAGATGCATGTAGTGATCGCCCGGCGATTATCATTTTTGATGCATATGAGCACGCTGAGTTTCAGCACCAACATTGGGTTAACATCATCTTGGAAAGAACTCTCGAAAATCCATTATTACGCTGTGTCGTAGCTGGACGGGAAGTTCCGCCTTCAGTTTCACAACCTTGGGGAAAATATTCAACTACATTTGAATGTGACGCCCTCAAAGATAAACAAGCGATTATAGAATACGCTATAGCCAAAGGTTTTAAAGGTAAGCCTGGAGAAGTGGCGGCTTTTGTTTCTGGATTTGTTCGGCTTCGGGAGCGTGCGGTCGCCAAAGGAAATAATGATCATAATATTAGTTCACAAGCATTATTGGAAGAGATTCGGGCAATCTGTTCTTCTGGAGGAGAAATATCATGACGCTTAATGAACGTTTAGCTCAAATCGAGGAAGCCGCTAAGCTACCGGGTGGTCTTCCGATGCGCACGGTGAAACAGATCACGAAGGGGCGGCCGGGGCTTCTGCGGGCATTGGAGTGTGCCTCCATTCCGCATGCATGGGATATTGATCTTTTTGGAAAGCTGCTTGACGATAATCTAAAATCGAAAGCTTCCGTGTTAGGTGAAGAAATAATTCGTTTGCCCGTGATTGAGAAGTACCTTTCTAAGAGTGGATATTATAATGTTCATGAGGTGACGCGTCGAGTATTGCGGGAAAAAGTTTACAGTGAGGGGGGGCTGCCTGCGCTTTCTGCTCGTGCGTTTGCTGCCTCTGATGGACTTACAGTTGAAAAATCACCGGCTCAAGTTATTGAAAAAATTTATCATCACTTATTAGCCTCTCCCGGAGAAGGGGTGAAGAGTCTGGAAAGTCAGTGGAGGTCTTGGGTTGATACTGGCCGTTGGGCGGAATTGCTGGATCTTGCGGCGATGCTGGAAGAGTTACTACCTCATCTTGAAAAAAATGCCCTCAACTACGTATTGCACCTCAAGGCGATTCTTCAGCGTGGTCACGGACAATCTCTGATGTTAATGGGTAATTTGGCAGTAGAGCAGGGTAAGTTGGCTGACGCTCAACGTTGTTACAGTGAGAGCAAGGTGATTGTCGGTCGCTTGCTAGCTACAGATCCCAACAACCTCTCTTACCAGAAAATATTGTCTAAATCGTTGGAAAAGATGGGTGATGTGGCCGTGGCTCAGGGAAATCTGGCAAAAGCTCATTTGCATTATAACGAGAGTAGAAAAATTGTGAAGCGTTTAGCTTTAGCTGATCCTGAAAATGTGCCATGGCAGCGTGATCTTCTGGTTTCATCTACTAAATTGGGCGATGTTGCATTAGCTAAAGGCAATACTATAAGAGCGGTTCGCATCTATGGCGAAGGCAGGGGTATAGTGAAAAGGCTCGCATTATTCGAAACTAAAGATTCTAACTTGCAAAGGGATCTACTTGTTCCGCATATCAAACTAGGCGACGCTGCGTTGGCGCAAGGGGACTTGGTAAAAGCATGTCGTATTTATCGAGATGTAAAAAAAATTGCAGAGAGTATGGAGGCTAGCCATCGCGGAGATGCAGCTTGGCGCTTTTATGTTGGTGTTGCGCATGAACGATTAGGTGATGTAGCGATGGCGAGAGGTGAGATAAATGAGGCGTACAATTTCTATATTGTACGTAAAATTGCGGTGGAGAATCTGGTTGAAGTTGCTCCCGCAAACGCAGTGTGGCAGCGTGATTTGTCTGTCGCGTTAGGGAAGCTAGGCAACATAGCTTTAGCCAGAGGGCGACTCGCGAGCGCAAGAAAATACTATAGTAAGAGCAAGGCTATTTCGAAGTATTTGGCAACAAGTGACCCTGCAAATTCTGACTGGCAACGAGATCTTTCAGTGGCTTTCGAAAAAATGGGTGATTTAGCTTTTGCTCAAGGAAAGCTAGCCGCAGCCAAAAAACACTATTTTGAAAGCATGGGAATCTCGCGGCGATTAGCAAAACGTGACCCATCCAACGCCCAATGGCAGAGTGATTTATCAATCTCGCTTATTAAAATGGGAGCCATAGCAATGACCATGGGTGATTTTACAAGTGCCAAAACTTATTATGATGAATGTAGAATTATTCGCAACCTGTTGACATCAATCGATGCGAATAATGCAGCATTTCGACATGACTTAGCAGTAGTTTTTGAAAAGCTTGGTGATTTGCAGGCGGTTCAAGGGAACATAATGGGCGCGAGGAGTTATTATAAAAAAAGCAGGCTTGTCCGCGTGCGTCTTGCAAAGAGCAGTGTTGGCAATGCTATATGGCAAAATGATTTATCGCATTTTATTACGAAACTGAACCGTTTGTCTTCTGAGGCGAAAGGATTTTCGCCGAAAGCGTTTAATAAAGATGAAGGCAAAGTCATTTGTGGTCGTTTGACAGCAAGTGATTTTCCAGTTTTGATTCAAAATGAGCTTGGTGAAGCCTCAACCATTTTGGTTGTCGATGATGAGGACTCGGTTAGAGAAGTGATAAATTATGTATTAACCTGTCAAGGTCATAATGTAATTACTGCTGCAGATGCCAATGAGGCATGGTCTATATGGCGCGAACATTCTTCGCGCATAAGGCTGGCCATTTTGGATATAAAGCTTCCCGGAGGGGTGAGCGGTTTTGATTTAGAACGCGCTTTGGTCGATGATGACCCCTCATTTCCTGTCATATTTACCTGTGGCTACTCTCCGAGTAGCATAAATAGCGCTATCGAGCTAAGGTCTGGTGAGAATTTTTTGCCCAAGCCTTTTGGCATGGTTGAACTATTAAATATTGTTGGACGTGCTCTGCAACTTAGTACTCTTAAAGTTCGGAGCTCAATTTGCAGATGAGTCTATCTTCTTGGGTTCGCATTATTGAAATTGTTACAATTGAGACTCTATAACTTAAAGATGTTTAGTTGGTTTTAAAAAGTCACCATTCTCACCGCCACTCATGTTTCGGATATCTCCCCCGCAACTGCGCCTTCACCGCCGGATATCCTTCGCGCCAAAAACGGCCAATATCTCCTGTTGTCTGAATCGGCCGTTGCGCGGGTGAAAGCAGATGCACGGTGACGCTGATACGGCCGGCGGCGACCTTGGGGTTTTCGTTCACGTCGTACATGTGCTGCAGAACGGCGCTGACGCTGGGGGGCTGCTTTTCGTCGTAGACGATGCGGGCGGTTTTGCCGTTTTTGAGGGCGTAGCGTTCGGGGGCGTATTTGTCGAGCATGTCGCGCTGCGAGTGGCTGAGCCATTGGTGCAGGGCGGGGAAGATGTCTTTGTCCTTGAGCTGGCGGTAGGCGATGCAGCCGGTGCAGACCTGCTCGATGATCAAGTGGCGGTCCTCCTCGCCGATGGCGGGGATTTCGAGATCGGGCATCCATTTGGAAAGGCAGTTCACGCGGGTGATCCACTGCTCCACCTTGTCGTTCCAGTTGGTGAGTTGCAGGCGTCCGGCGATGACCTCGGCGGCGAGCAGGCTGGCGGCGGTGGATTCATCGGGCTCGCC
>CAILZI010000223.1 GCA_903838675.1 uncultured Verrucomicrobiota bacterium
CGAGTTCGAGTTCGAGTTCGAGTTCGAGTTCGAGTTCGAGTTCGAGTTCGAGTTCGAGTTCGAGGACGAGTTCGAGGACGAGTTAGAGGACGAGTTCGAGGACGAGGACGAGGACGAGGACGAGGACGAGGACGAGGAGGTGATGGCGGGGGTGATGTAGAGGAACTGGGGGGAGACGAGGGTGGCCTTGAGCATGAGGCGCAGGGCTTGCGGGTGGTCGAGCTTGCTGCGGGTGGCGAGATCGTAGATCTGCATGAGGACGTCGACTTCCTGCTCGGTGGGTGGGCGGCGGTAGGTGCTGCGGGCGAGGGTGCGGGCGGTGCTGCGGGCGGCGGCTTTGAGATCGGTGCCGGGGGCGGGCGTGGTGCCGAGGAAGAGGTGCAGGAGGGGGAAACTGGAACCAGGGGAGAATGCCTGCTCCAGCGCGGCATTGGCGATGCCGAGGTATTGCTCCATTTGTAACGGTGACAGCGTGTTGAGGTAGCCTTCGCCGGGGACTTCATCGGGGAGCTCTTTGGCGATGTCGGGAGAGACGCCGAAGAGGTCGTGCAGGGTGTTGCCGTACTCGGTCTTGGTGAGGCGGCGGATGACGAAGGCGCCGGGGTCTTTGGGGCTGAGGTATTTGAGGCGGCCGACCCAGGCCATGAACTCCTCGCGCTCGGCGTCGGTGGGCTGTTTGTCGGCTTCGTCGGGGGGCATGTCGTGCGCGCCGACGGTGACAAGGCCGAGCTTCCAACGGCGGTTGTTGGCGGGGTCGGCGGGGTTTTTGAGGGCGGGATTGAAGGTGACGCCGCCTTTCATTTTGCGGTCGCCGTGGCACTCAAAGCAGTAGGTCTTAATGAAGGGGGTGATCTTGTCTTTGAAGGTGCGTTTGACTTCTTCGGCGGGGCTGGCGGCGGCAGCGGCGATGGAGGGCTTGACCGCAGGAGGGGCGGTCTTGGCGGGGGCGGGTTTTACGGGTGCGCTGGGTGTGGCGGTGGGAGTGTTTTTGGCAAGGGAATCAGGAGCAATGGAATGGGGGACGGGAACCGGAGGGGTGGCGGGCTTCTGCGCTGATGCGGGGGCTGCGACGGGTTTAGCTGGAGAAGCCGCAGCGGGAGCCTTTGCGGGAGCAGGCGGCATAGCGGGGGCTTTGACCTGTGCTGGCGCTTTGACCGGCTGAGCCGGCGGAGTGCTGGGCGCTGCGGAAGCGGGCTCTTTGGCAGGCGCGGGAGTCTGCGCGTGGGTGGTGGGCGCTGGCAGCAGCGCGATGAGGGCACAGCAGAGGGGCAGGATGACGCGGAGGCCATGCCGCAGGGTACGTGGGGGCATCGGGGGATTCTTCAAAGGGGGTACCGGAGGTTACGGTGCGCGTGGGGTGGGTTTATCAGGAAGAGTGGCGGGGTGGGAAGTAAGCCGAGCGGCATGGCGGCGCAAAAGCGGGCTCATTATGTCCGAGCTGATTTGAGGCATGGCGGCGGCGCCCCTTTAAATAAGGGGGCACAGCAAGGTGACACTCATGCAGGCTTCCATATCGTGGTTGTCGTTCGGCTGTCGCATCCCAAAGATCCGTTTATGGTGTAGAGCGTCGACATTCTGTCGGCTCCGGTCGGGCGTCCTTGGTGCACCAAAAGGGCATGAGGCTTTGCTGAAAATGCGGCGTGCGCTCACCTCGCGGAGCGAACTCCAGAGCCGAAAAAATGTCGGCGCTCCCAGCACGGAATTCCCGCTATTGCACCACACTCATTCCAAGACGCTGCAAGGCCACCCGGTGTGGCGGGCACCAAATCCACGAAGCATGGCATTAACTGCATGCTACTCCTGCCATTCATTTCCCGCTGCATAAAGCCGCAGCGAGGCCAGAGCGGGGAAGCTCTCGTGAGGAGTTCTGATGCCGAGCAGCGGGCCAAACCGGGCCAGTGCGGCATTCAGGGCATGGTCATTCTGGACTACTCCCCTGCCCTGTGCGGTGAATGCAGGGGGGCTCAGTGCAGGATCTGCATGAGAACGCGACTGATGAGGAGGAGAACCACGGAGGCGTAGATGATGGCGCAGACGGTGTCCTCTGGATGTGTGACGCGCCGGGCGGTGCTGGGCGCAAATTCATCGAAGATGAAGGTCGGCTGTGGCGAGGTCATAGTCGTGGTGGGTGCGGGGTGGATGACGAGTCTGCGCCGGAGGGCGGAGGTGGCGGTGATGAACAGCCCCAGACTAACCTGCCGCGGCGGAAGTGCCGATGAGTGAAAGCTTTATATTTGCGCCTGGGGTGGTGTCGGGGTGGGAGTGTGAGGGGGCGGCATGAGCCCTCTCCGCCGGAGCGAAGGGGCGCTCCCCTGCCCTTCACCATGCTGTTTGGAAGTCGCAGGCACGTTCGATTTTTGCCGCCAAGGGGCAGAGAGGCAGAGAGGCAGAGAGGCAGAGAGGCAGAGAGGCAGAGCGGCAGAGGGAGCAGAGGGAGCAGAGAATGAATCAAATCTCTGCCGTGTCTGTTCATTAGCGGCTCTGCGGAAAACTGCGCGCCTGCATGCTCGCTGCTGGCGGCGTGAGGCTGCCTTGTGGGTCCGGACGAGGGGGGCCTTGTGGCACAGCAACGGGGCTCTGCCTGGCCTGCCCCAGTTGCGGCGCAACTGGGCTATTTTAAGATGCTCCGTCTCCGCCGCAAGAAGCCTAAGCTTTGCCGAAGGCCGGCTGTGCTTTCCTCCAGGATTGATCAACAGCTACTTTGCTTCTGTGGCGGCGGGCGTTGGAGTTGGCGTGGGTGCGGGCTCAGTGTTTTGGGTCCAAGTGCCGGCCATGATTTGTTTCAAAGCTGCCTTGAGCTGCACGGCTTCTTCGTGAGTCGAGAGGGGGTTGAACACTAGGAGGTCGCCATTGTGGTCGATGATTTCGAGGAGATCGCTGATCTCGATGGTGGAAAGTGGCTCGCCGAGGATGAGGATCAGAACCTTGGAGTACTTGGTTTTCACCGCACGCAGCAGGCGGGCTTTGGCTTCCGGCTTGAACGTGAGCCTCACCGCGTCCGCAGGGGCGCCGCTAAACTCGGCCACGGTCAGCTCTGCAGTGAGAACCTGCCGGCGGGTGATCACGGGAAAAACGCTGCTCATGACTGTCACCGTTTTTCCAGTGGCCAAGGATTTAAACGAGAACGTCTTCGCGTCCACGGAGCCGTCAGTGACGCCGGGATAGATATCAATGCCGGTAAGGGGGGCTTCAGCCCGCGCCGCGCCCAGGGCAGTGACACAGAGGATGGCCAGGAGAAGGAGCCGGGAGCACATCGGGTGGGAGGGTTTTATCACACCGGGGTGGCGATGACAAGCCTGTGTTCACGTGCTCGGCCTTTGTCCAAAGCGGGCCGGTGCCCTCCCCTGCCCCAGTTGCGGCGCAACTGGGCTACTTGGCCACGCGCCGCCGCCGCAGGACCCAGCCGAGGCCGCAGGTGGCGATGAGGAGGGCGCTGCGGGGCTCGGGCACGGGGGCGAAGGCGGGGCCGATGATGAGGCCGTCCATGTAGCCGCCGACGGGGTCTCCGGGGACGTTGACGATGGAGAAATTGTGCAGTGCGCTGTAGCTGGCGAAGGTGCCGGAGGCATCCCGCGCGGCGACGTCGGTGAGGATGCTCTGAAAGAGGGCGGAGCGGGCGTCGTCCGTGGCATCGCCCAGGCCGGCAAAGGTGTCGGTGTAGTCGCTCAGATTCGTGAAGTCGAGCTGGGTGTAGCGGGGCACGGTCTGGGCGATGAAGGCCTGTGCGGCGAACATGGCATTGAGGAAGGGATCGTCGGTGGAGTAGTTGTGGTAGTCGCCGCTTTGCTCCAGGAAGCGGCCGGAGGCTCCGGCGAGGGTGTCCCAGGGGAGGAAGGTATCGAGCACGTATTCGACGATGGCTACCTGCTTGGCCAGGACGGCGGCTCCGCCGGGGGAGCTGGCATTGAACTCGCTGGTGCGCTGATCGTCCTGCAGGAGCCAGCCGTCTGCCACGGTGTGGACCTGGGCGGTGATGAGGGTGCTGTTGTCCAAGGGGGCGGCGCCGGGATCAACGCCGACCCACCAGAAGACCCGGCCCCTGAAATCGTACTGACCGATGGAGGCGCCCCCGTTTTCAAGCCCGACCACGATGGCGGCGGTGGCCGTGCTGGCTGTGAAAGCCAGGGCCGCAGTGATGAGCGCGAGGAGTTTGGGAAAGGTCATGGGGTGGCCGACGAAGCTGCGAGGCTAAATGGAGAGGCTTTGACGCCTCCGCCGCAGGGTGAAGACGAGGCCGCAGGTGGCGATGAGGAGGGCGCTGCGGGGCTCGGGCACGGGGGCGTAGGAGGCGAGGAAGAGGCCGTCCATGAAGGAACCGCCGAGGATGGGGACGCTGACGGATTCGTAGCCGTGCAGGGGGGAGTAATTAGCGAAGTAGCCGGCGGCGTCCTTGGCGGCCACATCGGTGAGGATGCTCTGAAAGAGGGCGGAGCGGGCGTCGTCGGTGGCGTCTCCTAGACCGGTGAAGGGGTCGGTGTAGTTGCTCAGATTGGTGAAGTCGAGCTGGTTGGAATGGGCCTCGGTCTGACCGATGAAGGCCTCGGCGGCAAACATGGCATTGAGGAAGGGGTCGTTGCTGGTGTAATTGTGGTAGTCGCCGTTTTGCTCGAGGAAGCGGCCGGAGGCGCCGGCGAGGGTGTCCCAGGGAAGATTGGCATCGAGGACGTACTGGACGATGGCGACCTGCTTGGCCAAAACGTCGGGCCCTCCAATGCTGCGATTGATACCCTGCGCCACCCAGGCGGTGGGAAACGTGTTGATCTGCCCGTCAGCCTCGGAAGCGTTGTCCAGAGGGACGGCACCGTAATTGATGCCGAGCCACCAGTAGGTCTGCCCACTGATGACGTACTGGCCGATGGAATTCCCCCGATTCGGCAGCCCCTGCACGAGGACGCCAAAGGCTGGTGCCGGGGTGGGGATGGCCACGGCGGAAAGAGCCACCGCCGCAGTGAGTGCCAGCCAAAGGCGAGAAAGTGGCGTGGGGGAGGTCATGAGGGTGTGGAGGTAAGGCCACAGCGGGAGGAAATCGACCTGCCAATTGTAAGTTTATTAGGTGTAAGGTTAAGGATCTGAAATAAAGACTTAGTCAGGGGGTTTAGTGTTTGCGTAAAGAGGTGTGGAGGGCGGGTGGGACAGGGAGACCATGAGACTGGGAGATGGATGGAGGCGTTGCGGTAAGACGGGTGGCTCCCCTGCCTGCTGCCATGGGGTTTGGGAGTTGCAGCGACGTTCGATTTTGCCGCAGAGGGGCAGAGGGGGCGGAGAAAATGCATGGATCTCTGCTACCTCTGCTCCTTGGCCTCTTTGCGGCAAACCGGGTGCCCCAAGTGCGGCATCACGCCAGGTGCCGTTCGATCCACTTCCTTCTCAATTGGTCTCATGCGTGTTCACGAAATGGACCCTGTTCACGTATCCGTGAACACTTACGTTTTCATGAACACAGCGCCTGCCTCGCGGGCGCTGGCGGGCTCCGGGAATTCTGTACTGGGAGCGCCGGTTTTTTAACCGGCTCTGGTCTGCGCTCCGCAGGGTGAGCGAACGCCGCATTTTCGGTGGTGCCTCATTCGCTATCGGTGCACGAAGGGCTCCCGCCCGGAGCCGACAAAATGTCGGCGTTCCCAGCCATGAATGGCTCCCAGCAGGGACGGTCCGATATTCACTCTTTGAATTTCAATTCCGTGGCGGTGAGCCGGGGCTGGATGAGGGTGCCCTGGGTGGTCCATTCGTGCTGGGAGAAATCGATGGCGAAGGTGAGCGTGCCGGTATGCTGCGCGGTGCCGGAGACGAGGGTGCCGGTGCACTGCTGCGGGGTGCAGCGGACGTTGCAAAGCTGGAGGGCGGCGGTGGCATCATCGAGCCCGGCTTTTTCAAAGAGCTGCAGCATCTGCTGGCCCAGCGCGGTGAAATCGCAGGTGATGGATTTGCGATCTGACAGGCGCAGGATGAGGAGAGAGAAATTGGCCCGATCTGTCTGAATGGCCAGGGCGAGGTAGGATTCAGCAACGCTCCAGTGCGGGGTGCAGCGGCCCTCGGGGACGGTGATGGTAAAGGGTGCGCGGCCTTTTTCTGAGAGCAACAGGGTCTGCGTGGCATCCGCATCTTCGTTCTCGGCTGGTGTGGTCGAGCCAGGGAGCGACGTGGGATCGGAGAGGCGCAGGTGGAATTTGCCGCTGGGGGAAGAGAGCGGGGCGGGTGAGTCGGCGGAGGCGAGGGACAGAGCCAGAGTGAGGAGAATGGCTAGGAAAGATTTCATAGCAATCAAGCCGCGACCAACTGCGGCTCGCTTTGAGGGCGTGCTTCCATCCGAACATAGCGCTTGAAGAGTTCCTTCGTGAGGTTCTCTGCCTCTGCGTTAAGGAGGGTTCTCACTTCGCCAAAACGCAAGGTGGATTCACGGGGGCGCACGACTTCTTGAAAGGCGAACTGGCAGGTCTTGGGATCGCGAATCATCGCTTTCACTCGCTGCATCTCCTGCTGCATGGCGGCGGCGGCTGCTGCAAAGGCTTGTTCGTTTTGATCAGGAAACAGCGCCTTCATGCGGGCTGTCATCTTTTCCTCCATGATGAAGTCAAACCAGCAGGGCTGCAGGCAGTTGACCACTACGCCCACGTTCACAAACTCCCCCGTCTCCGGGTAGGGCAGGAAGCGAAGCACAGCGTAGTTGCAGGCGGCTTGAGGTGTGTTCATGGCAGTTTCCAAAAGGTAATAATTGCCGCATAAGGTCATGATGACCTCCTCTTGCAGCTGATTAAAAAACTTGAATTTACTGAATCTTTTTACTCATAAGTATTTATCCTCATGGCGTGATTTCACGCAGCGGGACTTCTCATCTGCGGCGGCGCCGACGTAAGTGGCTCCAACGCAAAAAGCATGGGTTGCTCGATTGGCCGAAGCAAAGGTGTCGTTTCAGCCATGGGAAAATTGGAGATAAGGGCCTCAATCATCGGGTGCCTCAAGTCTTCCGAAGCTCCTACATGATAAAAGTGCTCGCGCTTCAGCATGTAGAAATCGGCACGACTCCAAACCAGCTCAATCGCGGTGTTCTTGCGGAATTCGTTGCTATGCCACGTGGAGAGCAGGAAGTCGCAGGGGAGTGAACCGAGAGCAGTGCCCAGCGCTGCTTCATCGGCGTCTGACCATGAGTTGAAGTAGTCCACATGACGCCCGGCGTAGGGAGGGTCGGCATACACAAAGTCTCCGGCTTTTGCCTGCGCGAGGGTCTCGCGGAAATCACGCACCTCAAAAGTCCAGTCAACGGTGCTCAGCACCTGCGCGATCTGGCGGACTTGGTTGGTGATTTTCGTGACGTATGACTGGGCGAACCGCTCCGGCTTATGGCAGTAAGGGACATTGAATTTTCCTTTGCGATTGAAGCGGATGACGCCGTTGAAGCATGATCGGTTGAGGAAAAGGAAATCCAGAGGTGTGGGCGCTTCGTTGAACCTTGTGCGCACTTCGTAGAAGTAGGGCTCGCCCTGCGCCTTCAATTTTTCGCCTTCATTGGTCAGAAACTCTTTAACGATAGCCGCAGTGATCTTCCCGCTTTGGATGTCTTGATACAGGCTGATAATGTGAAGATTGGTATCGCAAAGCAGGGCCTTTTTTGGTTGCACATTGAGAGCTACGACACCGGATCCGCAGAACGGCTCAATCCAACGCGAAAACTCGCGCGTGTCGGCGACTTTTTGAATTGCGGACACGAGTTTTGTTTTTATTCCCTGACACTTCAGAGGAGGAACCAAAGGCGGGCTGCTCATGATCCTGTCTCCTCGTTCTCGGGTTCCTCTTCAGCGAGGCTCGCAATCTCTTTCGCGTGTGCCTTTAGCGTGTCTGTGCCCCTCTGCTTGTATTCCAGATAGGTCTTAAGGTTCATATACGGGCGTTTTAAGCCCACGGCTTCGGCCATATCTCGCGTGAGATAGAACATCCAGTAATCATCGTAAACTTCCTCGCCTAACGAAGCGAAAGGACCAGTGCCGTTGATCAACGTATCGATTTTGTCGGCCGACCCGATGTTCTTTGTGTTTCCACTGCCGGGGCGAGCGGTTGCAATCCTGAACTTCGGTTGGGCAAAGAATTCGAAGTCTTTGATGACCGAAGGAATCTTGGCCAAATCAGCGAGTGAAAACTGCCGCCGTTCGTCTGCCACGTCGTCGCATTTGGTGTAGATGACTCCCAGGACGAAGTGGGAGGCATACTGGCTGTAAGGATAAAGTGTGTTCTTGTTGCTGTCCCGGTTTCTGAAATAACCCGTGAACGCACCAAGAGTCATGCCATTCACTTTGGTTTCGTTTTCGCGGTAGGTGCTCTTGATGTCCACTGCGAACCGATTGCCGGAGGCTGTGTGGGTGAAGGTGAGGTCAGGATAGAAGTTTTGATGCTGGCACAGTTCTATTTGCAATTCCTGTTTCGCAGCGAATTCGACGAACATCGGAAACAAAAGAAGTTCCAAAACTTTTGAGACAATCTTCGTATCCACTGAGATGGAATAAATGCGTTGATGGACGTCAATGAAACCTTTGATGATCCATTCTCCTTCGTTTGTGGCGACGGCCTTGGCGAAAGATGCCGCATGTTTTTGCAGATGTTTGAGAAATTGTTCGGATGTCATCGTACCTGGCTGGATTGTATCGAGAAAGTGCCGTTTCAAAAGCGCGATTAACCGGAGCGCGGTCATGATGTTCATCGCTATAGGGCCAATGGAAGGAAAAATCAGCGGCTCTACTGCATGATTGGCGGGCCATGCGTGATTTTTCAGATGAAAGCGTGGTGAGATCGGGGTGGCAAGGGAATTGGTTTCGCTTGTGGCCTTGCGGAGGCGCTTTCCCGCAACAGTTGCAGCGCAACTGGCCTCCATTCCCAGCCCCCGTGGCTTAGCGGCATGGGGGTTTTCCCTGATACTCGAAGGAGGGTTTCACCCCATGGCGGGGGCTTTGAATTTCGGTGAGGCTCATGGCGTCTGAACGGGTGCGGGTGTGAATGCACCCATCCATCCGAAGCGCGGATGCGATGCTCCTTGGTGGGGCGCGTGTTGTGTGCCCTGCCCTGCTCTTTCTCCCTCCAACCCTTCTCCTTTTATCCCTACCATGAAACGTTTTTTGATTCTCCTTTGTGCGGTGCTGATGGCGGCGGTGGCGGCTCCGCAGGTGCGGGCGCAGGGGCTGCCGTTTGATCAGGGACAGCCGATTGATCCCGCGCAGCAGTATGACCCGGGGCAGATGGGGGGTGATCCGCTGTCGATCGACGCCATGTACGACATGCTGAGCCCGTACGGGGACTGGATCTACACGCCAAACTACGGGTATGTGTGGCAGCCGATGGTGGCGCAGAATCCGGGCTGGGCGCCGTATGCGGACGGGAGCTGGGCGTACACGGATGCGGGCTGGACGTGGATCTCGAACGAGGAGTTTGGCTGGCTGACGTACCACTACGGACGGTGGATCCGCCTCATGAACAACTGGATGTGGGTGCCGGGCAGTGAGTGGGCGCCGGCGTGGGTGTCGTGGCGGCAGACGCAGGGGCAGATCGGCTGGGCGCCGCTGCCGCCGGAGGCGATGTGGTCTCAAAACGTGGGCTTTGGGGGCTGGACGGACAGCTACTACGATGTGGGCCCGACGTACTACAATTTTGTGCCGAACCTGATGTTTGCGAGCAGTGGCTCGATGCTGAACTACATCCTGGATCGCAGGGATAATTTCGGCTTTTACGGTCAGTCGGTGAATGTGACGAACACATGCTACCGGCCAAATGTGATGCACCACATCTTTGTGGGCGGGCCGAACCCGCTGAGGTTTGATGGGCTGGGCGGGAACCACCTGCGGCGGCTGACGCTGCGGCAGGATGATGCGGGATTTCGCCAAAATTTTATGGATCGCCGGGGTGGCGGGCAGCAGCGTGGCGCGGGTGGGATGTCGCGGATCGAGCAGGGGCAGCTGGTGGTGGCGGCGCCGGCTTTCAGCAGGGGGGCCTCCCAGGGGCTGCCTGCGCGGGTGCGTGAGTCTTTGGAAAAGCCGGTGATGGACCGTGGCTGGCATGGGGCGGTGGATTTGGAGGGGGCGCAGCGGCTGCGCATCCAGCAGCACGATGAGCTGGCGCGTACGCGTCCGGCTGTTCTTCCTGAGAAACATGTGCAGCCTGCGACGAGCACGGCTCCGCCGCCGGCCTTTGGCCGGGTGCTGAATGCGGAGGAGCGCCTGGGCCGGGGCGGCCCTGCGGTGGCGGGTGGGACGATGCCGCAGCCAACGGAGGCTGGACGCGGTGTGGAGAACGAGCGACTGCCGATGACGCCGAGGAATCCCCTGCCCTCTGGCGGGCCTCCGGGCATCCCGCAACGTGTGACGATGGCCCCGGGCGGTAACGGTGTGAACGTGACGCAAACGGGCCGTCCGCACCATGAGCGCATGGACACTGGCGTGCCGGCTGAGCCACAGCCGGGTGTGCCGCCGAACCTGAGGCCGGGTGAAAACTTTGCGCCTGCTCCGGGGGGTGCGGGCATGAATGGCAGGCCGGGTTTTCCCCATGAGAATGTGCCGCAGGGTGCGGGGATGCAGCCGGGATTTCAGGGGCACCACCCGATGCAGCCGAGCGGAAATGGGCCTGCGGAGCGCCCGCACATGCAGCCGACTTTTGTGCCGCCGTCTGCGCCGGTAACGCCGCCACGGTTGGTGCCTGCGCCGCAGCCGCAGATGCAGCCTCCGGTGCATTTTCAGCCGCCGCCACAGCAGCAGCGTCTGCCGCAGGTGCCGCAAAATGTGCCTCATGTGCCCCAAGGTGGGCCGGGTGGCCGGGAGAGGCGGTAGGGGCGTGGGAGGGGCACGAAGCGAAGTTGTTCAGTTGCGTGGCAGCGGAAGTGCTGCCTGCGCCCGTTGGCATAGCAGGTGGGCTGCTTTGGCTGCGCGTTGTTGCACAGCAGCGGGGCTGCGTTTGGGGAAGCCTTTGCAATGCGGTGCTGCCGTGATGCCACAGGCTGGTATGCGGCACAGCTATTACCGCGCTGCGTGATCTGTGGCGAGGACTCCGAGCGCCTGCAGATGGTGCCGGAGTGCGGGGGTGTCATCGGCACAGCGCACGCGCAGGCGGTGACCTGCACCGGAGGCTGAGGTGACGTAGGGGATGTCGAAGGTCTTTCGCAGCCCGGTGCTTTCCTCCTGGGTGAGGAAACGTGAAAGTGGGATGGAGGAGCTGGCCGCATCAAGCAGCAACAGTGGGGAGAACAGGCAGAGGAAAACCATGGCTGCCGCAATGCCACGCCGCCAGCGGGCCAGACGAGTGCGGTGCAGGAGCAAAGGTGTGCCGAGGGCGGCTGCAAGCATGAACACGGGACTGAGCTGGACGAACCCTGCGCCCGCGATGTGCAAGGCTGCGGCCTGTCCGCCCTGAATCGCGGCGAAGTCGGCGGTGGGCATCAGGAGAAACAATGGCAGCGCCAAGTCCATCCCGCTCCAGGGAGATGACTTCGGTGCTGGTGGCGGCGGGGCTTCCATGGTTCACATTTCAAGCAGGTGCTGCCGATGTAAATGGAGATGGTGGCCCAGGAGGGATGAAAACCACGCGGCCTGAATGCGGCCTGATGCTGGGAGTCCTTGTTCACCTCAAGGAGGCTTTTGCCTGCATGATCCGGGATGTTTTCAGGGGGCTATTTTTGTCAAGAATTTGCATCCTGACCCCATTTTGAGGGGGTGTTTGGGCATTTTGGGCCTAGTCGCCCCCCCCCTGCAAGTGTGGGGGGTTTCGGAGAATGAAAAGGCGGCGATGGGTGAGTCCTCATGAAAACAGCCATACTATCCGCCCTTTTGCTCACCACGGCGCTGCCTGCCAGCGCAGAACTCATCATCACCTACGCGGAGAATCCGAATGCGACGGTCTCCTCGCTGGCCAAAACCAATCTCTTCACCTTTGACAACCTGAACACGGGTGTGGACAAGAATGTTTCCTGGGGCGGGGTGGGGACGTTTGACCAGCTCTATGTCAAAAGCACGGACATCTATGGCGGGGCGGTGGACAAGGGGAATCCGAACGGCTCGCAGTATTCGCTGCAGGGCGCGGGCACGGAGGTGCTGAGCAGCACGCTGACGCTGGACAAGAGCACGTCCTACTTTGGCATGTGGTGGTCGGCGGGAGATGCGGCGAACAAGCTGGATTTTTACAATGGCTCGAAGCTGGTGGGTGAATTCACGACGGCGAGCCTGATGGGCCAGCTGCCGGACACCTACTTTGGCAATCCGAAGGACCGCACGATGGACCGCGGCGAGGCCTTTGGCTTCATCAATTTCTTTGGCGACACGAAGACGAGCTGGGACAAGATCGTGCTGACGAACAACAACTACTCGGGCTTTGAGTCTGACAACTACACGACGCGGGTGAAGGCGTGGAATCCGATGACGGATGGTGTGCTGCCGGGCCTGCCGGTGGCGCTGGTGAACGGCACCCAGACGACGAAGGTGACGAAGGAATCGCTGGCGGGCACCCACTGGGCGCTGGGAAGCACGGCGGTGGGCGCGGCTCCGGGTGCGCCGGCACCGCCGGTGACGCTGCTGGCGGCGTTTGCTGGGGTGATCGTGCTGCGCCAGGTGCGGACGCGCCGGCAGAAGGCGGCATGATCGGGTGCGGCCATGTCTTGTATGCTTTAATATTTTCTAACATATCCTGCTACGGCAGCCGCTTTCAGCCGCCAGCGTCCTCACGGGCCTGGCGGCTTTGGTGTGTTCAGGGGGCTGTGACTGAGGGCGTTGAGGAGTGCGTGGGGGTGGTTTTGCAGATCCCGTGGCGGCGAGGCTGGGGGAGATCTAGTGAGACTTGCCTATCAGACTGAAGTGAATGGAGTCGGTGTGAAATCTGGCGCCGGAGGCCTGTGGGCTCTGGACTGCGCTCCGCGAAGTGAGTGCACGCCGAATTTTCAGCACAGCCTCATTCCCCGGCGATGCACCATGGACGCCCGCCCGAAGCTGACAAAATGTCGGCGCTCCCAGCCATGAGCTGCTTCAAGCATGAACGGATCTCTGGGCTGCTTTGAATGAGTGCGCTGGTGAAACGAGGCTGTGCTTCACGGCCCTTTTCCTCTCATGGTGGGCGAGTTGCCTGGGTGCATGGGGCGCTGATTTCGTGAGTTGTTTTGCGAGGGCTAGGCCTCGGAAAGAGTGACCACCCAGCATCTCGCCCCCCCTGCATCTGTGGGGGTTTTCGGGTTGGGTAAAGAGAGGAAGAATAGAGGCCTCATGAAAACCACTATTCTATCTGTCATTCTAATCGCTACATCTCTGCCTGCCTTCGCGGAGGACAATTCCAATTCCTCGAAAACTTCCACTGAGGATGTCGCCAAGAACTCCGAGGACTCCAAGAACTCCGGAGACTCCAAGAACTCCGAAGATTCGAAGAACTCCGAAGACGCGAAGAAGGCCGCAGACGCGAAGCTGGCAGCAACGAAGGCTGCGGATAACGCGCAGAAGGCCGAAAACGCATTGGTGGCAGCCATGAAGGCTGCGGATGACGCCAAGATGGCGGCAACAAAGGCGGAAGATGACGCGAAGAAGGCCGAAGACACCAAGATGGCGGCAACGAAGGCTGCGGATGATGCCGAGATGAAGGCAAAGAATGCGGCCGATGACGCCAAGACTGCGGCATCAAAGGCGGCGGATGACGCCAAGAAGGCCGACGACGCGAAGCAGGCAGCAACGAAGGCTCCGAAGGACGCGAACAAGGCCGAAGCCGCCAAGGTGGCAGCTGCAAATGCTGCGGATGACGCGAAGAAGGCCGAAGCCGCCAAGGAGGCAGCTGCGAATGCTGCGGATGACGCGAAGAAGGCCGAAGCCGCGAAGATGACGGCAACGAAGGTGGCGGATGCCGCCGAGAATGCGGCATCGAAGGCTGAGGATAACGTCAAGAAGGCGGACGACGTGAAGCTGGCAGCAACGAAGGCTGCGTATGACGCCAAGCAGATTGCTGATTCGCTGGCGGGCAATGGCAATGGCAATGGCAATGGCAATGGCAATGGCAATGGCAATGGCAATGGCAATGGCAATGGCAATGGCAATGGCTCCGGTCAGGGCGGGACTTCGGGTTCGGGC
>CAILZI010000224.1 GCA_903838675.1 uncultured Verrucomicrobiota bacterium
CTGTAGCGCTAACTTGCTCTGCGACTGACGGTGTCCGATTCTGGTGGCGGTCTGTATTCGAACCCGGATCGTCCGCCCCCCGCGATTGTAGTGCGTGACGCTACGCGCTACATTCGAAGAATAATTCGAAGCTTCAGGCACAAGGGCGTTGAGCGCTTCTTCAAGTCCGGCTCGCGCGCCGGGATCCAAGCCGGTCATGCCCCGCGCCTGGCTCGGCAACTGTCTGCGTTGGACCCGGCCACAAGGCCTGAAGACATGCACCGTCCCGGGTGGGACTGGTATCCCCTCAAGGGCCGCCTCTCCGGCCACTGGTCAGTCAGCGTGAACGGCAACTGGCGTCTGACTTTTGCTTTTGAAAACGGCGATGCCATCCTGGTGGACTACCAGGATTACCACTGAGGTGTTTATGAGTTCGATGTTCAACCCACCCCACCCTGGCCTCACTTTGAGAGACGACATCCTTCCTGCCTTGAATCTGCAGGTAGGCGAAGCAGCTGCCCATTTGGGCGTCGACCGGACGACTTTGTCCAAGGTAGTCAATGGGCGGGCTGCGATCAGCCCTTCAATGGCACTGCGCCTTGAGCGTTGGCTGGGGCGCGACCATGGCGGGGCGGCTGAGGTTTGGCTGGCTCAGCAGGCTGCATACGATCTCTGGCAAGCACGGGTCGCAGCGAAAGCCAGTAAGACCCTTTCGGGCATCAAGGCACTGAGGCTTCGAATGGCATGACTAAGGAGCAGGACTGCGCGGATGCAGCCGCCACGCCCCGGCGCTGCTCCTATGGTCGCGCCTTGTTCAAGGCGCAGCGGCTGTCGTCATCGTCCTGAGCTTGCCATTGCTGTTGTCGCCGGGCCGATGCCGGAGGTCCAAGTCAGGCGCCTAAAGCAAAAAGCCCCGCGTAGTGCGGGGTCTGAGGCTGCCTCAATGCCTGCTGAGCAGGTTTGCGGTCTTTGTACTGGCGGCCTAGAAGATACTCCATCACAAACCGCCTAAGTTTTGAAGGGCAAGCAAATCAAGCACTTGGTGTCCGGTTCATCTTTCGAAATGTCGATATATTGATGTAACTCGCGCCGCTGATCGACTGGATACTTGGCTTTACATTCGCTTCTTCCTAGATTAAGATGTACACGTACATCCATAAAGGATTCTCCATGGCCAATACCAAACTTTTCAAGAACGGCAACTCGCAAGCCGTTCGCATTCCTGCCGAACTTGCCTATAGCACGTGGGACGTTGATTTGGTCATCGAGCGCCAGGGGGACGAATTGCGCATCCGCCCGGCCCAGCGCCGCATGGGCGATGTGTTGGGCAAACTTGCCAAGTTCTCACCTGACTTCATGGCCCAGGGGCGGGGCGAAAACATGGAGGGCGAGCGCGAGACTTTATGAATCCGAAGTACATGCTCGACACCAACATCTGCATTTACCTCATGAAGCACCAGCCGCCTGAGGTGCGAGAGCGGTTTGCCCAGTGCTTTGTGGGCGACGTTATTATTTCTGCGGTTACTTTGGCTGAACTTGAATTTGGTATCGAGGGCTCAAGCATTGCGGCAAAGGAATCCAACCGGTCGGCACTGGAGAGCTTGCTCGACGACATCAAGGTTGCGCCGTTTGATGCACAAGCTGCCAAGACCTATGGTCCCATCCGCGCAGCCTACAAAGATCGCAACCGAGATGCTCTGGACAAACTCATCGCATCCCATGCGGTCGCTTTAGGAGTGACACTGGTCACTAACAACGAAGCCGACTTTGTAAACTACGCTGGATTGAGTGTTGAAAACTGGGTCAGCAGCCACTGAGATCGTGGGGAAGGTCTTGTACCGGCTCAAAGACATTGAGGCCTATGAAGAAGCCTGTCTGATCCGGAAAGTGCTCTAGGGGCGCACCCAAGGAGGCCCCGAACGGGATGTAAATTGTTCGAACGAATTGGAATCAGTTCGAAATAGTCTTGGCGGGGCAGAACATACCCCATCATAAACCGGCTAAGTTTTTGATGGAGACGCCGATCAATCACTTGGTGTCCGGTTCATCTTTCTAAATGTTGAGACAGCTACTTGACGGGGCCGTGTAACTGGAAATTCGGATCGACTTGATAGCTCTTCGAGATAGAAGCAAACATGCGGCTTCATCAAACAAAAGGAGCCCGCAGCATGCAATCTCACCCACAAGAACGAATCGACTCAAAGTCCGAGCCAAGTCCCATGGCCATCATTGGTGCCATCCTCGCCCAAGGCGCGATTCGCTTTCTCGATCGACAAAAAAGAGAGCAAAGGGCCGCTGAGAAAAGTATCAGCTCCGCTGAGCCGCTACAAAACTGAGTGACTTTACGTGGGGTTCAAGACTTCAGGAATATCACGTGCGCCGTGCAATATGCGAACGATGGTGACCTGCTCTGTCGTGGACTCAAAAAAGATCACGTAGTTACCATGCGCGCATGAGTGCAAGTCATCAGACAGCTCAGGCCGCCGCCGATAGCCCGCAGGGTTGAGACAAATCTTTTCGCAATGCGCACGCAACGCAGCCACGAAAGTTCCGGCGCGAACCGGATTGTCTTGTGCAATGTAGTCGCCGATCTCCTCAAGATCGAACGCTGCCAAGGCCGTTATCAGTAACTGCATTAGCGCGCTTGGCGAGTCGCCTGCTGTGCGTATTTGGCTTGTAATCGATCAAACACCGGTTCCGCAGCAAGTTCTGCGCCGCTGGCCTTGCCTGCGGCGATATCATTTCTCAGCGCTTGGAGTTGGATAGCCTGCTGGCGCTCGGTGTCCTCGAGCAATCGCAGTCCAGCACGGATGACTTCACTGACGTTGTTGTAGCGGCCGCTTTCGACTTGGTCGCGGATGAACGTCTCGAAATGGGGGCTCAGGGCAACGCTGGTGGGCATGACGGTCTCCTAACAGTTAATAACTATTATTATTTACCAGCCAGCACGCCTTGTCCAGATTGACCGGATGCCAGCAGCAAAGTCTCTGCCTCCCTCCTGAGCACCAGCCCCGGCAACACTCTCCCACCACCATGAATCCACCGACGCAACTCCTGCGCCGCACCTGGCCAGTCCCGCTGATTGACCCGCCGCCTAAGCGTCGAAGCCTGCAACCGACCGGCCCCAAGGTTGAATGTGAAATCAACAATGGCCGCAAGC
>CAILZI010000225.1 GCA_903838675.1 uncultured Verrucomicrobiota bacterium
CGCCATGCGGACCAACGCACGCTGGCGTCCTGGGGTGAGATCACTGCAAGGCAGCGGTGCTTGATTGAACTGCGGTGGCGGCGGAAAGAAGGCGTCGGGTTTCATGGCGTGAAGTCGCCCGCGCTCTGCCGTGGTCGGTGCCATGTGCTGTGATGCAGTCTGGCAAAAAGACTACACCACAGCTGCCATGAGACCGACCGGCGTCATCACTGCCGGTGCGATGACCCACCATCACGACTCCCGCCGCCGCCGGTAGCGAGCGCAACGCGCCCTGCGCGCCGAACGCGGGCACGATCTGATGCAGGCATGAAAAAGCCGCGCATCGCTGCGCGGCCTTCAGAGATCAAACCCGCAAGGTGCGGGTTTGCTCTGTATCACGCTGCCTTTTGTTTATCGACAGCTGCCCAGATGAATGCCGCGACCCATCCAATAATTGTAACGCCCGCGAGCAAGTTGAGCACAAAAATAAGTCCGGCATTTGATGCGCGCCTGCTACTGGCGATGAGTGCCGGAATGAAATACAGCATCAGGGCAACAAACAATAAAGGACCACCTTGAAGCAGGTGATTAACATTCTTCAATTCCGGCAAATAGGGGAAGCAGAACCATGACACCGCCGACACCACAGGAATCAAAACGACCAGCAAAATCACAAACATTACCGTGCCGCCCTGGTAGTGCAAAGCAGCGTGTAACAAGCTGGGCTTGGGGACAGAAGCCAATCGCGTTTCCGCTATTACTGGCTGACGGCAGCTAGGGCACGCCACCTCCATGTTTGCTGGTATGTTGACCTCATTCTGGCAATGCGGGCAGTCGATGAGTAGTTTCATAAATCTTTTATGATTGAGGTTAATGCTTTTTTAAGGTTCTCAATTTGTAGTTCAGCTTCAAGGGCGCGCTGCTTCCACTGAGCGGCATCATCGATGCGGTAGGCCGGTGCATCCTCTTTTAAAATGGAGGATTTACCAAGCATGAGTGAATCTGTCGAGAGGCCGAAGTAGGCCGCGATCTTGGCGGCTTCCGCATAACGTGGCTCGCGCTCACCTGTGGCATAACGAGACAGTGTTGGGGGCGGAATACCAATCTCGTCCGCAATATCACGTGCAGTTCTCCCCGTGCCACGCATGAGCGAGGTGAGCCTGTCCGCAAAATTACCATCTGGTAATGATTCGGCTTGCTTTGTTGTCATTCGGTAATTACCATCTGGCAATATGCCCGCAATTAAATCAGCCCGCAATCACGAAGAGCCTAACCGATCCCGACCTTTCGGGAGTGTTACGCAGTTCCCTGGGAGCGTCGTTTTCAGCCGCGAGAACGGCACAACACAAGGTCACCTCTACCGCGTGCTCATGGGTGAGCGCACCTCCATGCGAATCGTGAACGCCTACGCCGCATTCCTTGCGAAGCGGCACATCGCCTGGCCCGCAGCTGCCGTGGTGAAGCCAACTGCCACCACGAGCACGACGGGTCACCCCAAAAAGAAGGCCGCATAAAAAATCATCACACCTCACACCGCCATGATTCCCACGCCTCATCTCGACCGCCTCGCTGACACCGCGCTGAAGGATCTCGTCTCCGATGAGATCGAAACACTGGACGATGAACTCTACGCCCTGACCGGCATCGGGCTGAGCTACGAGAACTTCGACGACTTCGAGCTCGTCATCTACGACCCGAACCCGAAGTCGGAGCGCTTCATCTGCTGGCCCATCCCCGCACTGCAAACCGTGTGCGAGGCCCGCGCCCTGGCCGAGCAGCTCAAGGCCGCTGCCACCGTCTCTGCCTGATCACCCGACCACGCCACCGCCATGATCACCGCCCAGCCCGCCAACCGCGCCCCTGCACAGCAAGTGCATGGGAACAGCATGCACCCGAAGGTGCGTGCTGTGCTGGACCGTGGGCTGAACCAAGAATGGAGCAGCAAGGAAGTGGCGGATCTGCTGGGGCTGGAGATGCGCACGGCGCAACAGCTCATGAACAGCACGCACCTTCGCAGCTTCGCGCACCCCACCAAGAGCAGCGAGCGCGGCGTGCGCCGCACCACGGGCCTGAGCCTGCTGTTCTACCTCATCAAACACAGTGACGAGATCACCGAGGCGGATGCACAGCCCATCATCAAGAAGGTGCTGCCGCTGCTGACGAATCAAATTCTTGAAGGTGTGGCTGGTGCCTGCAAGGCGCTGATCAACGCACGCAGCGGCCTGCTGGTGGCCGTGAAGCCCGCCGCCACTGAAACACCGGAGCAGGCGGAGAAACGCACGCCACGCCCCAAGGCCGACCCCTA
>CAILZI010000226.1 GCA_903838675.1 uncultured Verrucomicrobiota bacterium
GAGTGGCGCACCCGGCAGGGATCGAACCTGCGACCAGCCGATTAGAAATCGGCTGCTCTATCCACTGAGCTACGGGTGCTTCTCCAAACCGGCGCGATCATAAGTCCATCTGCGGCTTGAGCAAGGGCGCGCTTCACTCTGGATGCAGGCCGAACATTTGCAGCACCACGCGGAACATGTCGCCGACCTTGGTGGTGTAGGGCCGCTCTGGGTGCAGGATGGCCCAGCCGCGCTGGCGGCCGATGGCGGCGAGGCTGCGGGAGGGGTGGACGAGTACGGCGTAGCCGGCGTATTCGAGCAGGGGCAGGTCTGCGGCGCTGTCTGAGTAGCTCCAGCTGTTGGCGCGTTCCTGGTCGGTGAGTTGTGTCAATCCGGGGACGACTTGCTCCATGGCGGCGATCTTGGCCTCGTGCTTGTTGTTGCCGGTGACGAGCCGGGGCATGCCGGGAAACCGGGGGCCGATCTCAAACCGGGTGGCGATGCAGTAGTCAAACCCGAGCGCGTGGGCGATCTCATGCGCGTAGAAGTCGGGGCTGGCGGTGTTCAGCACCAGGACGCGGTGCTGGTGCTTGTGGCGCAGGATTTCGGCGCGAAGAGATGGGTAGGCCCATTTTGGTACGCAGACTTCGGCGAACTCCCGGGCGTACCCAGCGAGGCGCTCCCGGGGCATGCCGCGCAGGTAGCTCAAAAAGGCGCGCTTGGCGGTGGCGGTGCTGGCCAAGCCGCAGGCACGGGCCAGTGCCACAGGCACGAACAACCCATGTAGCAGGAGCCGCCATGGCTCGCGGTGCAGCACGAAGTTGCAGAAGAGCGCCTGCGTGTCGAACGGCAGCAGTGTGTGATCGAGATCAAAGAAGGCGTAGGAGCGTACGGGCATGACGCGGAGGGGGGACCAGTGCAGAGCCTAGCGCCGCGTTTCCATCTGGCAAAACATTCCCAGCCTTGACGGATGCAGCGGCGGACGGCACTGTGCGAACCCTTTTTCCCCCACGTCCCTCATGGCCCAAGAAACTACCCTCATCCTGCTCAAACCTGACTGCGTCGCTCGCGGCATCAATGGCGAAGTCCTCAAGCGTCTCGAAGACGAAGGCTTCCGCATCCGTGGCTGCAAGATGATCCAGCTCACTGATGAACTGCTCAAGGAGCACTACTCGCACATCGCGGACAAGCCTTTCTTCCCGGACGTGGCCAGCTTCATGAAGAGCAAGCCGGTGATCGCGGTGGCCATTGCTGGTGAGAACATCATTTCCCATGTGCGTGACCTGCTGGGCCCGACGGATTCCAAGATCGCGCCGAAGGGTACGATCCGTGGCGACTTCGGCACGGACAAGATGACCAACGTCGTCCACGCCTCGGATTCCCCTGAAGCGGCCGCTGTCGAGCTGAAGCGCTTTTTCAAGGACGGCGAGATTTTCAGCTATTAAGGCGTCCGGCTTTGCCGCTAAACTGGCGGCGCAGGCATTCCCCCACGCCGCTGTGGTGAAATGGTAAACACAGCAGACTTAAAATCTGCTGGGAGGTAACTCCCTTGCCGGTTCGAGTCCGGCCAGCGGCACC
>CAILZI010000227.1 GCA_903838675.1 uncultured Verrucomicrobiota bacterium
CGGGCCGCTGCTGGTTTCGCTGTAGCCGCGCAAGGTGCCGTAGAGGTAGTCGATGCCGGCGAATGGCCCGGTGACGAGCGTGTTGTTCTGAAAGCGGAAGTTCCAGCCGGTGTTGTACTGCACCGCGTTCGTGTAGGTGCGCGTGGAGCCCAGGGCCTGGGCCGCTCCGAAACCAGGATTGCGCGTGGTGTCCATCTGGTAGTCACCAAAACTGTAGAGCAGGCTGCTCCAGAAATTCTTGCGCACAAAGGAAACATAGGCGGAGAGAGCCGGACCTTCGAGATGCGCATGGCCGAGACCATTGGTGTAGCCCTGATCGCTGGTGAGGAAGGTGGTGGCGAAGCCCAGAGCAAGGCCACGGGTGAGATGACGCTCGATGCCGACGCTGGGAGCCCAGGCATCCACCTGCACGCCGGCCTGACCGTTGATGGCGTTGAGCTTGATGTTGTTGTAGCCCACGCTGGTGAAGACTTCCCACGGACGGGAGGGCTTCAACTGTTGGGCAACCGGGGCTTTCGCATCGGGATTGCCGTCGCCCTGACCGGAGATGACGCCGAGATCCATTGAAGCAACAATGCCGTCATTGGCACCTTCCTCACCATAGCCGGCGCGGAGGTGGAAGAGATGACCATTGAGATCGTTGGTGACGGTACTGCTCGCGTTGATGAGCATCGGGCCTTCCACGTTTGCAACGGACTGGCCGGGAACGGCGAAATGGGAGAAACTGCCAGCCATGGCAGATCCGGCAAATGAGCAGGCAATGAGTAAAGTCGGAGTCAGGCGCGATTTGATCATGTGAGCAGATGTTGGAGTTAAGGGATACGAGTCTGATTTCTACACAATGGGCTGTGAACGGCCCCTCAGGGGCGCATCTAGAACGATAAGCTGCAAAAAGTAAACATACTGAAGAGTTAAAATTTCGGGGCGGCAATTTGCCGCCCCTTCTTCCTGAATGTGAACCGCTGCTGAACTCAGAACTTATAGCTCAGGCGCACGCTGCCGTAATGGGCATCCTGGTTGGCGCGCAGGAACTGGCCCTGGTAGGAAAGCAGCATGCTGAACCGGTCATTAAACTCAAAGTTAACGGCGGCACCGGCCACCATGTAGCTCTGCCCGGGGCTTTGATTGCCGCCCAATGATGAGACAGGCGCGTTGATCTGGGTCACGCCGCTGCCGTTGTTGTTGGTGATATTCTGGCGCTCGTAGCTCAAGCGTGCTTGAGGCGTGATCACCGCCCAGTTCGTCTCCACTTTCTTGGTCACCGACCAGCCCACGCGGGTCACCAGTGACTGATAGGTCTGACGTCCAAAGGTCAGCGCGCCCAGGCCGCTGCTGTTTTCGCTGTAGCCGCGCAAAGTGCCGTAGAGGTAGTCGATGCCGGCGAATGGCCCGGTGACGAGCGTGTTGTTCTGAAAGCGGAAGTTCCAGCCGGTGTTGTACTGCACCGCGTTGGTGTAGGTGCGAGTGGAGCCCAAGGCCTGGGCCAGTCCGAAGCCGGGATTGCGCGTGGTGTCCATCTGGTAGTCACCAAAGCTGTAGAGCAGACTGCTCCAGAAATTCTTGCGCACAAATGACAGATAGGCGGAGAGGGCCGGACCTTCGAGATGCGCGTGTCCGAGACCATTGGTGTAGCCCTGATCGCTGGTGAGGAAGGTGGTGGCAAAGCCCAGAGCAAGGCCACGGGTGAGATGACGCTCGATGCCGACGCTGGGAGCCCAGGCATCCACCTGAACGCCGGCCTGGCTTTTGATTGCGTTGAGCTTGATGTTGTTATAGCCGACGCTGGTGAAGACTTCCCACGGACGGGATGGCTTCACCTGCTGGGCAACCGGGGCTTTCGCGTCAGGATTGCCGTCGCCCTGGCCGGAGATGACGCCGAGGTCCATTGAGGCACCAATGCCGTCATTGGCGCCTTCCTCACCATAGCCAGCGCGGAGGTTGAAGAGATGACCATTGAGATCGTTGGTGACGGTGCTGTTCGCGTTGATGAGCGTCGGGCCTTCCGCGTTGGCAACCGACTGGCCGGGAACGGTGAAATTTTCAACATTTAAAGCCAGGGCAGATCCGGCCAATGAGAAGCCAAGGAGCAATGTTGGAACCAGGCGCGATTTGATCATGTGAGCAGGGAATGGAGTCATGTGAGTTGAGTCTGAGTTGTAAGGCAAGGGCTGTGAACCGGGATTCAGGCATAAACCTAAAACATTCAGTGATGAAAAGTAAAGTGGATGAAGCTTTAGAAATTCACCCCTGACAAGTTTTCCCTGCTTCTTGAATGTGAATGCCCCGGCCGCATTTTTGTTCCTTGTGCGGACGCCACTCCCGTTCAATGCCTAGGACCATGCTTTTCGCCTACTACCTGCACGACCTCAGCCCGTTTGTGATCAAGTTCACGGACAAGATCGCCATTCATTGGTACGGCCTCGCGTATGTACTGGGCTTTTACCTCACCTACCGGGTGATGCACTTCCTGGCACTGAGGGGGCTGTCCGAGATCAAGCCGGAGGCGGTGGCGGATTTCATCACACTGGTGTCGCTCTTTGGCCTCGTGCTCGGCGGGCGGCTGGGCTACATGCTGCTGTACAATTTTGACGAGTTCATCCATGCGCCGTGGACGTTCTTCCTGCTGAATCAGGGCGGGATGGCGAGTCATGGCGGCATTGCGGGAGTCACGCTCTTCTGCGGTTGGTATGCGTGGAAGCACAAGATCTCCTGGGCCGGCATCGGCGACTCCATCGTGTGCGGTGCGCCGTTGGGCGTGTTCCTGGGCCGCATCGCGAACTTCATCAATGGCGAACTGTTTGGCCGGGTGACCACGGTGCCCTGGGCGGTGAAATTTCCGACGGAACTAACGCATGAGGACTTTATACGGCAGGGGGGAGACCCCGCCCTGATGCAAGAGATTTATGTTAACGGCCTGCAGCACAGCCCGGACATCATCACTTACTTTGAGCAGCGTCGCGGCGGAATTGCCGAGCTGGAGTCCATCCTGCACCCACGCCATCCCTCCCAGCTTTATGAAGCGCTGGGCGAAGGGCTGCTGCTCAGCGCCATCCTGATCTTCATCCGCCTGCGCTTCCCACGGCTGCGCCAGGGCATCATCGCCGGGTTGTTCTTCATCCTCTACGCCATCGCCCGCATAGCGCTGGAGTGCGTGCGACAGCCGGACAGCGGATCAGCGATGATCATGGGCCTGACCAAGGGACAGTTTTTCTCGACCTTCATGTTCATCGTGGGTGGGCTTTTCATCGGCTACGGACTGATCTGGGGCAAGAGCCCGCCCGGGCCTGCTGCGGCCAAGGCTTGATTTTTCAGCGTCGGGCATTCACAAGGCGGACCTGAGGGGTTAGGTAGTACCACCGGCACTGCACCAGCGTGCATTTTGTTCCTTGTGCGGAGGCGGTTCCCGTTCCAAAAGCCTGACGAATGCATCTCGGCTACTACATGCACGACCTCAGCCCCTTCGTGATCCGCTTCACGGACAGTGTCAAAATCCACTGGTATGGCCTGGCCTACGTGCTGGGATTTTACCTGACCTACCGAGTGATGCGCTTTCTCGCACAGAAGGGGCTCACCGAGATCAAGCCGGAGGCGGTGGCGGACTTCATCACCATGGTGGCGGTCTTCGGCCTCGTGCTGGGCGGGCGGCTGGGCTACATGCTGCTGTACGACTTTGACCACTTCATCCACGAGCCATGGACGTTTTTCCTGCTGAACCAAGGGGGCATGGCCGCCCACGGTGGCATCGCAGGAACGACACTCTTCTGCGGCTGGTATGCGTGGAAGCACAAGATCTCCTGGGCAGGCATCGGCGACTCCATTGTGTGCGGTGCGCCGTTAGGCATCTTTCTGGGCCGCATCGCGAACTTCATCAATGGCGAGCTCTTTGGCCACGTGACCACGGTGCCATGGGCGGTGAAGTTTCCGACGGAACTGCTGCATGAGGACTTCGCAAAACAAGGGGGTGATCCGGCCCTAATGCACGAGATTTATGTGAACGGCCTGCAGCACAGCCCGGACATCATCGCTTACTTTGAGAAGCGTCGCGGCGGCCTTGCCGAGCTGGAGCAGATCCTGCACCCGCGCCACCCTTCCCAGCTATACGAGGCTTTCTGTGAAGGGCTGCTGCTCAGCGCCATCTTGATCTTCATCCGCCTGCGCTTCCCACGGTTGCGCCAGGGCATCATTGCCGGCCTGTTCTTCATGTTTTATGCCATCGCCCGCATTGCCATGGAGTATTTGCGGCAGCCGGACAGCGGCTCTGCGATGATTCTGGGCCTGACGAAGGGTCAGTTTTACTCCACCTTCATGTTCATCGTGGGTGGGCTTTTCATCGGCTACGGTCTGAAATGGGGCAAGAGCCCGCCCGGGCCTGCTGCGGCCAAGGCTTGATTTTTCAGCATTGCTATACAAAAGCCGGGCCTTGTGGCGTTAGGGTAGTCGCATATACCTTGCCCGCATGGAAGCCGCCTTTGACTGGAAAAGCACGTTTGATCACCTAGCTCCGCAGCTGGTGCTGTATGCGCGTCAACTGGTCGACTCCAAAGCGGATGCCGAAGATGTGGTGCAGCAGGCCTTCGTGCGCTGGTGGCGGCGCTTTCCAGAGGGGGACTCCAGCCACATCCCTCTACTCTACGCTGCCGTTCGCACTATTGCCCTGGATCAGCGCCGCTCCGACCACCGCCGGGTGAACCGGGAAGCAAAGTCCGAGATCGCGGTGGCAGGTGAAAACGCGCCCGCGTTTGATCCCAAGCCCGAACAGAAAGAGACCGCCGCCATCGTGGAGAAGGCGCTGCAGACCCTGCCCGAAGATCAGCGTGAAGTCATCACGCTAAAGCTCTGGGGAGATCTCACCTTCAACGAAATCGCCGCAATGACGGGCAGCTCCATCAACACCATCGCCGGTCGTTACCGCTACGCGCTGCAGGCCCTGCACAAGAAGCTCGCGCACCTGCGCGCCGATCTGCTCGGCGATTCCAACTCTCCCGCCATCAACATCCTACCCTTTTCACCCACCACGGAGGCCATGTCATGAACAACGAAATGAACGAACACGAACTCGAAAACCTGCTGCGCGGTCTCGCGCCAGCAGCCGCCTCCCCTGCCCTGGTGCAGCGGGTGGATGAAGAACTGAAACTGGACATGAGCTGGCTCAGCACCAGCCGCCACAAACCCCGGCAGCAGCCCCGCTGGATCATGTCCGCAGGCTGGGCCGCCATGGGGGCCGCAGCCGCCATCGCCGTGATGAGCTACCTGCCGGCACAGCAGTCCCAGGGGGGGGCAGCCGCTCTGGCCGCCGCGCCCACCGCCAGCCTTCGTGAGTCGGATGACGAACGTGGAAACAGCATCCACCGCGGCCGCAGCCTCGCAGAAGACAAGCTCGCCCTCGTCGTGTCCCGTGAGCTCGGAACGTGGGTGGATCCACGCTACAGCTCACAGATGACGGTGGACATCTCCAGCAAGCAGCAGCTCCTGCAGCCCGTCTCCTTCAGATAAGCCAAGGCTCCAACCAGCCTCAGACTTTGCCTTCCCAACCATGAAACTCCCCCACACATTCCTCATCGCCTGTCTCGGCGCTGCACCGCTGTGTGCCCAGCAGGTGGAGCCGAAAGCCGAGGGCCAGCCACCGGCTGCGCAACCCGGCAGCCGCCCAGCACAAGCGAACCTCCTGCCCCAGCCGGAGCAGAAGCCGGTGGCCTACATCGGTGTGCTCACGCGTGAGGTGTCGGCGGAGTTGCGGGCTCAGCTCGCCCTAGCGGAAGGCTTTGGCCTGCTGGTCGAGGAAGTGCTGCCGGACTCTCCCGCCAAGGGGTCTGGGTTGAAGGTGTACGATGTGCTGGTGAAGTTTGAGGATCAGCAGCTCGTGAACATGGAGCAGTTTATGGCGCTGGTTCGGGCGAAAAAGAAGGGCGATGTGGTGCAGCTTGATGTCATCTCCGGAGGCAAAGTAACCAAGGTCCCCGTCACGCTGGGTGAACACCTGGTGACGGCCAACCCTGACCACCACCCGCATCAAGGCTTTGGCGGATGGGGTCAGCACCAGGGCATGCCTGGCTTCAATGGCGAGCAGCGCGGCTTTCAGAACCAGGGCAACGCGATTCATGAGCAATTCGAACGCCTGCGGAATCTTCAGCAGGAGCTGCGCGAGTACCAAGAGCGCGTTCAGCAGTGGTCGAAAGGCGGTGGCAGCGGCCCCATGCCCCAAGCTCCCATGTTCAATCTGCCCGGCCATGGCCAGCAGACTGAAGGTGGCGGACGTTTTCACAAAGGACACCAGCCGCAAACCGGCATCTCCATTCCGCCTGGCACCAATCTGCAGCGGTTCAATTTCAGCCAGTCCCAATCCGCCGCCAACGTGACCCGGCGCGACGACTCCGGCGAGTACACCCTCAAGAACGAGGACGGCAAAAAGACCTTCACCGCCCGGCCGAAGAATGGGCAGGAACAGAGCTGGCCCATCAACAACGACACAGAGCGCCAGGCCGTGCCGAAGGAGTTTCGTGAAAAGCTGCAGATGATGGATGGCGCGAACAGCGGCGTCCGCTTGGAATTCCATAACCTGCCGGGGACAACTGCTCCCGGTGCACCTGCTCCCAAGGGTGAAGGCGACGCACCCGCCGTGCCACCGGTCAAGGGACAGACGACTTCGGCGTAGCGGGAAGGTTCAATCGGTTGAAGCTTTCTGAAGGTTCAATCGTTGCTTGATCCCCCTTTCGGATTAACAACAAAAACGGCGACAGCTCGTTGAGCCGTCGCCGTCTTGTAAAAATCAACTTTCTTGCCGAGCCTTGGCTGGCTTGCGTTGCAGTCTGTTACTTCGCTGCCAGGGCCTCTTTGATCGCGGCGGTGACTTCCGGGGAGTCTGGCTGCACCTTGGGCTCGAAGCGCTTGAGGATCTTGCCGTCTTTGCCGACGAGGAACTTGCCGAAGTTCCACTTCACATCGCCCGGGAAGGGAGAGGTCGGACCGCTGAGCACCTGGTAGAGCTCGCTCTTGTTCGCGCCCTTCACGGCCACTTTGTCAAACATCGGGAAGGTCACCTTGTACTTGAGGGAGCAGAACTCTTTGATCTGCTCATTGGTGCCGGGTTCCTGGCCGCCAAAGTCGTTGCAAGGAAAGCCAAGCACGGCCAGACCATCCTTCTTGAACTCCTGATTCAGCGCTTCGAGCTGCTTGTACTGCGGCGTGTTGCCGCACTTGGACGCAACATTCACGATGAGCAGCACCTTGCCCTGATAGGCCTTCAGAGAGGTGTCTTTGCCATCGATGTCTTTGAGCGGGACATCGTAAACGGATTTGGGAGCGTCAGCCGCGCTGAGGGCAACGGCGAGGAGGAGAGAGGAGGCGAGGGTAAGCAATTTCATGGGACGACATCAACGCGCCAAACATTGCTCCTCTTTGCAACAATCGCATCCCTGCGGTGAACCTCACCTGCCCAGCACGAGCGTGGCAAGCGGTGGCAGATCAACGACGATGCTCCAGGGCTGGCCCTGCCAGGGGACCTGCTGGGCCTGGAAGCCTGCACCGGCGCTGACACCGGAGCCGGCGTAGGCTGGAGCGTCGCTGTTGAGGAGTTCGCGGTAGGTGCCAGCATCGGAGACGCCGACGCGGTACCCGGGGCGGGTCACGGGGGTGGCGTTGACAAGGACGGTCACTTTGTCGCCATCATTCGAGGAGCGGGTGTAGGCGAAGATGCTGTTGTCGGCATCGTTGGCGTCCAGCCAGTGGAAGCCGCCGGGTTCGTGGTCCTTGGCGTAAAGCGCGGGACGGCTGGTGTAGAGATGGTTGAGGTCTTTGACGAGCTTTTGCAGGCCGCTGTGTTCTTCCCCGAGGAAGAGATGCCAGTCGAGGCTGCTGTCGTGACGCCACTCATTCCACTGGCCGAATTCGCAGCCCATGAAGAGAAGCTTTTTGCCAGGGTGCGTCCACATCCAGGAGAGGAACATGCGCAGATTTGCAAACTTCTGCCAGCGGTCTCCGGGCATCTTGTTGATGAGGGAGCCTTTGCCGTGGACGACTTCATCGTGGCTGAGCACGAGGATGAAGTTTTCATCGAAGGCGTAGATCATGGCGAAGGTGGCTTCGCCGTGGTGGTACTTCCGATGCACGGGATCTTCGGCCATGTAGTGCAGGCTGTCGTTCATCCAGCCCATGTTCCACTTGAAGCCAAAGCCGAGGCCGCCGGTGCTGACGGGCTTGGAGACACCAGGCCATGCGGTGCTTTCTTCTGCAATGATGGTGGTGCCGGGATGCTTGGCGTAGCACACGGTGTTCAGCTCGCGCATGAAGGAGATGGCCTCCAGGTTTTCACGGCCACCGAGGTGGTTCGGAATCCACTGCCCGGGCTCGCGTGAATAGTCGAGGTAAAGCATGGATGCCACGGCATCCACGCGCAGGCCGTCGATGTGGAACTGCTCCAGCCAGTAGAGGGCATTGGAGATGAGGAAGTTCTTCACCTCATGGCGACCGTAATTGAAGATGAGGGTGCCCCAGTCCTGGTGTTCTCCGAGGCGTGGGTCTGCATGCTCATACAACGCGGTGCCGTCGAACTTGGCGAGGCCGTGGGAGTCTTTGGGGAAGTGCCCGGGCACCCAGTCGAGGATGACGCCGATGCCGGCCTGATGACAGCGGTCGATGAATTCGCGGAACTCGTCGGGATTTCCAAAGCGGCTGGTCGGCGCAAAGTAACCGGTGACCTGATAGCCCCAGGAGCCGTCAAAGGGATGCTCGGCGATGCCCATGATCTCGATGTGCGTGAAGCCGAGGCCTTTGACATAGGGAATGAGGTCGTCGGCGAGTTCCTTGTAGGAGAGCCAGCGGTTCCCCTCGCTTGATTTGCGCTTCCAGGAGCCGAGGTGGACCTCGTAGGCGCTCATGGGAGAGTGGTAGAGATCACGCTTGGCGCGCACCTGCATCCACTCATTGTCAGACCAGCGGTAGCGGTCCATGTTGAAGACGAGGCTGGAGGTCTGCGTGCCGTGCTGGGCAAAGACGGCGTAGGGATCGCTCTTCAGACAGAGGTGACCGTGCTTGTCCACGAGCTCAAATTTGTAGTGCGTCAGCTCGGTGAGGCCGGGGATGAAGATCTCCCAGATGCCGGCCTCGATGCGGTTGCGCATCACGTTCACGCGACCGTCCCAGCGGTTCCAGTCACCCACGACGGAGACGCGCTGGGCATTGGGCGCCCAGACGGCAAACTGGCAGCCGGCAATGCCATGCACGGTTTTCAAGCTCGCACCCAGCACTTCCCAGAGACGCTGATGGGTGCCTTCGCGGAAAAAGTACATGTCCTGCTCTCCGAGGAGAAGGCCAAAGGAGTAGGGATCGCTGAGGCGGGTGGTCTCGCCTTCAAAGGGGGTCACTTCGAGCTCGTAGAGGCCTTGGGGAGTGAGGGCTTCAAAGTAGCCGTCCTTGTGCAGCTTTTCGGCCACCACGCGCTCGGTGCCGACGATGACCGCGACCTCCTTGGCGTAGGGCTGGACGGTGCGCACCACCTGCTTCCCTGCCCCGGCGTCATGTGCACCCAGGAAGGCGAACACATTTTGATGTCGTGCGGAGAGCACGGCTTCGATCTCGGCTTTGTGGGAGTATTGGCTCATCTGCAGCCACTCATGGAGCGTTTCCACCGGAAAGCAACGGCTCTAGCATCTCTTGAATGATTCGCGGCCAGGACAGCCGGACCATCATCTGCCGCTGCAACTGCCGTATCTGGACGGCGGGGTTTGCCTTGATCTTGCGTGCGAGGTTCTTAGGCGAGGCGGTGAGCTTGAAGAAGGTGGCACCTACCGCTACTTCGCGGTGTGCGGGAATGTGGGAGCAGAAGACCGGGACACCGTGCAGCGCGGCTTCGATGAGAGGCAGTCCGTAGCCTTCCTGAGTGCTGGGAAAGAAGAGCAGATCCGACATGTGGTAGAGGCTGCGCACATCGTGGTCGGTCAATGCGCCCTTCTCCCCGAGGAAGCGCACGCGTTTGCTCACACCGAGTTCTTTGGCCAGCTGCTTCAATTCACGGAAGTATTTGGCTCCGTCTGACTGATGCGGATCAGGTGCGGCGGTGACGATGTAGAGAGCCTCGGGCAGCTCCACGAGGAGGCGCAGGCCAAACTCGATGTTCTTGCGCCGCACAAAGCGCGTGGGCTGCAGCAGCACCAGGCCTGCGTGTTCGAGCTTCAGCTCACGCACGCGGTCGGTGAGGCCCAGAACGGCGTTGGCATCGCAGCCATTGGGAATGACGTGGACGGGCTCCTGCGTGACCTTCATGTAGTCCAGCCGCCGGAACTCCGAGACCGCCACATGCACGGCCTTCGGCACCTGCTCAGACCAGCGCACGTCATGCACCCAGTTGATCCAGCGGATGTCGGGGCGGGAACGTGTGAGGGCGATGAGCTTCTTCGTCCAGGCAAGATCGAAGGGCATGGTGAAGACATTGTGGACGATGACGGCATCCCAGTTCGCCATGTGCCATTCGTGGCGCGTGAGGACTTCCACCTCATGCCCAAGCTGGCGCAGAGCTGCAGCCTGCTCGCCGATCACACGCTCCACGCCCCCGATGACGGGCGGTTTGGAGTAATGAAGGATGGCGATGAGCATGAGGTACACAGGAGCGCGAACACCCGGCGTCCGCAAATACTGGAATGCTTAGAGGCGTGATCGCAGTCTGTAAGACAGCTCTTAACATCCGGAGTTCACCCCTTTGCAGCCGAGGGTAATCCGCCCACGAGCCAGCCATCCATAAAGCCTGCATGCAGGGCTTGTCACAGTCGGCTGGTGGAGCAGTGAAGGATGGAGACAGGCCTAGAATAATGAGTACTCGTGTTACTTGACAGAACCCTGTGTTTTAACCTATGAACTTACCCCCATGAAAACGACTTCACGCTCGGTCTGGATTGTTTTGTTTCTCGCTCTGGTCACCTTGATCCCGGCGCAGGCCAAAGACGAGGTGCGCCTGTCCTACCCGTCCAAGGTGGAGTCATCGAAGGGCAAGGAGCGCGAGAAACTCTTCACCCCATGGATGACCAGTGAGGCCCTCAGCGTACAAGTCGCGGAGAGGCGGGCCAAGGGGGAGCAGATCGTCTATTTTGAATACAACAACGCGACGACTCAATCGCGCGCCATTTTTGTGAGCAAGCTCAAGCTGACCGGCCCCTTCTCCCGCTGGTCCTTCACCAACGAAGCCATCATGGAGGCAAAACTCAACAGCGAGATCCAGGCTGGCCTGAAGCCTGCGTTCGTCGTGCGCACCATCAGCGGTGCCTTTACCATGCTGTTTGTCTCGCCTGATGACATGGCTGCCGTTCGCGCAGAACTCACGACACTCGGCATTGGTGAGCCGAGGCTGAAGAAGTGAGAGGGCTGGACTGCTGCTGAACTGCGTGGCTCACACCACGATGTTCACGAGCTTGCCGGGAACGACGATGATCTTCTTGGGAGTCTTGCCTTCCATGAACTCCTGCACGCGGGCGCTGGCGAGGGCGACCTTTTCGATCTCCTCCTTGGTGGCCTGAATGGGCAGGCGGGCTTTGTCGCGCAGCTTACCATTGACCTGGAAGACGATCTCAACCTCGTCCTCAATGAGGGCGGCGGGATCGTACTTCGGCCAGGTGGCATCGCTGAGCAGGCCCTGCACGGCCAGCGCGGGGAATTTGCTGGCGATGCGTGCGTTCAGATCATCCGCGATGTGCGGTGAGAAGGGGCTGAGCACCTTGAGGAACGTGACGATGGCGGAGGCGGGCATCACCTCTTCGGCTGTGAAGGCCTTGGTGCAGATCATCATCTGGCTGATGGCGGTGTTGAAGCTGAGCTTCTCAATGTCCTCACCACACTTCTTGATGGTCTCGTGCAGCGCTTTGGTGACCTGCTTGTTGGCAGGCACGTCTTGCAGCGCTTTCGAAACGCTCCACACGCCTTCTTCATCGACTTCCATGACGAGACGCCAGACGCGGGCGAGGAAGCGGTACACGCCTTCCACACCTTTCATGCTCCAGGGCTTCACCTGTTCCAGCGGGCCCATGAACATCTCATACAGGCGCAGCGAATCCGCGCCGTACTCTTTCACGACGTCATCGGGGTTCACCACGTTGCCGCGTGACTTGGACATCTTGGAAGTTCTGACTTCCAAACGAATGTCCTTGCCGCCTGAAGCAGACGGGAAGAGGTAGAAAAAGCCATCCTTTCGTTTCTCAACAACAAGGTCAGGATCTTTGATCTTGAACCCGTAAACCGTCTGTCCGGTAGCTTGCCATGTGCCTTGAACATGGCTCGTTTTAAGATCCTTCAGAGAATCGATCTCCGCAGACTCAAAGACAGTAGCAACATCGATCAGGTCTTTGACTTCACTAGCACTGATCAACCCATGGATGGAACCATCTGGATGCGTAAATGTGTAATATTCAGCCTCCCCAAGAATCAGCCCCTGATTCACCAGACGCTGGAAGGGCTCCGGCGTGCTGACGTAGCCGAGGTCAAACAGCACCTTGTGCCAGAAACGCGCATAGAGCAGATGCAGCACCGCGTGCTCGGTGCCGCCGACGTAGAGATCCACGCCGCCGGGTTTCGTAGGGGAAGACAATGAGACAGGGAGACTATCAGATGGGGAGACTGTCTGATTGTCTGATTGTCTGACTGTCTGATCGTCTCCCAACCGCCCCGTCATCCAATAACGCTCCGCCTCCTCACCCACGAACCTTTGGTCATTCTGCGCGTCGCAGTAACGCAGGTAGTACCAGCAGGAGCCCGCCCACTGCGGCATGGTGTTGAGTTCACGTGTGGCCGTGGCGGAATAGCGCACCCAATCGGTGGCTTTGGAGAGAGGAGGCTCGGGAGTCCCCGTGGGCTTGAAGTCTTCCAGCGTCGGCGGCTGCAGCGGCAGTTCGCTCTCGGGAATGCTGCGGTGCTTGCCGTCTTCCCACACAATTGGGAAGGGCTCGCCCCAGTAGCGCTGGCGGCTGAAGAGCCAGTCGCGCAGCTTGAAATTGATGGTGCCTTTGCCGAGGCCTTTTTCTTCGAGCCATGCGGCGATTTTCTTTTTGGCCTCAGGCGTTGTCAGGCCATCGAGGAATCCAGAATTCACCGCGATGCCGTGATCCGTGAAACCTTGCCAGTCCTTGCCTTCCGGCGGCTGCACCACCTGCTTGACCGGCAGTTCAAACTTCTGCGCAAACTCAAAGTCACGCTCATCATGCGCAGGCACGGCCATGATGGCACCGGTGCCGTAGCCCATAAGGACGTAGTCGGCGATCCAGATAGGAATCTTTTCATCGTTCACGGGATTGATGGCGTACGCGCCGGTGAA
>CAILZI010000228.1 GCA_903838675.1 uncultured Verrucomicrobiota bacterium
AGCCTGAGCTCCTTCTTTGTTCCAAGCATTGGCCTTGAGTTCATCGCGCATGTTTTCGGGCCGTGGCAATGCGTCGATTCGCTTCCATTCTTTGATCCATTTAAGCTCCCGTTCGATATAATCGGCTTTTTCTTCCTCACCATTGACTCTAGCCAGTTCGATTTCGAGCTCCTTTTTTGAGAGATCCAGCATGTTGTTGGCCATTGCCGCTCGCTGCGAGCCAAGCTTGTTCAGCCTCTCACTAATCAGACGTATGCGCTCCTCAACATCCGGGCCGCCAAATATATCAGCGATGTTGGCACCGGTGCCAAACAGTGTGTTCAGATCTTCTAGTTCATCAGTCCAGTGTTTGATGTCTTCGTCGATTTTACCAATTCCGACTGCCATTTCCTGCTGCGTGCCGGAAGCAATCAGAGCAAGCTCTTCATCCAACTTTTCAGCTTCTGATTTAGCATCATTGAAGGCTTGGCGAGCATGCTGCCCCATGGTGAAAAAAGCCGCACCTATGGCGATGACACCCCCTGCTAACGCACCGCCCGTGCCAAATGCAGAGAGAAGCTGCGACCCCTGCTGTCCGAGCACAATTGCAGCACTCGTACCCATTTGCATTTGCACCGCAATGTCCTGCGCCTGCATGGCAGCATTGGCGAGCCCACGGTTGGCACCTCCACCACTGAGATTCTTCGTCATCTTCGCATGAGCGGCACCAACCTCATTGACTTTTTGCTTCGCACGGTCTTTCCACTTACCCAATTCTGCATCAGACCGGGCCAACGCCGCTTGGTATGCAGCAATATCAAGTTGGAGCTTAGCTACAAGGGATGAGGCCATTAGGATCGGGTAGAGTTACCCGATGCCGCGTGTCAATTTTACTTCTCAGGATCAGACGAAAAAAACGCACCTGAGGAAGTGATGCACTCATAGGATTCCAGATCTGGCGTAAAGGTAAAAACCCAAGTGGCTCGCACGGGCCCACCAAAGCCATTCGGGGCCGTAAAATCAATCAATGCCAAGACTTTCCCCTCGCGCAGTTCAATATCATGACGGTTCCATTTAACCGCCGATGGGTCTCTTATTTTTGATAAAATTATGCGCTTGCAGGCAGCCAGAACGACACTGTCAGGAGGACGCCCAAGCTGCGCTTCATGCCGAGATTTGAGCGTAAACGCGGCCAGAATAAAAAGGCCAAATATTGAAAACACGATGCCGTAGAATTTCATAATAGAATTCTAGCGTTCACCTTCAACAAAAGCAAGCTCTCGGCATTTCGCCCCCTCAGCGCCGGCGCGTATGGTCGTAATGATTGCGGATCAGACCCCAAAGGCCCACACCAACTCCAAGCAGTGTGAGACCACAGTAAAGCACGTGGTTAGGCTTACGGCCGTCTGAGGACTCCACCGCCTTGACGCCACCGTAGGTGAAAAGGATGGCCCCGAGCAAAATCATAAAAAGCGCCTTCATAGCTGCCAAAATGCGCCGGAAGTCCCAGACGTCTAGACCTTCTTTAACCCACTCGCTCGTGCCAGCTTCGCGAGGTAGTTCTCCCACGCACGGTCCAGCCTCGCCACGCGCCAGTCATTCATCACCGTCATGATGCGCCGCTCCATGTCTTTGATCGCACCGGAAAACCGCACATCATTGCTCGCTTCGATGGAGATCATCTGCTCATTGATCGTCACGGTTAAATGCCCCGGTGCTGGATGTTTTCGTATCCCCGCCGGCATGCGCGCCCCCAGGGCCTCCAGAGGCTCATGCCAGCCAGACGCCAGCCACCAGATCATTTCCTGCTCCAGTTGCACGTAAGCCTTGAGGTTCTTCGGGTCCGACACAAAGAAGCGAAAGCCTCCCTTGCGGCCGCGTTTCATGAAGTTCCGCCGATGAAAAACGCCATCATCAAATGGATGAATGATGCTGCCCGTTGTTTCCCTCAGCAGGTCGCTTGCACCCGCAACATCGTTATGATTCAGCAGCCACCAGAACGGCCCAGCTTTCGCCGGTGCCTTCTCCTTGATCGCATCATACGCATCCCCAGGTGTGCCGTAGAGCCCGTAAATATCCGCCGCTATTTTCTCCTTCGCGTGCGCCTCAGCGCTGCGCGTATTTTGCAACTTGTCTTCTCCATAGGGAGGCGTGATACCCGCCACACCGGGCATGTTGTTGCTACCACCAAAGCAGATCCGGGCCTCCTCGATCCAGAGTTCCGGCAGTGTTTTCTTGGACTCGCTCGCCATTCTCGCAAAGGCGGACTGATGACGATCAAACGTCAATGAAAGAGGGCCAGTCATACGAATGGCCCAGAGTCAAAGGTCGCACTCGACCTGCTGCGGGGTTTCGATCATCTCCTGCACTCGCAGCATGTGCCGCCCGATCTTGGACAGACGCGGGTCGGGCCAGATCTGGGGACACCCTTGCAAGGTATTGTAGGCCAGGATGGCCGCATAACCACGCACCAGGGACACCTGTTCAGGATCATCATTAGGGAGTGCCTGAGCAAGCTGGACATCATAGGCCGCCCACTTCTCAGGCAGGGCTAGTTTCCCGCGTCGATCCCCGGTGTCTTCTTTTCCGGCCGTGGCATAGTCACGAACTGCTTGTGCTCCGTGCGCAGCAGATGCGCCAGCTTTACCGCCGCAATGATCTCATGGGTGTCGATGAACTCATCCGACCAAACCTCAATATCCCGCAGCCACACATCCGGCTCAGCCCGGCAGTTGTCCCACCGCACCGAGTCATGATGCGCCAGCCAAAGCACCCGCGAAGCACTGGCCAGAAAGCGATGCCAGTTGATCAGATCCACCACCGTTGTGGCCGTCCCCTCAGCCTCCAACTCCTTCTTGTTTTTCACCAGCGAGGCCTCGGTTTCCGCCAGCACAAAATCCAGTAAATCCAGTGAGTTGGAGATAGCTTCGACAAAGTCGTCTGACTTCTGCGCCCTGGATTGCAGCGCGTGATATAAAATCTCACGCCGCTTGGTCCAAGGCTGTAGAGGCTTCCCACGCCAGCTGTGGCCAAGGATGTCGGTTTCGATAGCGGTCGCACGCGCAGTGGTGGCGATAACGGAGGGATCGGCGGGGTCGGTTTGCATAAATCAGATCATGTAATCGGGTTGTGGGAATGAAATGGGCAGCTGCCCGTGGCGGTGAAAGTGATCGAACAGATGAGCCAGCTCGCCGGCCGTGCGTTGGTCGATCCGCGCTTCGCGGTGCCTGCAATACGGCATCATCATTGTCAGCGTGCGGTTGCCCGCAAAATGCGTGAGGTTTAGCGGCCGGTGACTCGCATCATCGATCTGTACCCGCGTGGCGATGTCATCGTGCCAGGTCATGCGATTCTGAGGTCCGGCACCGTGTTCATAAAATCATCAATCATAAATCATGAATCGTAAATCCAGCGCCTGCAGATAAGCCTTGCGCTTTTCCGCCACATCCTTGCGCGCTGCAGCTGCTCCGGCATGCCAGATGATCCGCGCCACATCTCGCGTAGAGCAACCCGCCACTGGCACACAGATGCGCACCTCCCGCAGCTCATATAGCATATGATCCAGCGCATCAGGGTCGAGACCCATCTTCTCGAACCCCAGCGCTTCCAGCACTGCATGTGTGTTGTCATTCATAAATCATAAATCATAAATGCCTCAAGCCAGCGGTGGAGCTCTGAAATGAGCCGTGACACATTCCATCGTGTGGCCCGTGGGGTTCATGGTGATCAGCGCCTGACGCGGCCCGTCTTCGATGAGCAGATTCGCCTTCATGCTCTCGATCTGCTTCTTCAGCTCAGCACGGCACCGCTGCAGGTTGTAAGCCACCACCAGCGGATGCATCGGCTCCGCCACTTCCAATGCGAGCCGGCGCGGATCTTCGCGAGTCGGAGCCAGGCGCGTCACATCAGCCAGCATATACCGCATCTGCACGCCATGCGAATCCACAAT
>CAILZI010000229.1 GCA_903838675.1 uncultured Verrucomicrobiota bacterium
CTACGAGGGCATGAGCAATCAGAACGCGGCTGAGAAGGATGCGTTTGGCCGCACCAAGCGCAGCATGGCGCAGTCCGGCATGGTGGGTCGCGGCGAACTTGGCGGCTTTGTCGTCAAGCAGTTGGAGACGGGCATCGAGTTTCGCGTGGGCTACAACCACGTCGTCGGTGGTGTGGACCGCGTCACCCTGTGGCAGCAGCGCGACGCGCTTATTGGCAGGATGGTGAAGTTCATGCACCAGCCCAGCGGCGCGAAGGAAGCGCCCAGGTTCCCGAAGTTCATCGGGTTCCGCGAGCCGTGGGACCTCTCATAAGCGGCTCGCAAAATGGTGCTCAAAACGGTGCGACACACGCGGCCACGGTGACGAGGCCAAGGGGAAGTCCGCATGGACTTCAATCACCCGCACCCATTCCATCCTCATGAAAACCGCTGATCCCAAAGCCGCCCTCATCCAGTGGGGCATTGAACTCGAAACGCGCCTGCCTGCCACCAGCCAAGTGGCGGTGGGCAGTTACCACGCCGGGCATCCAGTCACCACGGGTCGCACCACTGCCGGTGCCCGCCGCAACGCTCCCGCCTTCAACGCTGATACGTGGAGGGCGGAACGCGATGGCTCCATTCGCTGCGAGGCTGGGCAGGTGCCCTGCGAGTTTGTGTCACCCATCCTCCATGGTGAGCACGGCGTGGAGCATCTGATCGGATTCGTTGAATGGCTCAACGCCCTCGGTGCCACGGTGGATCGCTCCTGCGGCTGCCACATCACCGTGGGCATTGAGTCCATCATCGGCACGTCCGACACGAAAGCGGTGAGCGAGTTCATCCGCAAGCTTGCCCACATCGCCCGCTGGCACGCCCGCAGCCTCTACGGCCAGACGGGAACGGACCGCCACCTCAACCACTACAGCCATCCTCTTTACGAGCAAACCGCCGAGCACATGCGCAAGATCGTCACCTGCGAGCAGGAGCGCGTCAAAGCCGAGTGCGCCGAGCAATGCGGTCGCGGCATGGTGAACTTTAGAAAAGCGTTCAAGCGTGATCGCGATGGCCGGTTCATCGGCGTGGTGGAGTTCCGCGTCTTTGCCGGCACGCTGAACATCGAGAAGATAATGCATCACCTCGCAAGCGTGCTTGGGCTGTGTCGCCGAGCCTGCGAGGTCCGCTGTCTCGGCGGGTTCGGCAAGAACAAGATCCAAGCCAAGCGCACCGCCACGGCGTCGTATGGCCTGCGCTTCCTGTGGGACTACCTCGGATGGACCGGCAGTGCGCGGCCCGTCGCCCTTGGGCTCTTCGGCAAGCTGCACTCGGAGTTCCGCCACTACCGCAAGAATGCGCAGCGGCTCTGCCAGCAATTCGATGAACGCTACCCCGACGCCAACCTTTAAGCCTTTGCCCACTCTATACGCAGTCTGCGGATAGACGGGCCAAACCAAGAACAACGAACCTGAACCCAACTGAAACTGATATGTGTGTGATCCTGATATGTCCTCAAAATGTGCGCCCGAAGTCCGAGGTGCTGTATGCCTGCCATGAAGCCAACCCGCATGGTGCGGGCGTGGCATGGCGGGAAGGTGGCCGCGTGCGCTGGCAGAAGAACCTCAATACCGGCGAGCTTGTGACCCTGCTCAAGAAGATGGAGGGCGAAGTGGTCATCCACTTCCGCTGGGCCAGCGTGGGCGGGGTGGATGCGCGGCTGTGCCATCCGTTTCCCGTCACCCCGAAGGCCTCCACCAGCCTCAGCGGCATGGCGGAAACGGTGCTGTTTCACAATGGCACGTGGAGCGGGTATGAAGATGCGCTCAAGCGTCTGGCGCAGCACCGCAAGGAACCCATTCCCGCAGGCCCGATGAGCGACACGCGGGCGACGGCTCTTGTGATCCATACCACCGGCCCCGAGGCGCTGCACAAGCTGCCAGGGCGCTGGGTGTGGATGAATGCGCAGGAGACGCGGCTCTACGGAGCTTGGGAGGAGTGGCGGGGGATGCAGGTGAGCAACACGCACTTCGTGCCACGCCTGCGGTCTGCTCAAGCACGCCGCAAGGCGACGCAGCCTGCGGATCACCGCCCGCGCCACCAATCCTGCCTCTTTGCCTGCTAACTCAAACCCAAACCCAAACCCAAAACGAAACCGATATGAAACTGTTCAAACTGATCGCCAGCCGTGCTGGCCAAGTGCTCTTCGATGACCGTGTGGAGGCTGACTCCCCGCGTGAGGCCCGCGAGCAGATGAAAGCCCTGCTCGGGCTGCAATCACTCACTGGGGTGGTCTATGCGATCACCGAAATTCCCATCGAGCTCATCCAGAGCATCGTCGATGCGAAGCTGGCGGAAGCCCTGCAGCGGGTGCGCAGCGGCCAGCCACCGGCCAGCATGGAGCAGATGATCCGCCCCATTGCGAGTGCGGCAGTCCGGGAGCAACTCGCCACGTTGCGCACGGTGCAGCCGGATGATCCGCCCGCAGGGCCTCAGCGCTTCGACGCGTTCACGCCTGCGGACCAGATCATTGGCTCAACCACGACGCCCAAGCCACGGCGCAAGCGCGTCAGCGTGACCACCAACGGCACGCTGGTGGATTGGAAGGCGGTGAAGCGAGCGTATCGTCGCACCGGTTCCATCAAGCAGACGGCGGTGCAGTTCGAGCTGTCGATCAACTCCGTGAAGGCGCGCATCCGCCGGGAGGGCTGGACCCATGAGTGATCGCCTCTCCATTACCAAGTATGGCTCGCGGTATTGGGCCGTGTGGCTCGACGGCGAACTGCTCGCAGTGACGCTCTACAAGAAGGGCGCACGGGCCATCACGGCCGCGATTACGGCGCTTTCCACGCATCACGGGAAGGAGGTCCATCATGGCATCCAAGCCGCGTGAACGTGCGCTCAAATCAACCACGACCTTATCCGTGCAGTCCCCGATGAACTGGCGACCGCGCACGGCGGAGGATCTGATCGGCCAGGCGCGGCGTGTGGCGCTGGCGCAGGCGGGCAAAGCCAAGCGCCTCGCCAGTGATCCATCGGCCACGATGAAGCTGCTGCTCTATGGTCCGCCCGGCGTGGGCAAGACCAGCGTGGTGGAATTGGTGGCCTTGCAGCTCGCAGGCACACCGCTCTCCATCGAGGACTACAACGGGCGTGAGGTGACGGTGGACCTTGTGCGCGAGTGGATGAAGCAGCTTCCTTATGGGAGCCTGTTCAGTGCATGGTCGGTGAAAATCGTCAATGAACTGGATCGCTGCTCCCGTGAAGCGCAGGACCTGCTGCTCACCTACCTCGACCGCCTGCCGCCGGGGCGAGCATTCCTCGGCACGAGCAACCTGCAATTGGATATGCTCACCGAACGGTTCCAGACACGGTTCCAAGCCATCAAGCTGCTGCCGCCGACCACGGAGGAACTAGCGGCGTTCCTGAGCACGCACTGGCCGGTGCCTGCATTCACAGCCTCACAAATCGCCGTGGGCAGCGGCGGCTGCGTGCGGGCCGCGCTCGCCGATCTCGAATCCTACCTCGACCACACCCCATGCAACACATCCAACGAATGATTGATCAACACGGCGGCTTTGAGGCTGTCCGCACTCGCTACCTGCGTCTTGAGAACCCGCCGTTCATGCGGCTGGTCATTGAGGTGATCGGTGGCCCGTATCCGAACGGCGCGTATGAACTCAGCATCGCGCATTACAGCGAACAGAACGGTGATGCCATGCGTGATCCCGAGATCACGTTCCTCGTGGCTCCTGCGGAACAAGGCACGACATGGACACCGCTCACCTTCGAGAACAGCTACCTCTCCTGCTATCAGGTGGTGGCAAGCGTCACACCGGCAGGGCTCATCGAAGCACGCGATCCCGCGCTCATGCGCGATTTGCGCGACTTCGCCACCCAGTGGGACCGCAATCTCAAGCAGCAGGGGTTCATGGAGGTGTTCGTGCGCCAATATGGTGCTCAAAACGGTGCGACACACGCGGCCACGGTGACGAGGCCAAGGGGAGATCAGCTCAATGCTGATTCATGAACCTGAACCCATCCCTCCACCCATGAGCAAGAAAGACATGATCGAACAACTGCGCCAGCGGCTCGCCAGCAACGATCGCTGGGCCTTGCGCGCCTTGATGCGCATCTACCAGAACCAGACCGCTGATGAGAAATGCCGTGAAACCACCATCGAGCGCAACGGCATCGGGTTCACCGGACCTGATGCAGAAATCCTGACCAGCTTCGCAGGCCAGTATCAGCGGCGCGGATGCCTCAGTCCCAAGCAGATGATCATCCTGCGCCGCCGCATCCCAGCCTATGCGCGGCAGATCGTTCAATGCACAGACACCACCCGCCTTGAACACGCCTTTTGCGGCACCTGCTATACGCACACTGCGGATAGCCAGTCTGCTGCATGAACCTACACCCAACACACCACCGACACTACCATGCCCACACGCACCCTGAACCGAAACGCCGAAGCCCCTGAGATCGAACTGCCGCCTGACGCGGCCACCGCCGATGATCATCGCAACCCGCCCCGCAGGAAGCGCAATGAAGAGGAACCCGTTCCCGACGTGGGGCTGCTGTTGCAGCCAGAGCCGCGCCATGAACTCGACAAGTTGATCCTGCATGCGGAAGTGAAGACTGACATTCTGGCCGGACTGCGAGCACTGGAGATCCGTGCCGATCTGGACCGCATTTGGAATCTGAGCGCCATCCAACCGCAGGAAGGAAAGTGCATTTTGAACTTTTACGGCCCGCCGGGAACGGGCAAAACGCGTGCCGCTCTCGGCATCGCGCTGCGGCTGGGCAAGCCTCTCTATCAGGTGGACTATTCGTCGGTGATTTCCAAATACCTCGGTGACACCGCCAAGCACATCAAAGCCGCCTTTGCTGCTGCCCGTGAGCA
>CAILZI010000230.1 GCA_903838675.1 uncultured Verrucomicrobiota bacterium
ACAGATTTTGCCGCAAAGACGCGCATTTCGCGGCTGTTCTGGGTGGTTTCCTCCACAGACTGCAATGACTTCGCGAACTCCCTCAGATATCAATGGTGATAGCGCGACACTAAGACGTGGTCAACACCCCAAGGAGCGCGGGGCGGCGCAATTTTTATTCTGTAAAAGAGGCGATCAGGTTTGGGGTGGCTCAGTGGAGTTCATGTTGAGGTAAATTTTGCCGGTGCTCCACTCGTCGTTCTGCTCGCAGAGCAGGGCGGAGACGAGGCGCAGCAGCGAGGCTTCGTTGGGGAAGAGTGCGGCGACGCGCGTGCGCCGTTTGAGTTCCTGGTTCACGCGTTCGATGGCGTTGCTGGTGCGCATCCGCCGCTGGTGGGCAGAGGGCAGCGCATAGACGGCGAAGCCTTGCGGGATGTTGAGCTCCATCCAGGCGGCGAGTTTGGGGGCGTTTTTGGCATGGAAGATGACGCGCTCTTTGAGCCGCGCTTGCGCCGATGCGAGGTCAGCAGAGGTGAAGATGGAGCGGATGCTTTCAGCCACCTCGGCACGCATCTCCAGACGCGGGACATAGGCCTGGGCGTTTTGCTGGAGATGGAACTGGCAGCGCTGCCAGGGCACCGAGGGAAAGACGGCCTGGCGTGCAGCGGCCATGCCTGGGTGGGCGTCGCTGACGATGAACTGGGTGCCGCACAGGCCGCGTGTGACCAGCGCAGAGAAGAACTCACGCCAATGTGCCTCCGCTTCACTCAGCGCCACGCTGACGCCGAGGATGGTGCGTTTGCCATCTGTGCCGATGCCGATGGCGATGAGCACGGCGCAGTCCACCAGCAGGCCGCCATGGCGCACCTTCTCGTAGCGTGCATCGAAGATGAGATAAGGGCAGGCGCCCAGCGGGCGCTCACGCCAGAGCTGGAGCTGCACATCGAGCTTGGCCGCGCAGGCGCTGACCTGCGTGGAGCTGACGGCATGACCGCAGAGTTCCTCGACGATTTTGGAGACTTTGCGCGTTGAGACGCCCTGGACATACATTTCGGCCATCGCGAGAGTGAGCGCCTGCTCGCTGCGCACCCCGCGCTCCAGCGCGCCGGGGTAGAAGTCGATGCCGTCACGCACCTGGGGGATGCGCAGCTCGACTGCGCCCATGCGCGTGGCGAGGGTTTTGGGCTTGAAGCCATTGGCGTGGCCGAGCCGCCCCTCGCAGCGCTCATAGGGCCTTGCTTGCAACACGGCGGAGCGTTCTTGCTCCATGGCCTCATTGAGCAGAAGGCGGAAGCATTCGGCGAGATTGGAGGAGCCTTGAGAGGTGAGGAGTTGCAAAACAGTGTTGAGAAGGTCAGGATCGTCGTGGTGGGTCATGTGTGGGTTTGGGTTGGATGTGTTTGGCTACACCCCGACACAGACCACACTGGCCCACCCCTCGCCACCGAGCGCCGCACGCCCCATTGGAGGCTGCTGCGTTCAGCATCGCTACGCTCGCCTCACTGCGCAGCCCCCAATGGGGCGTGCAACGCAAGGCTAAAGCCTTTTACAGAACAGACTTTACACCCCCATCACGGCCCTGATCATCTGAATCCAAAGCGAGTGAAAGCTCAAGATGGCCGCTTCTCTCTTTGGTACCGGTTCTGTTTCATATGAGCTCTAAAAACTCATACGTTCATTCACTCATGGTGCTGCTGGCCACCGCGGTTTTGATGACCGGTTACCAGTTCATCAAGATGTGGTTTTTTCCAAAAATCACTCTTTGGCAGTCGCATGCCATGACGATTGCGGTTTCCAGCAGTCTGGCGGCGCTGGGAGCTTTCTATGTCTCACGCCACAATGAGCGGCTGCATCGCCGCGCCGACGAGGAAACTTCCGCGCGCCAGCAGGCTGAGGCCGAACGCGAACGCTTTTTCACACTCTCACTTGATCTGCTGTGCATCACAGGAAGGGACGGCTTTTTCAAACAAGTCAACCCGGCCTTCACCCAGACACTTGGCTACACTGCTGACGAACTGCTCGCGCGACCCATGCTCGACTTGGTCCATCCGGACGACTACACAAGCACAGTCGCCGAACTGGAAAAACTCAGCAGTGGCGAACGAACCATTCATTTTGAAAACCGCTACCTGTGCAAAGATCACTCATGGCGTTGCATCTCATGGAAAGCCCAGCCGGAGGTCGGACGGGGGCTGACCTACGCCACCGGTCACGACATCACCGAGCAAAAGGAGGCGGCGGAGAAGATTGCACGGCTTAACGCGAGCCTGCAGCATCAAGCCGCACAACTTCTCGAAGCCAACAAAGAGCTGGAATCCTTCTCGTACTCGGTATCCCACGACCTGCGTGCGCCTTTGCGGCACATTCAGGGTTATGTCGAAATGTTGCAGAAGAACATTGATGGCCAGTTGTCAGAGAAAGCCCGGCGCTACCTCAAAACCATCAACGAAGCGAGCACGGACATGGGCCAGCTCATTGACGATCTCCTTGCCTTTTCCCGCATGGGCCGCATGGAAATGAGTGAAGGCTTGGTCGATTTAAACCACCTGTTGCAGGAAGCCCTCCACGGGCTGGAGCCAACGACCCAGCATCGAAACATCCAGTGGAAGATCGCACCTCTGCCCGCAGTCATTGGAGATGCCGCCGTCCTCAGGCAGGTGCTGGTCAACCTGGTGGGCAACGCTGTGAAATACACCCGTCCGCGAGATCCCGCGCAAATCGAAATCGGCACCGCTGGCGAGGAGGATGGGCGGCTCATTCTGTTTGTGCGCGACAATGGAGTGGGCTTCGACATGCAGTACGCGCACAAGCTCTTTGGCGTGTTCCAACGACTGCATCGCGCGGATGAATTCGAAGGCACCGGCATTGGCCTGGCAAACGTGCGCCGCATCATCGCCCGGCATGGCGGACGCGTCTGGGCTGAAAGCAAAACCGGTGAAGGCAGCACCTTCTATTTCACCCTGAAACGATCAACGAATTCATAGAATCCAACCCGCCCCAATCCATGCCCCACCTCCAACGAATCCTGCTCGTAGATGACAGTCCGCGCGACACTGAAATGGCGCTGGATGCACTGGCCACCTACAATCTGGCCAATGAAGTGGTCACCCTGCGCGATGGCGCCGAAGCACTTGATTATCTCTACATGCGCGGCCCGTTCGCGGAACGCACCAACGAACAACCTGCGGTCATCCTGCTCGACTTGAAGATGCCCAAGGTGGACGGACTGGAGGCGCTGCGCCAGATCAAAGGGGACCCGGAGCTCAAAGTCATTCCCGTGGTCATGATGACCTCCTCGCGCGAAGAGCAGGACCTGATCAAGAGCTACCATCTGGGGGTCAATGCTTATGTGGTGAAACCTGTGTGCTTCCATGAATTCGTCGAAGCCGTGAAAATGGTCGGGGGATTCTGGGCGATGATGAACGAACCGCCTCCGTGCAGCGTGCAGCCAAGCCATGAGGTAAGAAAGTAATCGCCGAACCAAGCCGACACCATGCACGCTCCATCCGCGCCCACCCGAATCCTGCATCTCGACGACAGCCTGCGCGATGCCATGCTGGTGGCCGATCTGCTGGATGCCAACGGCGTGTGTTGTTATATCAACCATGTCTTGAGTCGCGGCCCCTTTGAACAGGCATTGCGGCAGCAGGGCCATGATTTGATCCTCTGTGACTTCAATCTTCCAGACTTCGACGGTCTGACCGCTTTGAAACTGGCCAGAGCGAGCTGCCCCGACGTTCCGGTGATCATTGTCTCAGGAGCAATTGAGGCCGAAGAAGCAGTAAAATGCCTGAAAGCAGGCGCGACAGACTATCTATTCAAACAGCGGCTGGAGCGGCTCCCTTCAGCCGTCCAGCGCGCATTGGAGGAGCATCAGGCTTTGAAACAGCGCAGGCTCGCAACCGAACACATCCGGCGGCAGGCTCGGCTCATCGATCAGGCCACCGACGCCATCTTTGTCTGTGATCAGTCCATGGCCCTCAACTTCTGGAATCCGGCGGCCACCAAACTCTACGGATATACCCAGGCTGAGATCAGCGGAGATTCCGTGTTCCGAGTGATTTTCCGCGAACCCGAGGAACGCATCAGCGCCATCTTTCAGGAAGTGCTGCGCGCCGGTCAGTGGCATGGCGAGATACGCCAAAAAAACAAAGACGGGCGTCCGTTGATCGTCTTTTCCCAGCTCACCCTGCTGACAGACGCACAAGGCATTCCTGACGGTGTCCTCGCCGTCAATCATGACCTCACCGAAGCCAAGGCGCTGGAACAGCAGCTGCTGCGTTCGCAACGACAGGAGGCCTTGGGTGCCCTGGCAGGAGGCGTCGCTCATGACCTGAACAATGCCCTCGCCCCCATCATGATGGGGGTGGATCTGCTTAAAGCCAAATATCCGGGCGCGCCCGGCATCGTGGACTTGTTTGACAGCAGCGTAAAGCGCGCCGCAGCCATGATCCGTCAGTTGCTGACCTTTGCCAAGGGCTCGGAAGGAGAACGCAGTCCGATCCAGGTCAACTATCTCATCCAGGAAATGGGGGCCATCGTCGAGTGCACCTTCCCAAAAAACATCACCATCACGGTGGAACGTGAGAAAAATCTCCCACCCGTGCTGGCTGATGCCACGCAACTGCATCAGGTGCTGTTGAATCTATGCGTCAACGCCCGGGACGCCATGCCTTTGGGCGGCAAGCTCACCCTGACGACAAAAAAGGTGGAAATCAGCAGTGTGCATCCGGGCATGCCCCCCAATGCCAGGGTCGGTCTCTTCGTGGCTCTTCAGGTCAATGACACCGGCACCGGCATCTCGGCGGAAATTCGCGATCGCATTTTCGATCCCTTTTTCAGCACTAAAACTCCGGACAAAGGCACCGGCCTGGGCCTGTCTACCGTCGTGGGCATCATCAAGGGGCACGATGGCTTTCTTGAAGTCTCATCCGCCCCCGGCCAAGGGACGACTTTCACCGCTTTTTTGCCCGCCGACACTTCTGCCACGGAGGCCGAGCCGGTCGCTCAAAAGAAAATGCCCTTCTACGGGCAGGGTGAAACCATCTTGTTCGTGGATGACGAAACGGCCGTGCGAGAAATCGCCCGCGAAGTTCTGGTGCGCATGAATTTCCAGGTCGTGCTGGCCAGGGATGGTCTCGAAGCCTTGGTATGGCTCGCCGAACATCCGTCTGTGCATGCCGTCATCACCGATTTGCACATGCCCAATCAGGATGGACTTTCGTTTGTGGGCATACTCAGAAAAATCCTGCCAGAAATTCCAATCATCGTTTCCAGCGGTCGTCTGGAAGAGGAGACCGAGCGTCAATTCAAAGCGTTTGGAGTCACCAGCTTCCTGGACAAACCCTGTGATGAATACCAGCTTGCAGCAGCGCTTGGCAGCATCTTTGCGCCGGCGTCATCGGCCACGGCCGCTCCAGTTTATCGGCCAGGCCTGAAGCATGAAGCTCCCGAGCGGTCTGTCTCCTTGCTGCCAATGACCGCGCCTTCAACCGTGGTTTGAATAGTCATTGTGCCTCGAACACAGGCTCGAAATGTGAACTCAACCCTCTCACCGGAACATCGGCAGCAACACGCCGACAACGAGGATGAGCAACAACACCAGAGCCACCCACCACCAGAGGTTGGTGGTCAGGGTTTGCTTGGAGGTCTTGCCGCCAAACTCGCGGGCCACGAAGTCGTCGTAGTCGAATTCATCATCGGGCAGATCCAGACCATCGGCGTGAGTGTCGCCGCTCCAGCCTGACTTCGCACAGGCACCGCAGTCGTCGCAGGCGGCGGCTCCGCGGGGCACCCACTCACCACACACCGGACACTGGCCCGGAGGTTTGAACCGGCCGCTCATGGCGCGGTGGTTGTAGAAGGTTGGCGGGAGAGAGGCTGATCGCTCGCGGCAAAGTGGGCGGGAGAGGTGTGCAAACGGCGAAATGAAGGGGTGTCTGCCATCCCGCCCTGATTGAGCAGTGGCATCCAGCCCGCCTGACGTGAATGATTTTCCACCGGGCCACGGCGCAAGGGCGTGAGCATGATCAGCACCACCGCGAAAGTCACAGTGGCGGCGAGCGTCTGGCTCGTGGTTCTGGCGCGCTGCCGGGTCATGAATTAATGCCGATTATTAACATTTACGAAATAATGTCAACCGACGAGTTTGCCCGCCCTTTTTGCTTGTTTTCACCCGTTTCTCAGCCAGCGATGCGCGGTGATTTTGATCCTAACCGCAGGTTTTGGCGATGGGCATAACACCGCCGCACGCTCTGTGGCGGAGGCTTTGACACGCCTGTGCCCCGAAGAAAAAATCGAGACCAGCGATCTCATCAGCGAGGCCCTGCCGCTGATCTCCGATGTGTGCAAAAGCCTCTATCAGTTCGCCATCACCCACTGGCCCGCCGGCTGGCGCATGACCTATGACCTGATGGGCAGACCTTCCCTCACCGGGCCAGACGCCCTCTGGCAGACCGCCATGGTGAACGCCCTCAAAGAGCGGATCAAGACGCAGCAGCCACGTCTGATCATCAGCACGTATCCTCTGTATGCCATCCTGCTGGAATCCTTGTCCAAACAGCAGGCCGTGCCACCGCTATGCACCGTCATCACCGACTCCATCAGCGTAAACCGCGTCTGGGTCATGTCCGGCAGCGAGCTTTTTTGCGTGGCCGATGACGAGACGAAAAAAGTGGTCGTCGGCTTCGGTGTTCCGGACTCGAAGATCCGTGTCACAGGCTTCCCGGTGGATCTCGCGTTCACGGAGCCGCTGCCCGACCTGCCCCCGGTTTCGCATCCCCGCATTCTCTACCTGCCCTCCACGACGGGCCGACGCGTCGCCGCCACGCTGGAGGCGCTGAAGGCGCTCTTCCGCAGCGGCGTCAAAATGACCCTGCCTGTGGGCAAGCACGACAAACGCCTCTATCACGTCATGCGCCGCTTCACAGACTCCATGCCGCCGGGCACCATGGAAATCATCGGCTGGACCAAACGCATTCCCGAATTTCTGCGCACACATGATGTCGTCATCTGCAAGGCGGGCGGTGCCATCCTGCATGAAGTTTTGGCCGCCAAAATCCCCGCCGTAATCGACTACGTGGTACCCGGCCAGGAGGAAGGGAATGCCGAGATGCTCACCAAGCATGACGGTGGCATCGTCACCAACAACGCCAAGGAAACGGCGGCCGCCGTCGAAAGCATCCTCACCAACAACAACGCCGTGGGTCGCCGCATGCGTGCAAACATGGCCAAGATCAGCATGCCCGATGCCGCCGTACGCACCGCCAAGGCCGCTCTGACCATCGCGACTGCCTAATGGAGGAACCGCTGTTACCAGTGCCCGTCGTCTGCGCCATCATCGTGCGTGGCGGGCGCATCATGCTGGCGCAACGCCCGCCGGACAAAAAGCTCGGTGGCCTGTGGGAATTCCCCGGTGGCAAGGTCGAGCCCGGTGAATCCGCCGAAGCCGCGCTGCATCGTGAACTTCAGGAGGAACTCGGCTGCACCGTGCGCATCACGCAAACACTCACGCCATTCGTCCACGCTTATGACTGGGGCAGCATCGAACTCATCCCGTTTGTCTGTGAACTCACAGCTGAAAGCCCCGAGCCGCATCCGCATGAGCACACCGCCCTGGCATGGGTGGAGCGAGCGGAATTGCTCAGCTATGAGCTCGCACCAGCAGATGTGCCATTGCTCAAGGGTTTGATGTAGAAGGCCCCGCCTTCGGTTTTCCCCACGCACCACGCTGCTTGGCCCTGGCCTCGTGCTCCAGCGCACGCAGGTGATTTTCAAAGTCGTATTCGCGACGGCCATCCGGCATCCACGTGCCTTTGGTGTGGATACGGCACAGTCCGGCCTTCACCAGTTTTTCGGAAAGCTCCTCGCCATCGTCAAAGAACACCAGCGCATACGAGCGGGCGCTGTCATAAACGCGTTCCCAGCGTGTTTGGATCGTGAAGTGCTGCTCGCTCAGCAATTGCTCGGTGAAGGCTTTCGCTTCCAAGCCCAAGCCCACCGTTTGTGGAATGCTCAGGCCGCCGAAATAGGCCGCCTGGTCTTTGAGCCGGTTTTTCACCAGTGCATACTGCCGTTTTTCCGGACAATCGACGAAGTAGAGCCGCAGCACGTGCTCGGTGCCGTCATGCGCGATCTTGAAACTGTCGCCATCGTTGCTGGCATCTTCAATAAGATGGGCATCGACGAGTTTGACGAAGCGGGTCTCTGTCTCCGGTGGCCTGGATGAGGCCGGTTTATTGCGGTAGTGATTCCAGGCCTGCAGCAGCGCGAGGGACAGCCACAGCAGCCCCCACAAAAATCGCGCCCCGCTCGACGACCGCCGTTTCATGTGCCGCGTTTGTTGCCAAACAGGTCAATGTGCAGCCGTGGAGAGTAGCGCCAGCCGGTGCGTTTGCACACGTCCACGAGCCAGGCTTGCCGAGCCTTGAGCGCCTCTTGCGTGATGCCTTCTGGCATTAGTAAAATTTTCTCCGGCGGCACCGGCACACCGATGGATGACACCACCGCCCGCACCTCTTCCACGTCCGCCTCTGTCGCGACGACAAACTTGAGCTGGAAGTCGTAGTTCGAACACCACTCGCGCAGCACCTCCGGCTGCAGGCGCAGGCGCTCATGCTTCTCCACCCAGGCCTTGCCAGCCTTCGCTTGGCTCGGCGTTGAATGCGCCAGCTTCGGACTGATGGAGGCCAGATCACACGCCACGCCCTGCGGCGCGATGGTGCCTGCGGTTTCGATGGTGATGTGTTTGCCTGCGGCACGGAGCTGCGCGAGGAGGTCAGGCATCCCCTTCGCCACCATCGGCTCGCCGCCGGTGACGACGACGTAGCGGGTGGGCTCGCGCTGCACGATGGCGAGGATTTCCTCCACGCTCATCTCGGTGCCTTCGGGATTCCAGGAGGCATACGGCGTGTCACACCACGTGCAGCGCAGATTGCAACCCGAAGTCCGCACAAAAACCGACGGCACGCCCACGAGCGAGCCCTCGCCCTGCACGGAATAAAAGGTTTCGGAGATCAGCATGGGGCTTTCCACTCCGCCGCATGGCGGGCAAAGGCAGGCGCTGCACGTTGCAGGGCTTCATCGATGTCCGCCTGGGTGTGGGCGAGGCTGATGAACCACAGACCACGCTCGATGGCCCGCACGCCTTCTTCGAGCAGGCAACGGCGGAGGTGGGCCCAGCGGGGGGCATCCTGACGCAGGGCGTAGTCGCGGTAATTGGTGATGGGGCCTGCGGGCGCACCGGGCTTGAGCATGGTGGCATGGAAGACGAGGCCTGGGCCCTGCGGCTGCAGCGGGATGTTGTGCTGCACGGCCAGTTTGCTCAAGCCAGCCATCAACTGCTCGCCAAGGGCGATCATGCTGGCGGGGTGTTTGTCGCCGAGGGCAATGACTTCATCCAGGCACCACTTCGCAGCAGAAAGGCAGAGAGGGTTCGCATTCAAAGTGCCCGCATGCACCACTTCGCCGCTCATGATCTTGGCGAAGAACTTTTCTTTGCCGACGAGAGCAGCAAAGGGCACGCCGCCACCGATGGCCTTGCCGAGGATCGTCAGATCAGGCGTGAAGCCGTAGTAGGACTGCGCGCAGCCTGCGCCGAAACGGAAGCCGGTGATCGTCTCATCGGCGATCATGACGATGCCGTTTTCATCGCACAACTCGCGGATGGTTTCGAGCATGCCGGCGACCGCAGGCATGCAGCCCGTATTGCACAGCACAGGCTCAAAGATGATCGCGGCGATTTGATCGTGATGCTCCGCCACGCGCTGACGCAGATGCGCGGGATCATTCCAGCGGGCCACGACAAAAGTACTCAGCACCTCGGGGATCACGCCTTTGCTTGGGTGCAGGCGGGTCGGATCGTCCTCCGTGCCCCATTGGTCCGGTGGCGGCGCGTAGCCCACGAGCCCCTCATCTCCCCATCCGTGGTAATGGCCTTCAAACTTCAAAATCATCGGCCTGCCGGTGTGTGCACGGGCCAGACGGAGGGCGGAGAGCACCACCTCGGTGGCGCTGTTGTTGAAGCGCACGCGTTCCGCCCCGGGAATCATCTTTTGCAGCCGCTCGGCCACATCGATCTCCAGTTCGCTCTGCGCCGCCCAGTGCGTGCCTTTGTGCGCCTGGATGCCGATGGCATCGGCCATGCCTTCTGGTGCGTGGCCATAGAGAATGGCCCCCTGCCCTATCTGGAAGTCGATGTACTCATTGCCATCGACATCAAACAGCCGCGAGCCTTTGCCATGGTCGAAATAGAGAGGCACGGGCACCTCCATTTTACGGATACCACTGTTAACGCCACCAGCGATGCTGCGCTGGGCGCGGGCGAAGAGCTCGGCGGATTGCGGGAAGGTGTAGGACATGACCGTTGAGGGGAGTGTGAAATCAATGCAGCGGAGAACTGTCGTAAATCACCACACGCTCCCAGAACGTCTTGCACGCCGCCACAAAGCGCAGGTGCTTCGGGCACTCCTTTTGGTAGAACTCATGATCCTTCAGGTCTTTGAAATGCAAAGTCAGCGAGTAGCTGAACGAATGATCGCAAACAGGGCGCTTCTCGGTGTCCGCCGGCTTGCCCACGAAGGCATGGACGAGATAATCGATTTCAAGCAGGTGCATCACTTCCGTCTCGAAAGTGGCGCGTTGTTCTGCGGAAAGGTCAGGCTTGAGCCAGAAATAAACGTTGTGAATCATGGTGGCCGAATTGGTACGCACACAGCCCGCCAGTGCAATCGGCAAACTCTGGTTCCCACTCTGGACCAGTCGGAAGCAGAGCCGCCCCGTCTCAGAACCCAACAAAAACATCTAAAATGGGGAATTTTTGCTAACCAGGAGACGAATAACGCGTTTATTAAGGTGAAGACATCACCATGGCGTTCCAGCCGGGTCGTTTTCACTCCGCGCAAAGGACAATGGCCCCACTGGGAACGACTTCAAAGTCCGCGTTGCACGTCACCACGAACAATGCAAACCTAGTACCATCATGAACCCCTCATCCATCCTTGCAATCGGTCCCCTCGGCACGCCCGAGATGATCATCATCGGCATCCTCATTCTCGTTCTTTTTGGCGCCAAAAAGCTCCCCACCTTTGCCCGCAGCCTGGGCAAGAGCATGGGTGAGTTTAAAAAGGCCCGTACGGAGTTCGAAGCCGAACTTCAGAACGCCCAGGAAGAAGTCGAGCGTCCGAAAATCACGCCTCCTCAGGAAAAGCGCCAGCCCGTGGCCAACGTCGAAGATTCCTAGTCGAATCCATCCGCTGGCATGCTGCCACTTCCACAGCTTACGCGGCGGGTCTTGGGACCCGCCGTTTTTTTTGCCTTGACGGCGCTGCTGTCTGCCGCCGAGCCGGAGCGCCTCACGTTCTGCTCCTACAATTTGAAGAACTGGCTGACGATGGAGCGCTCCGTCGGCAAGCCTGCCAGCCCCAAGCCCGAGACTGAGCGCGCCCAGGTGGTGAAAATGCTGGCAACCATCCACCCCGACATCCTCGGCGTGTGTGAGATTGGCACCTCCGATGATCTGGCGGAACTGCAGCAACGGCTGCAAGCGGCGGGTGTGGACCTGCCCTACACCGAACTGGCTCATGGGGGCGATCCAGTGCGTCGTCTGGCCCTGCTCTCGCGGCTTCCCATCAAGGCGCGCAACACGCAGACCACGCTCACCTATCAAATCGGTGCGCAGATGCTGCCATTTCAGCGAGGCATTCTTGATGTGACAATTGCCATCACACCCACCTTTGACCTGCATCTCCTGGGGGTGCATCTGAAATCCATGCGCACAGTTTCAGAGGCTGACCAGGCCGAAATGCGGCGCAACGAGGCACGCCTGCTGCGCTTGCACGTCGATTCCATCTTCTCCCGGGAACCCGGTGCCTGCATCCTCGCCTACGGCGACTTCAACGCCCACCGCAACGATCCCTCCATTGCGGAAATCATGGGCGGCCCGCGCGGCGGAGACACTTCCTTGACTGACGTTCTCCTGCGCGATGCAAATGGTGAGGTCTGGACACATTTCTGGGACGCGGCAGACATCTACTCACGCCTCGACTACTGCTTTACCAGCCGCCTGCTCCGCCCCCACATCGACACCCGCAGCTCCCACGTTCACACAGACCGCGACTTTTATAAAGCGAGCGATCACCGCCCCCTGGTTCTCAAGATCTGTCCGGAGCCGATTTTAAAATAACGCGGGATGTAAGAGTGAAAAAATCCCGGCTACTGCCTCACAATCTTCAGCACGCGGTTGTTGTAGCTGTCAGTAATGTACAATTCTCCACTGTCCGGCTTGATGGCGACGCCATGGGGGCGTGAGAGCTGGCACTGGGTGGGATCTCCATTCACTCCCGCGCTGCCGGATTTACCGGTACCTGCAATGCGCTCAATCTTGCCCGTGGTGGGAACATAACGACGCACAAGATGGGACTCGGCATCGGCAATGATGACGCTGTCGTCCTTGTCCACACACAGGTGCTTGGGGCCGCTCATGGTGGCTTCAAGAGCAGGGCCGCCATCTCCAGTGCCACCTTGCTTGCCACTGGCATTGACCACGGTGCGGATGTGGCCGGTTTTGTCCACCACACGCAGGGCATTGCCACCACGTTCGAGGATATAGACATTGCCCAGATGGTCCGCGGCCACGGCACGTGGGTCAGAAAGTGGTGCGTCCACAGCCACGGCACCGTCCTCTGGCCTGCCTCGCTTGCCATTGCCGGCAATGACGCGGCTCTGGTGCGTGGTCAGGTCGAGCTCATGCACGCGCAGCAGGTCGGCGATGTAGAGCTTCGTGCCTTCAAAGTTCAGGGTGATGCAGTAGGGGCCGTTTCCCTTTTCCTTGCCAGCGGGAGCGCGCCAGCCCTCAAGTGTGGAAACAATGCGCGCCTTCACATCGACCACACGCACACGGCCGTTCCAGGTGTCGGCGATCAAAACATTATCATTAGGCAGTACGGCGAGATTGTGCGGACCATTGAACTGCGCACGAATGGCCTGGCCACCATCGCCGCTGTCTCCAGGCTTCAATTGTCCAGCCACGTGCTGGATGGTTCCACCGCCATCCACCTGCAGCAGACGGTTGCCTGACACCATTTCCACGATCCACATATGGCCGCCGGAGTCGAAGGCTGTGCCGAAGGGCTCCTTCAGCACAGCATCCGTGGCGGCGATGTCCATGGCATCCTGCGAACCACCCCCGGCGACGAGTACGATCTGATCCGCTTGAGCAATGAAGGGCAGGCAAAGGACGAACAGGCAGGTGCGGAGTGAGATCATGGTGAAGAACGATACTTGATGACAGCCCGTTTTTTTCCAAACGAAATTCGCACAGAAAAATGACCTGTTTTCAGAATTTTTCTCATTCGGCATGCCGAATGCTTTAGCCATGGGATGCTCTCTCCCATCCAAGAGTACGTCGAACAATTGTATTCCCGCTACGCGTCCTGCATGGACGGCCAGGTAGCGGACTATATCCCCGAACTGTCCAAGGCCGACCCACGCTGGTTTGGCATCTGCATCGCCACCCGTGACGGTCATGTCTATGAGGTCGGCGACACCCGCCAGCCCTTCACCATTCAGTCCATTTCAAAAGCCCTGGTCTACGGACTGGCACTTGAAGATCGGGGTGAGGCGCATGTCTTGTCACGCATCGGCGTGGAGCCCTCAGGTGAAGCTTTCAACGCCATCAGCCTCAAAGAAGGCACCGGTGCGCCGTTTAATCCAATGATCAATGCCGGTGCCATCGCCACTGCAGGGCAGATCTTGAAGAAGGACGGCCAGAGCCGCATCGACCGGGTGGTGAATTACTTGAGCGCTTTTGCCGGAAGAAACCTGGAGATCAACCAGTCGGTGTATCGAAGCGAAAGCGAAACCGGACACCGCAACCGGGCCATCGGCTGGCTGCTGCGCAATTTTGGCATCCTCGATGAAGACCCGGATGAGACTTTGGAAACCTACTTCCAGCAATGCTCCGTTGAGGTCACGTGCCGGGATCTGGCGCTGATGGGAGCGACTTTGGCCAACCAAGGGGTGCAGCCCGTGACACACAGACGAGTCATTCCCTCCGAGTTTGTGGACAACGTCCTGGGTGTCATGGCCACCTGTGGCATGTACGACTGGTCGGGTGAATGGATCTACCGCGTGGGCCTGCCCGCCAAAAGCGGGGTGGGTGGCGGCATCTTGGCCGTGCTGCCCGGACAACTGGGCATCGGCATTTTTTCACCTCCTCTGGACAAGCAGGGCAACAGCGATCGCGGCATCAAAGTCTGCATGGATCTGTCACGCGAACTCGCCCTTCACATGCTGAATCCTACGGCAACGCCGCTCTCCGCCGTCCGGCTCGCCTACTGTGGTGGTGAAGTCGTCTCACGCCGTCGGCTGCCCCCGCTGGCCCGCGAACTGCTGCGTGTCAACGGCTCAATGATCCAGGTCATGGAACTGCAAGGAGGTCTCACCTTCACGACCATCGAACCCGTGATTCGTCATGCCACCTCTCTGGCTGCAGACGCCAAGCACATCATTTTTGACCTCCGTGCAGTCGTAAACGCGAACTCAGTCAGCCTGATCCTGCTCGCCAATCTGGGCACACGGCTGGCCTCCGTGGGCGTGCATGTGATGTTTTGCCAGCCCCTCAAGCTCATGACGATGCTCCGCACGGTGGGCATCGCCGAAGATGACATATTTACCACTCTGGACGCGGCCCTCGAACATTGTGAGGATTCACTTCTGTTGGAAGTCTCGGGTGTTTCCTGGAGACCGAATGCGCCGCTCTCGCTCAAATCCTGCTCTCTTTTCCGTCAGTGCACGACTGACGACATCGCCTTTCTCGAAAAAGAACTGCAGCGGCGTCAGTATGCCAGCGACCAGACGATCATCAGCTCGGGAGACATGGCGGCTGAAATGTATGTCTTGGTCGGTGGCACCGTGGAAGTGCAGATCCGCACCGATGATCAAACGCACAAGCGCATCGACGTCCTGACCGCCGGCATGACCGTGGGCGAGATGGCCTTTTTGGACGGCTCAGCGCGCTCAGCAGATGTCGTGGCCATGGAGCCGGTCGAATGCATGGTGATCACCAAAGCCTGGTTTGATTCCCTGAACGAACGCAACCCTTCATTGAAAATCAGGCTGCTGCAGGAGATGACGCAGGAAATCGCCGCACGTCTGCGGCAGGCAAATCTGTCCATTTCTGCATTCCACCGCTCCTGATCGCGCTATTTCAGCTTCAGCAAGCGCACGCGGTGCGCTTCGCTGTCGCCGATAAAAACGGTGCCGTCGGCATCACAAAAAATGCCATGCAGCCGCGCCATTTTGCACTGGAGCGGATTGCCATCTGGCCCATCGCCCTTTTCACCTGTGCCTGCGATGAGCTCGAGGTTGCCGGTTTTCGCATCAATCATGCGCACGTTGTGGCTCTCCGTGTCAGCGAGCCAGGCATTGCCTGCGGCGTCGATCGAAACACCTTTCGGTCCGCTCAGCGTCGCCAGTTTTGCCGGGCCGCCATTGCCGGTGAAGCCTTTGGCTCCGGTGCCGGCCACGTGGTGGATCTTGTCAGCCTTGAGGTCGAATTTGAAAACCTGATTCCCTTCACGGGTGACGAGCCAGAGATTTCCCGCCTTGTCGAAATCCAATGAGCGTGGGCCTTTGAGCGGTGTGCCTGCGATTGGCGCACCATCCGGTGTCGCTCCAGGTTTCCCCGTTCCTGCAAAAGTGCTGATCATACCGGTCTTCATGTCAATCTTGCGGATGACGTTGTTGCCAATGTCGCAGACATAGAGACTGCCATCGGGACCAAATTGAATGCTGTGGGGTTGCTTGAACTGAGCCTTTGCCGCCGGGCCGCCATCGCCGCTGTAGCCTGCCACGCCTGTGCCTGCGAAGGTGGTGATGATCTTCGTTTTCATGTCGATCTTGCGTACCACGTGGTTCGTCATATCGACGACATAGAGATCCCCCTGGGCATCAAAGCGCAGTTCATGCGGCAGATTGAAGGTGGCCTGCAAGGCGGGACCGCCATCGCCACTGTAGCCCACCTTCCCTGTGCCTGCGATGGTGCTGATCGTGCCATCTGGAGCCACGCGCCGGATGCGCTGCCCCGTATATTCACAGAACCAGATCGCGCCGTCAGGTCCACGCACGACGCCAAAAGGATTGTCAATTTGTGCTGCAGTGGCAGGCCCGCCATCTCCGCTGCCGCCTTTGGTGCCGTTGCCGGCAAAGGTGGAGATGGTCCACTCTGCAGCAGTGGCGGATTGAACAAGCAGGGCGAGAGTAAGAAGGAGGCGCATGGTTGTGAAATGAGACGATGAAGGACTGCGTGGTGAATGCCAAGCAGGAAAATGAGTACGCAATCATTCCACCGTTTTGCTGGCGCAATTTGCCAAGCCTGCCAGAATCCTCAAACCACCATGAAACTGCTGCTTCTTTGCGCCTGCCTTGTTGCTTTGACCACCACGCACGCTGCAGTGCAAATGCCGTCCATCTTCACCGACCACATGGTGCTGCAGCGCGAACTGCCGGTGCCGGTGTGGGGCAAGGCTGCACCGGGAGAAGCTGTCACGGTCGAGTTTGCCGGGCAGAAAAAATCAACGAAGGCGGATGCGAGCGGCAAGTGGATGGTGAAACTGGATCCGCTGTCTGCGAATGCCGAACCGCAGGTGCTGAAAGCAGGCAACGTGACGATTCAGGATGTGCTCGTCGGCGAGGTGTGGCTCGCATCCGGTCAGTCCAACATGGAATGGGAGATGCAGATGAAGCCGGACAGTGCTGCAGACATCCCGAATGCCACACATCCCAATCTGCGCCTCATCGAAGTGCCGAAGACCGTTGCGCTGAGCCCGCAGGATGAGGTAATGATCTCCTGGGCACGTAGTTCCCCGGAGAGCGCCGCCTCGTTCTCAGCCATCGGTTATTACTTTGGTCTGCGCTTGCAGGAGGAGCTGAAAGTCCCCGTCGGCATCATTCTCAGCGCCTGGGGCGGTACCCGCATCGAACCCTGGACGAGCATCGAAGGCTTTGATGCCGTGCCAGAACTGAAGGACTTCACTGCCGATGTCCGTTCCAAGCTTCCCGGCAGCGCCACCTACCGTGCCACGAATGAGAAGTATCTCGCAGATGTCGAAGGCTGGACGAAGGCCGCACGTGCAGCGTTGAGCCAGAAGCAGGCTTTGCCAGCCATGCCTGCGCAGCCTGCCTCACTGCCTCTCAATCAAGACACGCCGACCTCACTGTACAATGCCATGATCCATCCGCTGGTGCCGTATGCCTTTCGTGGTGCCATCTGGTATCAGGGGGAGTCCAATCATGGCGAAGGTTTTGGCTACACCGAGAAGACCAAGGCTCTCCTCGCCTCATGGCGCAGTGTGTTTCAGCAGCCCGATCTGCCGTTCTACTTTGTGCAGATCGCCCCGTGGCAATATGGCGCGGAAGACGTGGAAATCCTGCCGCAGTTTTGGCAGGCGCAGCGCGCGTGCCTGAACATTCCGCATACGGGCATGGCCACCATCTCGGACATCGGTGAGGTGGCGGACATCCACCCTGCTCATAAAAAGGAAGTGGCGCGCCGCCTTTCTCTTTGGGCATTGGCCAAAAATTACGGCCGCAGCGAGATCGATCCCAATGGTCCGCTCTATGCCAGCCATGCCACAGAAGGCAGCGCGATCCGCGTGAAGTTTGACCACGCTGGCAGCGGTCTCGCCGCGCGTGATGGCAAACCGCTGACGCATTTCGAGATCGCTGGCAAGGACGGTGTCTTCCACCCGGCCGAGGCCAAGATCGACGGCAGCAGCGTCCTCATCAGCGCCGCCGCTGTGCCAGAACCACGCCGCGCCCGCTTTGCCTGGAGCAAGCTCGCCATCGCCAATCTCATGAACAAGGAAGGCCTGCCCGCCACCTCCTTCCACACCCACTGGCCGGTTGATCCAGATCTTGGCGACAACCTCGCCCTTGGCTGCACCTGGGAAAGCAGCGACAAGAACACCTACGGCTGGGACACCGGCCTCACCGACGGCTCCTATGAGGAGTATCCACCGCACTGCTATGCCACCAACGCCACGGACGCATTCCCCAAGCACGTCACCATTGATTTCAAGCAGGCCAAAACCCTCAATTTGGTACGCGTTGGTGCGCCCACCGCCGGCTCGACCAAAACCATCGCCGTTTCGATCAGCACGGATGGCAAAATCTTCCGTGAAGTGGGCAGGCATGCCTTCTCGTTCGCCAAGACCGAACGCGCCGGCATCAGTTTTCCCGATGCCGAAGCGCGCTACCTCCGCATCACCTATCTTGATCATCACGACCAGCAGTCCGGCGAATATCCAAACACGTTTGCCTTCACTACCGAAGTGGAAGCCTATCGGATGAAATAGCCAGGGGCGCGTTAATCAGGCAACTCTCCAACCACCATGAAACTGACCTTCTGCGGTGCCGCCGGCACCACCACCGGTTCGAAACATCTCATCACAGTCAACGGTCATCGCATCCTGCTGGACTGCGGCCTCTACCAAGGCAGACGCAGCGAGGCCTTTGAGCGCAATCGCGACTTCCCCTTTGATCCGCAGCAGATTGACGTCGTCGTGCTCTCTCATGCGCACATCGATCACAGCGGCAATCTGCCTCACCTGTGCAAACGCGGCTTCAGTGGCAACATCTTTGCCACCCCCGCAACGCGTGACCTCTGCAGCATCATGCTGCCAGACGCTGCGCACATTCACGAGAGCGACATCAACTGGCTCAACCGTCACCGCAAAGAAGACAATCTCCCGCTCCTGGAAGCCAGCTATACCATGGTGGATGCGGAGCGCTGCATGCGGCAGTTTGTGTCCGTGGGCTATCATCGCCCCATGATCATCGCCGACGGTGTTACCATGACCTTCATCGACGCCGGCCACGTGCTGGGTTCCGCGCAGGTCATTCTCGACATCGACGATCGCGAGACGGGCAAAAAATCACGCCTGCTGTTCTCCGGCGACATCGGCCGCCCCAACAATGATCTGCTGAGCGATCCTGAACCTTGTGAAAAGGTGGATCACATCATCATGGAGAGCACCTACGGCGGGCGGCACCATGAGCTGGCCACAGATTCCAACGAGCACATCTGCCAGATCATCCGCCGCATCCTGCAGCAGAAGGGCAAGCTCATCATCCCTGCCTTCGCGGTCGAGCGTACTCAACAACTTCTCTACACGCTGGATCAGTTGCGCCATGAAGGCTGCTTTCCCCTGATCCCCACCTTTGTGGACAGCCCGCTGGCAGTGAAGGCCACCGAGATCTTCCGCCTGCACGTGGATGAACTCAAACCCTCGGTGCATGAAGCCGCCTTCATGCGCACCGATCCCTTCGGCTTTGAAGGCCTCCAGCTCGTGCGCGATGTCAATGAGTCCAAGAACCTCAACAAGATCAAAGGCGCTGCGGTCATCATTTCCGCGTCAGGCATGGCCGAGTCCGGCCGCATCCTGCACCACCTGCGCAACAACGTGGGCAACGACCACAACATCATCCTCTTCGTGGGATACTGCGCGGAAAACACTCTGGGCTGGAAGCTGCGCGAAGGACACAAGCACGTGAACATCCTCGGCGACGAGTTTGAGGTCCACGCCGGCATTGAAATTCTCGACTCCTTCTCAGGTCACGCCGACCACGATGAACTGCTCGGCTGGTTTGACCACGTCCAAGGCCCCAAGAGCAACGTCTTCCTCGTCCACGGCGAACCCGAACGCTCCAGCGCCCTCAAAGCTGCTCTGGATGCAAAGCACGCCCAGAGCAGCGTGAAGATCGCGGTGATGAATCAGGCCGTGGAACTGTGAGTGTAGGGCGGCTCAGGCGAGCCGCCCATGAAATGCGATTGACGCGGCATGCGACCAATCACATACTTTAGTGCTTGCCTGCCATGAAAACCTCCACCGTTATACTCACGGTCTTTGCTGTCTTCATAGCGTGCAGCGCATCTGTGCTGGCCGATGAACCGGCCAAGGCTCAGCATTCCTTGTCACTCTACATCGTGAGCAAAGAAAAAATCGAAGGCTGGAAATTCATCGACTCACCGAAATTCCCTAAACTTGGATACATCTCCCCGGCACCGGATCTGGTCATCAGCAAACTGAAGAACGTCGAGACATTCACAGCCCGATCCATTTTAACCACGACTGATACCGATGGGCAGGTGAAGACAACTAGGCGTGAAACCCCGGCGTTCAAGATCACGCTGCTGGAAGAGGACGCGCCAGGATTTACAGCATTCAGTCGTCGGGCATGGAAGCAACGGGTGCTCATCATGCTGGGAGACCATCCATTGATAGCACCCCGCATGTTTTCTGTCCTGACCGAACCCACATTGAATCTCGAAATGGGTGATGCGGTTGATGACAAGAACATCAAAGCTGCAATCATGAAGCTGGTGAAATGATTTTCACCAACCTCATGCTTTCAACACTTCAGAAAAGTGTGGTGCAAGCAAGCCCCAGAGGATACCCAAGTCAGAAACTGATCCCTCTCGAGGCACTCAGTTGTTATTGCTCTTGAACAAACGCTTGAAGAAGTGGCCGACTTCGACGCCGGTGTCACCGGTCCATTGCCAGGCATTGCGGGCGGCACGCTTCACGTTATCAGCAGCCCGCTCACCTTTGGAACCAGGTTCGGGAGAGGAAACCGGCGCTCCGGGCACATTGCTGGCCAGACCGTTGTCCCACTGCTGATGAACGACCGCGCCGGTTTCAGCGGAAATGACAATGAAACCAACTTCATTTCCATCGGTGCCATTGAGTGCCAGGCCCCATTGGGGTGCTCCGGTGGTGGCATCGGCAGCCAATTGATAGGAGGCGGTGACAAAGTTGGTTTTGGCCAGCATCGCATTCTGCTGCGCGATTTTGAGCGCGTCAGACGAGCGGTACTTGATGCGGTTAAACGCGATCACCTGCGGTGGTACGCGCGTGAGAAGTTTGGTGCCGCCACCGGCAGCCTTCGGAGCCCAGGCACCGTTTGCGAAGGTGAGTGAGGCACGCACGAGTTCGCCAGGGCGAAAAGGATCCCGTGCAAAGACTGACCACTGAGTAGGATCAGCGGCACTGGCGGTGGACTGCAGCAGCACCACGCCTTCAGATGTGGCAGCCCCGTATTCCTGATCAATGACCGTGGCGATTTCGGGATTGGCGTGGCTCAGCGAAACGCTGGCCAGCATAAGGCTGAGGAAAATGGAAGTTTTCATGGCGGAGAGCAGGTTGGAGTTGACTAGACAAAGGGATGTTCAATCGCGGCTGCGCAGTTTGCTCAGCAAGCGCAAGATTTCGAGGTAGAGCCAGACCAGGGTGACCAGCAGACCAAAGGCGGCATACCATTCCATGTGCTTGGGCGCGCCTGCGGCACAGCCGTTTTCAATGAAATCAAAATCGAGCACCAGGTTCAGCGCAGCGAGGACGACAACGAAGGCGGAGAAGGCAATGCCGACCCAGCCGTTGCCAAACACCAGAGGGATGTGAATGCCAAACATGCCGAGCACGATGGTGGCAAGGTAAAACAGGCAGATGCCCCCGGTGGCAGCAGCAATGCCGAGCTTAAAGTTCTCCGTGGGTTTGATCATGCCGGTCGAGTAGGCAGCGAGGAGGGCAAACAGGATGCCACAGGTCAGTGTGACGGCGCTGAGGACGATGCCGCCGAACTGCTTTTCATACATGGCGGAGATAATGCCGACGATGAAGCCATTGCTCAGCGCATACACCGGCGCGAGAGCGGGGGCGGTTGTCGGTTTGAAGGTGATGATCAGTCCCAGCACCAGATAAAGGATAAAGCTGACCGGAAGCGCGGCGCCAAACCAAGCCGGAGCGTTGCCACTCATGCTGATCTTCCAGCTAAAGCTGGCCGAAGTGACGAGCAGCAGGGTGAGGATGGCGGTTTTGAGAACGGTGCCGTTAAGCGTCATCACTCCATCGGCAGAATTGCCGGTGCGTGATTTTTCAAAGACATGGTCGCTAAGCGTGGGATTGGAGGAGCGCATGATTTGTGAGTGTGAGTTCACAGACATGCTACAAGACACCCCATGGGTTGGTCAAACTGCGCTTTAGGGCAATTCGGCGGATTTGAGTCCCCCCAGAATCTAAACCAGACTCCGGCTTGCACTTGTTCACCTGTTCCAAAAAACGATCAGCCCGCCCTCTCAGCACACCGGATCCGCCACCGCATGGTGCTGCATGGCGGCTCTGACGAAGCCGTAGAACAGCGGATGCGGATTGTTCGGCTTGGAGAGAAACTCTGGATGGAACTGGCAGCCCACAAAGTAGGGATGCGATGGCAGCTCGATGATTTCGGCCAGATCGCCCTTCGGTGAAGTGCCTGAGATGAGCATGCCCTTCTGCTCCATGAGCTCCTTGTAATCGGAATTGAACTCGAAGCGGTGGCGATGGCGCTCCGTGATGGTGGCGCTGCGGTACAGATCGAAGGCCTTGCTGTTGGGGACGAGGTCTGTGACCCATGAGCCGAGGCGCATGGTGCCCCCGAGCAGCTTCACCTTTTTTTGCTCCTCCATGAGGCTGATAACCGGATGCGCGGTGGCCTTGTCAAACTCGGTGCTCGTGGCTCCTTGCAAACCGCAGACATTGCGGGCAAACTCAATGACGGCGATCTGCATGCCGAGGCAGATGCCAAAAAACGGGATGCCTTTTTCACGGGCATAGCGAGCAGCGGCCACCTTTCCTTCCGTTCCTCGGTCACCGAAGCCACCGGGGATGAGAATACCCTGCAAGCCCGTGAGGTAGAGCTCCGGGCCTGCTTTCTCGATGCTCTCAGCATCGACGCGGACAATGTCTACTTTGCAATCGTGGGCGGCACCAGAATGGGTGAGTGATTCGTAGATGCTCTTGTAGGCATCCTGCAGTTCGATGTATTTGCCCACGACACCGATGCGCACGTGGTGCGTGGGGTGGATGACACGCTGGACAAAGTTGCGCCAGCGGGTGAGATCGGGCTGCGGGGTGGTGAGATTGAGCAGGCGGCAGACATTGTCGTCCAGCCGCTCTTCGTGCAGCTTCAAAGGAACCTCATAAATGGTGTGCTTCACGTCACGCACCTCGACGACGGCATCAATCGGCACGTTGCCGAAGAGCGAGATTTTCTCACGCACATCCAGGTCCAGCGGGTGCTCAGTACGACAGAGAATGATATGAGGCGCGATACCGATCTCGCGCAGCTTCGCGATGCTCTGCTGCGTGGGCTTGGTCTTCAATTCCTGTGCGGCCTTGATGTAGGGCACCAGCGTGGCGTGAATGAACAGCACATTGCCGACTCCCACCTCGTGGCCAAACTGACGGATGGCTTCCAGGAAGGGCAGGCCCTCGATGTCGCCGACGGTGCCGCCAATTTCAGTGATGATGACGTCGCCCCCCATCTTCTCGGCAACTTCATGCATGCGCGCCTTGATCTCGTTGGTGACGTGCGGGATGACCTGCACCGTGCGTCCCTGGTATTTGCCAGCACGCTCCTTGTCCAGCACGCTCTGATACACCTGACCGGAGGTAAGGTTGTTGAGCCGGGAAAGATTCGTGTGGGTGAAGCGCTCGTAATGGCCCAGGTCGAGGTCCGTTTCAGCACCGTCATCCAGCACATAGACCTCACCGTGCTCGTACGGATTCATAGTGCCTGGATCGATGTTCAGGTACGGGTCAAATTTCTGCATGATGACCCGCAGGCCACGGAGTTCGAGCAATGTGCCAAGAGAGGAGGCGGCAAGGCCCTTGCCGAGTGAACTGACGACGCCGCCTGTGACAAAAATGTATTTCATGGATGCTTCTCGGTTGGAGGGTGTCGGGGTGCAGTTCAAGAAGATTGTTTTTGAAGATGCTTTTCAATGGCCGCCGCCTGCTCCGGTGTATCCACTCCGGGCGAGAGTTCGTCCGTCAGCACCACACGGATGCGGGAGCCGTTTTCCAGCGCGCGGAGCTGCTCCAAGGACTCGGTTTGCTCCAAACGCGAAGGCGGCCAGGCGACAAACTGGAAGAGGAAACTGCGCTGGAAGCCGTAGATGCCCAGGTGGCGATAGCTGCGCGGCCAGGCCTCCGGATTGCGCAAGTAGGGCAGCGGTGAGCGCGAAAAATAAAGCGCATCGCCCTTGGTGTCGAAGATGACCTTCACTACGTTTGGGTCGCTGATCTGTGCGGCATCCTGGATCGGCGCAGCAGCGGTGATCATCTTCACTTCGGGATCGTCTCGCAGCGTGCGCGCCAGTTCGTCGATCAAAGCGGGTGAAATCAGCGGCTCGTCTCCCTGCACATTGATGATGACCCGGTGGTCCGGGTATGAATTCGCCGCCTCAGCGATGCGATCCGTGCCGCTGGGATGCTCCGGCGCGGTCAGGACATATTTCGCACCAAAACCTTCGGACGCCTCCGCGATGCGCGCGTCATCTGTGGCGATGATCACGTCGTCGATCTGCTTGCACTCCTGGCAGCGCTCCCAGACGTGCTGAACGAGCGGTTTGCCGGCGATGAGGTGGAGCGGCTTGCCTGGGAAGCGGGTGGAACCCCAGCGGGCAGGAATGGCTACGAGGGTGCGTGAAGAGTCGGTGGTTGCCAAGGTGTGGTGGTGACGAGCAGGTTCCCTTGAGATGACGCGGAAGAACGGGCGATGCAAGGGCGAATTGACTGCCATATGGGGAGCCGTTCTCTCATGAACATTTCTTCATTCAGAGGCGAGCTTCACAAATACAGAAAACCCACAGATGGGATGCATCTGCGGGTTTTTAAATTGGAGCATTCTCGCAGTGACTCCCCTCTGGCTGAGGGTAGTCCGCGAATACCCGGCTTACTTCACGTGAGCGGAGACGAGCTTCGTCATCTCAAACATGGTCACCTGGCTCTTGCCACCAAATACGGCCTTCAGCGCTTCATCAGCGTTGATGTTGGTCTTCTTGGCCTGATCCTGCAGACCATTCTTTTTGATGTATTCCCACAGCTTCTTGGTCATTTCTCCACGGGAGAGAGGAGTGGAGCCGATCACCTTCGCGAGAATTTCATCCGGTTGGACGGGCTTGCTAAGGGCTGGGTTCAGTTTGCGGGCGGGTTTGGGATTGGTTGAGTCAGGCATGGGGGGGAGAGGCTGGCAGAATTCAGCCCAATGGTCAACAACTGTGATCGAGCGGATTGATCAGAATCGCCAACGACAATAAAATTGGCAATTTTTATAAAAACAAGATAGGCAATCGGCTCATCGCTCCGCTTTCGCCGTCGAATCTCCCCCTGCTTCCAGCATTCGGACGCTCTTCTCCACCAGCGGCAGCCACAGGCTCACACGGGTGCCCAGGCCCTCACGGCTTTCGATGTCGATCTCACCGCCGTGCTCGCGGATGATGCGCCGGACAATGAGCAGGCCGAGGCCCGTGCCCGTGGTGCGGGTGGTTGAAAAAGGCTGGAAGAGCTTGCCCATCTGCTCGGCATTGATCCCCTTCCCTGTGTCTTCAAAGGTCAGGCGCACCTCGAAATCGGTAAAGGTGCCGTTGATCGTCAGCGTGCCGCCTTTGGGCATGGCCTGGCAGGCATTGCGGATGAGGTTGTACACCGCCTGCTTCATCTGGCCGGGATCCAGCGGCATGGCAGGCAGGTCAGAGCGCAGGTCCAGCTTCAGCTTCACCTTCGAGGCTTCGATCTCTGGCTGGAGAAAGCGCACACACTCGTCCAGCAGCTCGCGCAACTGCACGCGCTGGAGCTGCGGCTTGGTCGGCCGGATGGCCGCAAGGAACTGGCCAATGATGAAATCGAGCCGTTTGATCTCGCCGGTGGCCACATCCAGGTGTTCGCGCAGGCTGGCCCCTTTGGCCCCCATTTTCTTCAGCCGGCGTTCGAGGAGCTGCAGGTGGATCGTCAGGGAGTTGAGCGGATTGCCGAGCTCATGCGCCACGCCAGCGGCCAGCAGCGTGAAGGCATTGAGGCGCTCGCTTTCCAGCTGCTCCTCAGTGCGCTTGCGGGTCTCGGTCACGTCGCGGATCAGCATCACAAAGCCCAGCGCCGTGTCGTCATCGATGCTGGTGATATAGAAATTCAGGTAGCGGTTTTCAGGATAAAACACCTCCAGGTCGCGGCTGACCACCGTGCCGGGCTTGAGCATTTCGTTCCAGTCCAAACCGCGTACCCCCTGCGCTAGGCGCTGGCCCAGCACCTGATCCTGCTCCAGGCCAAAAAACGTACAGGCCGCCCGATTCACATAGCTGACCTTTCCTTCGGTATCCAGCAGGATCACCCCCTCCTGCAGCGCCTCAAAGACCTTCTCCTGGAATTTCTTTTCGCGCACCAGCTCCAGCACAATGCCCTGGACCTCGCCCGGTTCCAGGCGGTCCATGCGTTTGATAAGCTTGTCAATGAAGGCAGATCTCATAGAGTGGCGGTCATGAACGACCTCCTGATCGTCTTTTGCACCTTCCCGGATCTCGGGAAAGCCCGCGAGACTGCCACGTTGCTGGTAGAATCGCAACTCGCCGCCTGCGTGAATCTCATTCCCGCCGTGGAGTCCATCTACCGCTGGGAGGGAAAAACGGAAACCGCCGCCGAGGTGCTGGCCATCTTCAAGACCACGCCTGGTGCCTGGCCCCGCCTCGAATCACGCCTGCACGAACTGCACCCCTACGACGTCCCAGGTATCCTCGCCCTGAAGCCGGACCAAGTGGCGGAAGCTTATGCGAACTGGGTGGGAAAGAATGTGGGGTGGTGACACCAAACTACGCCGCAAGCACTTCGGTCAGCGCCCGCTGGATGCGCGAGACCGTCTTCTCTTTGCCAATCAAATGCGCAATCGTCGTGACACCGGGACCGCGTGACTGACCGCTTAGCGCAAAACGCAGCAGCGGCATCATGGCACCGGGCTTCACACTCAAAGCTTTTGCTGCCGCTTCGACGGCATCATGCACGCCTTGCTCGGTCCAGTCGGCGGTCAAGGCCAGTTGATCACTTGCGGCTTTTAGCAGCCCGGCGTTTTCCGGCTTGGCTTTGAGCTTGGTCACCACATCGGCCTCGAAGGTATAGTCCTCGCGGAAGAAGTAATGCACCCACTCCGGCAGCTCGGTGAGGAGGCTCACCTTCTCGCGCACGCTGTGCACGGCGGCGGCGGCCATAGCGTCGTCGGTCCAGACGAGGCCTTTGGCAGTGAGAAAGGGTCGGGCGTGCTGCAGCAGGTCTGGGGGGCTGAGTTCGCGCAGATACTGCGCGTTGAACCACAGTGCTTTCTTGAGATCGAACTTGGCGTTGCTGCTGTGGATGGCGTCGGCGTCGAAGAGCGTGGTGAGTTCTGCGCGGGAGAGCTTTTCGTTCTCGGCCTTGGGCGTCCAGCCGAGCATGCAGAGGTAATTAAACACGGCGGCGGGGAGGAAGCCGGCGTTCATGTAGCTGTGCTCGATGGCACTGCCTTCATCACGCTTGCTCATCTTGGAACCGTCGGGGTTCAGGATCAGCGGAATGTGCGCATAGGTCGGCGGCGTGGCACTGAAGGCATTGAAGAGGTCGATGTGCTTCCACGTGTTGGAAAGGTGGTCCTCACCACGCAGGACGTGCGTCATGCGCATCTCGATGTCGTCCACCACATTCACAAAATGGAAGATGTAGCTGCCGTCCGGGCGGCGGATGGTCATGTCCGGCTCTTCGGTCGGTGCAAAGGTCACGTCTCCACAAACGAGGTCATGCACGGTGATGGCGGTGCGGCTGAACTTGAAACGCATCGCGCCATCCGCCTCGGCATACACGCGCCCGGCGTCCTCCAGCTTTTTGAAATAGGCGTCGTAGATGTCCTTGCGCTGGCTTTGGAAATAAGGGCCGCAGTCGCCACCCACTTCGGGGCCTTCATCCCAGTCCAGCCCGAGCCAGCGCATGCCTTTGATGATGCCCGCTGCGGCTTCCGCCGTGTTGCGTGCACCGTCGGTGTCTTCCACGCGAAGGATGAAGGTGCCGCCGCTCTTGCGGGCCATGAGCCAGTTGAACAAGGCCGTGCGGGCGCCTCCGACATGAAGGTCACCGGTGGGGGAAGGAGCAAAGCGGACGCGAATGGACATGGGTGGAAGGAAGTAGTGCGGGGCAATCCTGCCCGCTCAGAACGAGGCAAAACAGGGGCGCGACAATAGCCGGGATTCGCCAATTCAAATTTCAAATCTCAAATTTCAAATCTCGCGGGGCTGTTTATGCTCTCCCCATGAAGATCTCCCGCATCCTCCTTACCCTTCTCGGCCTTGGGCTGCTGGTCGCCGTGGCGGCACCTCTCGGCGGAGTCTGGTGGCTGCGCCGTTTTGTGAACAAGGAGCGCCTTACGCTCGAGACGGAAAAGAACATCAACGCCCGCGTCCAGCTGGATGAAGTGAATCTGGAGATCCTTTCCTGGCCGCCGAGCCTGCGCCTGACTGGCATCAAAATTGGTCCGCGCGATCAGTTTGCCGGGACCCCTGTCGAAGCGCGCCCTCCGATGCTGCATGCACCCGTACAGGCTGAAATGGCCTACCTGGAGCTGGTGCCCGAGGGCCTGTGGCACCGGCAGTTTTATCCCCGAGTGCTGCGCCTGATCGGCCTGGACGTGACTGAAACCGTCAGCCCGCAGGATGGCAGCTCTCTCCAAAAGTTGTTTCAGCCTCCGCCGGAAAAGCTGGCGCAGATGCAGCAGCAGAACGTGCCAGCCGAGGCCCCTGCTCAAAACGCCCCCCCCGTGGCCGCAGTGCCTGCGCCTGGAGCCCCGCCCCCCGCTTTGACCACTCCGCCTGTCTCGGCATCACCTCCGGAGCCTCAGCCAAGCGCCGAGCGGCTGTCCCTGCACGAGATCAGCATCGAGCAGGCGCATTTCCGCATCACCAATCAAGGGGTGGATTCGCAGTTCAATGCGGACATCAGCGACTTCAGCTTTTCCATGACGGACATCGACATTGATCCCAATGATCTCACAGCGCACAACCGGCTGCATGCCCGGCTCGCAGCCAAGGCGGTGGTGGATGGCGTGGCGAAGATCGGCGGGCAGGCCAGGCAGGTTCGCTTTGCGGATATGACCCTGCATGGCGAAGGGGATGTGAATCCTGTGGACCCTGCCACGCGGATGTGGTCGCCTGCGGCAGATCTGAACCTGATCATTGACCGCGGCTCCTCCATCGGCGGAAACATGACCATCGGTGAGACCGCTGGAGCTCATCTGGACAAGCTGATGAAGTACGGCATCGACCTCAGCGCTGTCCGCATCGGCGGCCAATTCGCACAGGATGTGCATGCCCACATCCTTTACCGTGAGCAGTCGTTGCGCTTTCTTGACAACGCGCAGTTTGCACTGCCGGACTACGAGTACACCATCAAGCGTGACTCGTGGATGGACTTCGCCAAAGACCAGCAGGGCCTGCTCACTCGCCTGTCATGTGGCGATGCGCTCAAGCAAAGCCTGATGCAGGGCATCGCCAGTCGCGGCATCAACCGGACCATCTCCAAGCTTGTGGTGGAAGGACTTTCCGACAGTCGTGGTCGCCTGACCTTCGATCTCACCATCACTGGATCTTTGTCCCATCCGGAGGTCAAACCCGACCTCCAGGTGAAGCTGGAAAACCTGCTGGGCAATGACATTGAGGAACAGGCCAAGGGTCTGATCAACACCTTCAAAGGTCTCAAGGGCCTGTTCAAGTAACGCGGCTGCGGCAGCCGCCGGTTGTTTGATTTTGCCAATATTCCATGCCTGTGAAAAGGTGGTGAAATGTGGCGTGAATATTTGGCATGAATGGCACTCAGAAAGGCAGGATGTCGTACTTTTGAGCATTCCTCATCAGCCTTCTTCAACCCCAAAGGGGTTGCGTAATTTAGCCCAGGGCCACCGAGCCTTAGCGAGGTGCCCCTGGGTCCTACGCATCATGGCCGGGAAGCAAACCCAAGCCGCCGCCTCACGCAGCGCCTGCCAGCAGCGTCTGCACAGTACTCCGCCGCACATCAGTCGCCCTGAGACCACCCATCGTCCGAAATCCACAATCAGTGCCATTAACTGAGTGCCATTCACGCTTGGCAAGGTAGCGAGCGCCGCTTAGCATTGCCTCATTATGAGCAATAAAACTTATGGATGCCTGATCGCCCTGCTGCTGCTCGGCCTCATTGTTAGTCTGGGCCTGAACGTCGGCCAGTTTCTCGGCAAGCTGGACCTCGATGTCGGTGCAGATGCCAGCTTTTCAACCGCACGGCCCAAGCGGCATCTGCATGAAGTCACGGTCGAGTCCCCCAAGGCGTCTTCGAAAGACAAGATCGTCCACATTGACCTCGAAGGCGTGATTTCCTCCATGGCCATGAGCGGGCTCTTTGCCGAAGCCATGCCCAGCGTGGATTCGATCAAGCAGGCTCTGGAGCAGGCCGTGGCTGACACAAGCGTGAAAGCCATCGTGCTGCGTGTGAACTCCCCTGGCGGTGAGGTCACGGCCTCCGACATCATCTACAATGCGGTGAAGAAAGCCGCCAAGGTAAAGCCGGTCGTCGTCTATATGGACGCGATGGCGGCCTCAGGCGGCTACTACGTGGCCTGCGGCGCCACCAAGATCGTGGCGAGCGAAACCACCCTGACAGCGAGCATCGGCGTGATCATTGAAACGATGAACTACAGCGAACTGTTTGGCAAGGTGGGCCTGTCGATGACCGCCTTCACCAGCGGTGCCTTCAAAGACTCCCTGAGCGGTGCGCGGCCCATGCGTGAGGATGAAAAGGCGTATGTGCAAAATCTGGTGACACAGATGTATGAACGCTTCCTCGGCATTGTCTCCGAGGCGCGCGGCGTGCCGAAAGACGTGCTCAAGAGCACCGTGGCCGACGGCCGTGTGGTGACGGGGCGCGAAGCCCTGGCCGCCAAACTGGTGGATCAAATCGGCTACGTGGAGGATGCCTATGCGCTGGCACGCACACTCGGCAAAGCCTCAGATGCCAGTGTGGTGAAGTACCGCCACGAGGTGAGTTTCTTTGATGTGTTTGGGGCGGCCTCCGCCAAGGCAGGAGCACCACCGGCCTCGGTGCAGCTGGATCTGAGCAGCGGACTGCTGCCAAAGCTGCTGCCGGGTGTGCCTTATTTCCTTCCCCCGAGCTTTGCCCACTGATCATGCTGGATGTGCATTCATTCGGGGTCCTGCACGATCTGTCCGTCTATGTCAGCATTGCCACTGCGGTGGCGCTGGTCTGCTACTGGCTGCTGCGGCACCTGCGGCCCGAAGTTTCCTGGAATCATGAAGGAGCGGTGCTCTCGCGTCCTTACGGCGCTCCAGATTTGCTGGTGCTTGCCGGGCTAGGATTGCTTTTCATCCTCTCCATGCAGCCTCGCGCTGCTGGTGACTCGGTCAACGAAGGCACCATGCTCCTCGGCATGGTGTTTCATCTTACTGTTTGCGCAGGATTGCTGCTCTACCTCTATCAGGTGCGCGGCCTGAATCCGGCTGAACTGTTTGGCCTGCAGCAGCTGCACTGGCGCTCTCTGGTGGTGACGTTGGGAGTCTTCACGATGATCATTTTGATCTCCGTGAACGCAGTCTCTTCGATCACCGTGACCTGGTTGCAGAGATTTTGGACGGACCTCGCCCCCCAGGAGACCGTGCAGGCTTTCCAGAAGTCGGATGGCATCGGCTTCAAGTTCCTCGTGATTTTCCTGGCGGTGGTGATCGCCCCGTTGGCGGAGGAGACCCTGTTTCGCGGCTTTGTCTATGGCGTGTTGAAACGCTACACAGACGCCCCCTTCGCGGCGCTGAGCTCATCGCTGATGTTTGCGATCATCCACATGCATGTCGGCAGCTTGCTGCCCTTGTGGATGCTCGCCGTGCTCTTCTGTCTCGCCTACGAAATCACCGGCTGTCTGCTGGTGCCGATGCTGCTGCACGCCATCTTCAATGCCGTGAGCATCATCGCCATGCTGTTTGTGGACAAGACCTAGATGCTAGATTCTTGAATCTAGCATCCAGCATCAAGCCGCCAGCTACATCACCATTCCGCCATCGACGGCCAGCACCTGACCAGTCACATACCGGGCGGCCGGACTGGCGAGGAAGAGGACAGCTTCAGCAATGTCTTCCGCAGCACCGAGATCACCCAGAGGGATCTTCTTCAAAATCTCAGCCTTCAGCGTGTCATTGAGCACGTGCGTCATGTCCGTGGCGATGAAACCAGGACAGACCACGTTGGCGGTGACGCCACGACCAGCAAACTCGCGGGCAAGCGATTTGGTGAAACCGATGAGGCCTGCCTTGCTGGCGGCGTAGTTGGCCTGACCAGCGTTGCCAATGAGGCCGATAACAGAGCTGATGTTGATGATGCGAGCGCCTTTTTGCTTCAGGATGCTGCGCTGAAAAGCCTTCACCATGTTGAAAGCGCCTTTGAGATTCGTGTCGAGCACGACATCCCAGTCCTCCTCGCTCATGCGAAGCAGCAGGCCATCCTTGGTGACACCGGCGTTGTTCACCAGGATGTCCACATGGTCATAGTCCGCGAGGATCAGCTTGCCCACCTCTGCACAGGCGGCACCATCCGCCACGTCGAGCGCATAGGCCTTGGCGGCATCAGGATAGGTGGCATTGATGGCATCCGCAGCGCTTTGCGCATTGGCCTGCGTACGGCTGACGATGGCCACTTTCGCCCCTTCGGCGGCGAAGGTTTCGGCGATGGCTTTGCCGATGCCGCGTCCGGCACCGGTGACGACTGCGATCTTATCTTGAAGTTTACCCATGCCTTCACCCATGAACGGCATGCATCGTCGTGCAAGAAGAAGGTGCACGCCCTTCCGTGCATGCTTATGCTCTGTTATTGCCGATGAGTGACGACGCGCCGCCAGCCGACAAACCAATCCCTGTAAAAAAGGCCGTCTCGCTGGGCGGGCTTTTTGAGGTCATCGTCTTTCTCTCACTCTCCTGCACCTGGCTCGGCAGTATGGGGCGGTATGGCTGGGTTTTCGAACTCCTGTCACACTTCAGGCTTCAGTATGTGATCGTCTGCAGCATTTGGGTGATATACGCACTGATTCGTCGGCGCACCGCGCTGGTGATGATCTCACTGATCTCCGTGCTCTGGAACGCCCAAATAATCCATGCCTTCCAGCAAACAGCCGAAGTGTTGAACACAAAAGGTGAGCCCCCCCTGCGCGTCGTGACCTTCAATGTCCTTACGAACAACAAGAACCAGGTCGCAGCCGTCAACCATTTGATGCAATCTAATGCGGACATCGTCTGCCTGCTGGAGGTGGATGATACCTGGCGCGTGGCCTTGGAACCACTGCGGGTAAAGTATCCCCATCGTGTTGAAGAGCTGAACGATGGCAGTTTTGGCATCGCCTGTTACACGCGCCTGCCCTTGAAGAGCACCGAAGTCCGCCGCTTTACTACCTGGCGGATGCCCACGGTCGTGTTCAATCTGGATCACCTTGGCAGGCCACTCACTTTTATTGGCACGCATCCCATTGCCCCGATAGGCGGTTTTAAGACGCATGAGTGGCGGGAGCAGTTGTCAGGCATCGCCTCGCTTGTCGCTGGCCTCAGCGGCGAAGTCATCGTGGCTGGTGACTTCAATGCCACTCCCTGGTGTGAAGGCATGCGCTTGCTGCGTGAACTCGGTGGCCTCGACTTTCATTCCGTCGATCCCGTCTGGCCGCCAACGTGGGGGCTAAACCTGCCGGTAATGATACCCATTGACCACGTCCTCTTGAAACGTGGCCTGACCGTACAAAAGCGCACCATCGGCCCCGAAATGGGATCAGACCACCGCTCCGTGACTGTGGAAATCAGACGCTGAAGCAACCTTGAACCTCTGCTACTTCTTCAGAGTCAGCTTCGGGTCGGTGAGAAGTTTGTTTGGGTAATAACCGGTCAGATCATTGGTGAAGTTGATCCAGACAGGAATCCCCTCCTTGTTCGCCGCATCCACCAGCTCCTGCACCAATTGGTTCTCAGCCACGCGCCAAGGCTTGTAGTCAATTAGCCTCAGCAGGTGCGAAGACATCCTTTTCTTTGCCTCGTCATTCAGCACGATGGAGTGGGTGTAACTCATGATAAAAATGCCGTCATCAATACGCTCAGCAGGCTTGCTGCGGTAGTGCTCGATGAGATCGGCGGCATTTTTAAATCCTTTATCAATAGCTCCCTTCTCATTGGGAACAAACCACGTCGCCGAATTCAGCGAAGGCGCGCTCATGGTCACCGCCGTGTACTTTTCGTTGACGTGGATTTTCATTGTCTTCACTTCGCCAGCCCAGGCCGCCACGTTCAAAAAGCTGCCGACCAGCAGCAGGAACAGCTTCGAATTAAGACTCATGCCAGCACCGCCTTCACTGGACTGTGCTCCTCCACCCCCGTAAGCCTCTGGTCAAGCCCCTGGAATTTGAAGCTGAACTTGCGGTGATCGATGCCCATGAGGTGCAGAATCGTGGCGTTGAGGTCGTTGATGTGCACTGGGTCTTTGGCCACGTTGTAGCTGAAGTCGTCGGTCTCGCCGTGCTCCACTCCGCCTTTGATGCCACCACCGGCCATCCACATGGTGAAGCAGCGCGGATGATGGTCGCGTCCATAGTTTTCCTTGGTCAGCGTACCCTGCGAATAGACCGTGCGGCCAAACTCTCCGCCCCACACAACAAGGGTGTCCTGCAGCAGGCCGCGTTGCTTCAAATCCATGATCAGCGCCGCGCAGGCGCGCTCGGTGTCCTCCACCTGGCCGCGCAACAGCTTGGGCAGATTGCTGTGCTGATCCCAGCCACGATGCAGGATCTGCACCACGCGCGTGCCTCGCTCGATGAGCCTGCGCGCCATGATGGCGCTGTGGGTAAAGCTGCCGCTGCGGTTCACATCATCGCCATACATCTCCAGCGTCGCTTTGCTCTCCTTGCTCAGATCCGTCAGCTCCGGCACGCTGGTCTGCATGCGGAAGGCCATCTCATACTGGGCGATTCGCGTCTGAATCTCCGGATCCCCAATCCGGTCGTGATTGATGGTGTTGAGCTTGTTCAGCGCGTCGAGCATCGTGCGCCGGTCACTGCCATCCACACCCGGTGGATTCTTCACATACAGCACTGGGTCACCCTGCCCCCTCAACGCCACGCCAGTATACTTCGTGGGCAGAAACCCACTGCTCCACATGCGCGTAAACAAAGCCTGCGCCTGACTCGCCGCAGGGAATGTCGGCGTAAAGACCACAAACGACGGCAGGTCATTGCTCTCGCTGCCCAGACCATACCCCAGCCAGGAACCGATGCTCGGCTTGCCGGGCACCTCGCTGCCGGTCATGACAAACGTGCAGGCCGGATCATGATTGATCGCACTCGTGTGCACGCTTTTGATCACGGCGATTTCATCCACGATCTTCGCCGTGTGCGGCAGCAGCTCGCTCACAAATCGCCCGCACTGGCCATGCTGCGTAAACTTGAACATGCTCGGTGCCACCGGAAAGCGCGCCTGACCACTGGTCATGGTGGTGATGCGCTGGCCGTTGCGGATGCTGTCCGGCAGGTCCTTGTCAAAATGCTGCTGCAACTGCGGCTTGTGGTCCCACAGATCCAGCTGCGACGGCGCACCGTTCATGTGCAGGTAGATCAGGCGCTTGGCCTTCGGCGCAAAATGCGGCAGTCCAGGCAGCGCCGGTTGCACCATGCTGGAGGCACCGCTGGCAAACTGCTCTCCCAGCATGCCTGCCAGTGCCACGCCACCCATGCGCAGGCCAGTCTGGCCAAAAAACTGCCGACGGGTCTGACTGCGGTGGTATTCTAGAAAGGGATCCATGATGGAGAAAGAACGCTGGGAAAAGGCGCAGGCTTGCGACAGAGTAGAAATGGAAGAACTAGCGAAACAACTTCTTCTCCACCACCGGGCCGTTCACCAGCACACGGCGCTTGGCGAAATCGAGGATCATGAGGGCATCGGGCTTCGCCCCTTTGATGTGCTGCTGCCCGGACTGCACCGTCGGGTCGCCCTCCAGCACCACCTCCGAAGTTGAACTGCGGAAATGAATGTGCTGCGCGATGCCAAAGAAGGTGCCGTCCTTGGTGATCACGGTTATTTTGCTCCACTTGTTAGCGCGGGCCAGTTTGGGCCAGGTCTGCTTGTCCTCTTTCACATAAACCAAGTCCTCGCCCTGCAGCAGCACAAAGGGAAATTCATTGACCGCGAGCTGGCGACGGGTGTCATCGATCGAGCCCAGTTTGTCATCCGAAGTGGAACCGGCGGCGATGGCCAGCAACGAGGTGACCATACCCATGAGATCCCCTGCCCTGCCCCTCAGTCCGGAGCTGGGTCGTTTGGCCTTGGGCGATCCCTCCGGCAGTTCGGCATCTCGAATGAACAGGCTGCGCGGGATGGATTTGCCCCCCTGCACCTCCAGCATAGGTCCGGGCAGGGCCGCCCACTGCTTGAGATCGGGAAACGGCAGGTAGTCCAGCGGCTCCGAGGTCAGCGGGTTCGACACACTGTGAACGGCTCTGTAGGCGAGCGAGCCCACGTGCATTTTGCAGGAGGTAAGTGAGAAGAGGCAGATGCTGAGCGCCGGCACCACGCGCCGAATGCGTTTCCGAATCATTCCTCTAGGCTGCCGTTCTGGCGCACATGCGCAAGTCTGGATTGTCTTCATCCTTAATTTGAGCTTCGATTTACCCGGCAAGATGACCTGCAGGCCACCGTTTTCATGCGCCCATGCTCCGCCGCCTCTTCCTCTCGCTGCTCGCCCTGCCCTGCCTCCTCACCGCTGCGGATGCACCGCCGAACATTGTGCTCATCATCTCAGACGACCAGTTGTACAGCGACTACGGTTTCATGGGCCATCCGGTCATCCAGACGCCGAATCTGGACCGCTTGGCAAAGGAAAGCCTCACCTTCACCCGTGGCTACGTGCCTTGCAGCCTATGCTGCCCGAGCCTCGCCTCCATCATCACCGGGCTGTATCCGCACCAGCACAAGGTGACGAGCAACGATCCACCCATTCCCGCCGGGATGAAAGGGAAGGATTTTCAAAGCAGCCCGCAGTTTGATGAAGGACGCGAAGTGGTGAGCAAGCACCTCGAAGCAGCAGGCACACTGCCAACCATGCTGAAGCAAAAGGGCTACCTGAGCCTGCAAACCGGCAAGTGGTGGCAGAAGAGCTATGAGCGCGGCGGCTTCACCCATGGAATGACTCATGGCGGCCGTCATGGGGATGCAGGCCTCGACATCGGCCGCAAGACGATGCAGCCGGTCTATGATTTCATCAGCGAAGCCAAAAAGCAGCAGAAGCCCTTCTTCGTGTGGTATGCGCCCATGATGCCGCATGATCCGCACACGCCGCCGCAGCGCCTGTTTGACAAATACAAGGACAAGACCCCCAGCGTACCTGTGGCAAAGTACTGGGCCATGGTGGAATGGTTTGATGAGACCTGCGGCGAACTCATCAAGCATATCGACGACCAAGGAATGAAGGAAAACACCATCTTCATCTACCTCAGCGACAACGGCTGGATCACCAATCCCAAGACCGGACGCTACGCTGACAAGTCAAAGCAAAGCCAGTATGACGGCGGCCTGCGCACCCCCATCATGATCCGCTGGCCCGGCCATGTGCAGCCCAAGATGGACGAAGACCTCGCGCAGTCGATCGACCTCGTGCCCACCCTTCTCAAGGCCGTCGGCATCGCCCCCACCAAGACCTTTCCAGGCATCGACCTTCTCGACACCTCGGCCGTCAGCGCCCGCAAAACACTCTACGGTGAATGCTTCACCCACAATTTTGTCGACCTCAACGTACCCGCCGCCAGCCTGCGCTGGCGCTGGATAATCAACGGCCACGACAAGCTCATCGTCCCCGACAAAACCAACCAGCCAAAGGATGTCCTAGAGCTGTACGATCTGAAAACAGATCCCTCCGAAGAGAAGAACCTCGCAGCCGAAAATGCAGACAAGGTGAAGGCACTGAGCGCGAAACTGGATTCCTGGTGGAAGCCGTGATGTACGATGGGCACTCTTGCCCGTCGATACCCAGCGCTCCCAAATCACCCCAGACCGACAAACACTCCTGTCTGACGTACTCCAGTGAAATAACCTCTCGCCCCGCTTCCTCGAATCGACAGATTCACAGCCCCCCAGGCAGCCGAGTTCGCACACCTGTCAACCCTCATGCCCACTCGTTTCTATCCACCACCCGGCGCGTCTCCGCGCATTGAGTCCGACACGGAATTTCTGACCGCATTCAGAGATCACGAATTCGACCAGCACTATCCAGAGCACATTCGTGAACAGTCCGCCTGCCATTGGACCCCCATGGATGTCTGTCAGATGGCCGCCGAGATGCTCGTCGAAAAACCCGGCACACGCGTGCTCGACATCGGTTGCGGTCCCGGAAAATTCTGCGCAGTCGGGGCCACCACCACGCAGGGCCACTTCACCGGCGTGGAGCAGCGCAGCAGGCTCGTCAAAGCCGCACGCGATCTGCTGGAGCGCCTTCGCATCACTCGGGCTGAAATCGTTCACGCCAACATCACCACAGTCTCCTTTGAATCCTTCGACGCCTACTACCTCTTCAATCCCTTTGAGGAAAACATCCTCCCCATGCTGCGCATCGACCACGATGTGGAGATGGAGTCTCGCCTCTACGACGACTACACACTTCACGTGCAGCAGCA
>CAILZI010000231.1 GCA_903838675.1 uncultured Verrucomicrobiota bacterium
CTGATTTGACCAGCAAACACGCCCAAACCGCAACTCGCCCTCCGCCACTTTCGAGCCTCTCTCCCTCGTTACTTCAACGCTTGCCCCTCATTCGGCACGGCCTATGGGATGGCTGTGGATCCAGTCATATTTTTGATCACTTTCCGCCACCAAAAAACAATGCCAGGCATTTTATAGTTGATCCTGCAGAATTTTCAAGCATTTTTTAACCCCATGCACACCTCCCAAACCCCTGATCCTCAGACACCCCCGCTCGAAGAGCAGCTTGTCGGTGTGAATGCGAAAACAGGACTCTATCCCGGCGCGCGTTCATGGTCGGGTGGCAGGTTCCGCATCCTGGGCAAGGGACCGCTGGAGTCCTACTGCTACCATGTCATGTCACGCACCTGCGGCGGCGAGGTGTTCTTTGACGATGTTGAAAAAGAAGCTCTGCGCCGCGTGCTCTGGCGCATGGCCGAATTCTCCGGCATCAAGATCGTGACCTACTGCATCATGGGCAATCATTTCCATCTGCTGGCCGAGGTTCCCCATCGCGCGACCTGGCTGCAGCGCTTCGAGGGCCCCCAGGGAGAGGCCAGGCTCTTCGATCATCTGCGCATTCTCTACAGCCGCGCCTACCTTGGACTGCTGCGCGATGAACTGTCAGATCTGCGCACGCGCGGCATGCCGGTGCTGGCACAGCAAAAGCTCGAAGCTCTCAAGAAACGCTTTTGCGATCTGTCCTTGTTCGTCAAAGAAGTGAAGGAGCGTTTCAGCCGGTGGTTCAACAAGCGGCGCGGACGCCGCGGAGCCCTGTGGATGGACCGCTTCAAAAGCGTTCTGGTGGAAGGCAAAGGCGAAGCACTTCGCACCATGGCTGCTTACATCGATCTCAATCCCGTCCGCGCCGGCCTGGTCAAAGATCCCAAACATTACCGCTGGTGTGGCTACGCCGAGGCACTGGGCGGCAGCCGCAGGGCGCAGCGCGGGCTGTGCAAGGCTCAGAGCAAGCCAGTCGACGGCTGGAAGACTGCCGGCGCGGCAGAGGCCTATCGCTGCCTGCTGCATGCAGAGGGTCGGGAAGTAAAAATTGCACAGAATGAGCAGGTGGTGCGGCGCGGCGTGACTGTGGAATCAGCGCGGGCAGTGCTGGAGGAAAAAGGAAAGCTCAGCCCGGCGGAGCTCGTACGGCTTCGCGTACGATACTTCACCGATGGCGTGGTGCTGGGCAGCAGGGAGTTTGTGGAAGGCATCTTTGAGGCACACAGACAGCACTTCGGCCCAAAGAGAAAGAAGGGCGCGCGGCGCATGGTCGAGTCGGATGCACCCTTCTACACCCTGCGGCAGTTGCGATTGCAGCCCTTGGGCTGATGGCAGGCAACGAATAATGAGGCAGGCACACTAGGCAGTTCAGATGGCTTTCGCATTGGCCGTGGGCCGCACGAATGCCCCGCCTGCGCATTCTTGATCGCGCACGTGTTCAGTGGCAAACCGCATACCACTTCATTTGAGCAGGGCGCTTGATTCTCCAAGAGCCGTCAAGGAGCCCCAGACGCGCTTTTAGCAAATGGCTATAAAAAGCTTACTTCTTCAGCAGATCGCGGATTTCCGTCAGCAGCACAATATCGGCCGCCGGAGCAGGCGGAGGGGCCACAGCCTCCTCCTTTTTCATTTTGGCCAGGAGCGCATTCACCGGCTTCACGATCACAAAGAAGATCACTGCGGCAGTGATCAGGAAACCAATGACCGCATTGATGATCATGCCGATGTCCAGCATGTTCGGGATCACCTCTCCTTTCTCATTGGTAAAATGGCCGATCTTGATGCCTAGGGAGACATTCGGATTGCCGCCAATGGCTTTGAGCAGGGGTTCAATGATGCCTTTGGTAAAGGCCGTGACGATGGTGCCAAAGGCGGCACCGATGATGACACCTGTGGACAGATCGACGACATTGCCCTTGAGGATAAACGCTTTGAATTCTTTGAGCATGGCGATGGAATAATAAGGTGAATGTGACCGGTTCGTTGAACCGGTCACGTTCTAAACCCATCAGCACACTTCGGGCCAGCACAAAATTGCATCACACTTCCTGCGCGACCTTCCAGCTCTCCGTATCAAGGTTCTCCTTGAGATGGCGGAAACTGTTGGCGATGCGTTCACGCGTCATCTTGCCAAAGAAGCGCACCAGCCTAACCAGCCTGTCGATTTCCACCTCGGGCATGGATGAGTCGTTCACTTTGCTTTGAGCATGAGCCAGGGTGCAGCCCCAGACAAACAACTCGGCTCCCACATCCACAAAGTGGCCGAGCAGCACCTGGCGTTTCTCCAGTTTGGGACCGTTCAGCGCCATCGCCAGAAACAGCCTGCGTGCCAGCACCCGGCTGAGCCGTGCGACAGCATCGAGCTCAAATTGCAGGGATGGATGCAGCCAATCCTTCGCGTCTCCTGCGCCCAGCGGCAGCCATTTCAGCGGATACCAGGTGGCGTAGAACCCTGCGGCACGCAGCGCCGCCTTGGCACGCACCTTCCATGGCAGGGTCGGATTGACCGCATCAGCCCCGAGATTGAGATGAGGTTCCAGCGCCTCACGTGCGATGAAGAGCCGCATGATCTCGCTGCTGCCTTCAAAGATCGTGTTGATGCGTGAGTCGCGGAACAGACGTTCCACGGGTTCGGGCACGTCACCTCGTGCCTTCAACGAAGCAGCGGTTTCAAAGCCACGACCACCGCGCATCTGCATCGTGTCGTCCATGATGCGCCAGGACTTTTCGCTGCCCCAGAGTTTGCCGATGGCGGCTTCGAGGCGGACATCGGCGTGCTTGTCCCGATCCACCATCGCCGAGACATAACGCACGATGCTTTCCATGGCGAAGGTGTCTGCAGCCATTCGACTGAGTTTGTCCGCAATGGCAGCATGACGTCCAATCGGCTGGCCCCACTGCTCACGTGAGCGCGCCCAGCGTTTGCTGATTTCCAGGCAGCGTTGCGACAAACCGGTGCAGGCGGCCGGCAGAGTGATGCGGCCCGTGTTCAACGTCGTCAGCGCCACTTTGAGGCCGCGTCCAACACCGCCGAGCACATTCGCCGCGGGCACCCTCACATTGTCGAAATGAATCACGCCGTTATAGAGCGCCTTGAGTCCCATGAAGCGGCAGCGGTGCATGATCTCCACCCCAGGCCAGCTGGTTTCGACAATGAACGCCGTCGTGGCATTGGGTTTCGCCTCTGTAGGTGTTTTCGCCATCACCACGATCATGCCTGCCTTCGTTCCGTTCGTGCACCACAGCTTTTCCCCACTGAGGATGTAATGCTCGCCATCCTCGTCGAGTTTGGCCGAAGTCTTCATCCGCGCCGGGTCGGATCCCACTTCATTTTCCGTCAATGCAAAGGCGCTGATCTCCCCTTTGGCGCAGCGCGGCAGGTATTTGGCCTTCTGCTCTTCCGTGCCAAACAGAATGAGCGGCTGCGGAGCACCAATCGACTGATGCGCAGACAGCAGCGCCGCGAGATTGCCGCAACGGCTGCCGAGCAGCATAGCCGCACGCGAATAATTCGTCTGCGAGAGCCCAAGTCCGCCATATCTGACGGGGATCTTGATGCCAAAAGCACCAATCCTCGCAAGCTCATTCAGCAGCATGTCAGGAATCTCGCCAGTGGCGTCGATCTCATCGGGGTCGGCATATTTGTCGAGCACGCCTTCAAGCCGATGCAGAAACGCATCTCCTTGGTCGTGGTCTTCACCGCTTTGTTTCGGAAATGGCAGCAGCTTGCTGAAATCCGGCTCGCCGAAAAAGATGCCGGCGGCGATTCCGGTGTTGCGGCGTTCATCGCGCGCGGCTTCCGCCATTTCGAGTGCGGCACGCGGTCCCGCATTCATGCGGGAAGTGTCGATGTGCGTCCTGGCTTCGGTGTTGGATTCTTCCAGAGTAGTTTTCATGGCTTGGTTCTCCAGTTGAGGTTTATTTAATAATCAATGATGCCCGTATCCCGGGCGAAAGTGATGGGGCCGCCACGGAAAGGCGGGTAGCCGGTGCCGAGCACCATGGCCAGATCAATGTCATCCGCGTTGCGTGCGATGCCTTCCTTGAGACAACGCATCGCCTCCTGGCTGATCAGCAGCGCGAGATTGGTCTGGATGCTCTCATGCCTTGGCAGATCCGAATGGTTCGTGGTCGTGAGCTCTTTCCCGTTCTCATATCGGTAGAAGCCCTGCCCCGTTTTTTTGCCGAGATGACCTGCGCTCACCATCTTGTCGAGTGCATCCGTGTGCGGAAAGCGGTCTGGAAAAGCACTGGCGAGCGTCTTGGCCACATGCGCAGCCACATCAAGTCCGATTTCATCCAGCAGGCGCATCGGCCCCATCGGCATGCCAAACTCAAGCATCGCCTCATCGATGTCCTTCACCGGAATGCCGCTCTCATGCAGACGCACGGCTTCCATCAGATAGGGCACCAGGATGCGGTTCACCAAAAATCCCGGGCTGTCTTTGACGACCACGGGCGTCTTGCCGATTTTTTGCACAAAACTGACCACCGTGGCGAGCACATCCGGTGAAGTTTCAGGCAGCGTGATGATCTCAACCAGCGGCATGCGATGCACCGGATTAAAGAAATGCAGGCCAATGACGCGCTCCGGATTGGGCACGGTTTTTGCCAGATCCGACACAGATAACGCGCTGGTGTTCGTGGCCAGAATGGTGTCGGCCGAGACACGTGCGGCAAGATCGGCGAAGATCTTCTTTTTCAACTCCATGCTCTCCGTTGCAGCCTCGATCACAAGATGGTGCCTGTTAAGCGGCACCGGCACATGCGTCGTGCTGATGCGGTCGAGCGTGTCCCGCGCCTGAACCTTGGTCACCAGCCTTCGGCGCGTGGCGTCTGAAACGAGGCCATGAATCCGTTCCAGTCCACGCGCGAGGCTGTCGTTGGTGACGTCCGTCATTAGCACCCGGATGCCACGCGAAGCTAGTGTATGCGCAATTCCAGCCCCCATCACCCCCGCACCAATGACGGTTGCATCGAGAATGGGCAGCGCCGTGCCGACTGGGGCAGGGTGTTTGTTGGCTTCTTCGCGCTTGAAAAAAAGGTCAATCAGCCGGGCCGAGTCGCGGCTTTGGATCAGTTCGGCCACGGCGTTGCGTTCCCGCAGCAAACCGGATTCGATCTCACCGTGTACGGAATGTGTGACGACTTCCACGGCCTTGGTGACCGAAGGATAAAGCCCGCGCGTCTTTTCGAGCACCTTGCGTTTCGCCAGATAGCCGATGACCGGAGAGAACAAATTTTCAAACCTAAACCGCAGCCCCGGGCGTTTTTCATGTGCCAAACGGCGGGCAATCATCTCCAGACGTTCCGCCGGCACTACGTGGCTGACAAGCCCTGCACGTTTGGCAGCACTGGCATTGAGCAGCTTGCCTGTGGTGATGAGATCGAGCGCCTTGCGCACACCGATGATGCGTGAAAGCCTGGTGGAACCGCCCCAGGCAGGTAGAATGCCGAGCTGGGTCTCGGGCAGACCAATCTTCGTGCTTTCATGATCGCTGGCAATGCGCCAGTCACAGGCGAGTGTGACTTCAAGTCCGCCGCCCATGCAGGCACCATGGATTGCGGCGATCTTTGGCATGCGCAGCCTTGCAAGACGATCAAACACGGCCTGTCCAAGCCAGATGAGATCGTTCACCCGGACATGCTGCATGCTACGAATGGCCTTGATGTCAGCACCAGCGATGAAAATGCGATCTTTGGCACTTCGAAGAACCAAGGCTCTCACACGAGTGTCGTGTTCGATGGTTTCAAGAAGGTGGTTGAACTCACGCAAAGTCTCCTCGTTCCAGACATTGGCGGATGACTTGGGCGAATCAAAGGTGATCCAGGCGATCCCATCATGATCAATATCTAGCCCGAAATGTTTCGGCGGCATGGGATGGCCGTGGATGATGTCCTCCAGCACGTGTGGCGGATCATGGATGATTGAGGGGCAGTTGAGGAAAGTTTTCATGGCATTGAGTTGGATGAGAAGTTGCTGTTTAAAATTCATAATGCTTCGAGGCAGGCCGCCATCCCCTGCCCGCCTCCAACGCAAAGGCTGATGACGGCACATTTGCTGTCAGTGGCATGAAGCTGGTTCAGCGCGGTTTGCACCAAACGCGCCCCCGTAGCGCCAACCGGATGCCCCAGGGCGATGGCTCCGCCGCAGGCATTGATCTTCGCAGGATCGATTTCACCCAGCGGAGCTTCCAATCCAGCGCGGCGAGCGCTGGCGGGATCGGCAAGACATTTCATGACCGCGAGAACCTGGGCGGCGAAAGCTTCGTTGATTTCAAAGACGTCGGCGTCGTCCAGCTTCCAGCCGCTGCGGTGCAGCGCGGCATCCAGCGCGCGCACCGGTCCAAGGCCCATGCGTGCAGGGTCACAGCCAGTGGCTGCATAGCTGACGAGGCGGCCCAGCGGCTTCCAGTTGTGTGCAGCAGCGGCTTCCTCAGTGGCGACGAGCAATGCCACAGCGCCATCGGTGATCTGGCTGGAGTTGCCAGCGGTCACAGTACCGGTGACGGTGTCAAAGAGCGGCTTGAGTTTGCCGAGCTTTTCGAGACTGGAGTCGGCACGAATGCCATTGTCAGTCGCGACGAGGTGATGACTGAAGACAGGCGCGATTTCCTGATCGAGCAGGTGATTCGCCTGCGTCGCGCACAAATGACTGCGCATGGCAAAGGCGTCCTGCATGTCACGAGTGATGCCAAACTCACGAGACAGCACCTCCGCAGTCTGCCCCATGTTCAAGCTCGAAACGGGGTCCGTGAGACCGAGTTTGAGGCCGATCACAGGAGCGAAGTCAGCCGGGCGAAAATGCAACGCGGCTTTCGCACGACCTGTGAAGTCTCGGGCGCGGTTCATGGCGGTGAATTTTTCAACGGCAGGCCGTGAGAAATAGAACGGCATGTTGCTCATGCTTTCCGTGCCACCGACCACGAAGACCTCTCCCTGACCTGCGCACATCTTCGCATGCGCGAGGGTCAGCGCCTCCAGGCCGGAGGCACAGTTGCGATGCACGGTCATGGCGGGTTTCGATTCCGGCAGACCAGCGCGCAATGCGATAACGCGGGCGATGTTCATCGCCTCCGGCGGCTGGCCGACGCAGCCAAAAATAGTTTCATCGACCAACATTGGATCAATACCTGTGCGCGAGAGCAGCGCCGAGACGGCGTGCCGGCCCAGCTCAACCGCATCGAGATGGGCGAGATCGGTGCCAGCGCGCGAGAAGGGCGTACGGGCCGCGGCAATTATGACAAGCGATGGAGTTTTCATGGCTTTAGGAGCTGAGTGCCACATGAGATGTGGCGGGTTGGGCTTTGGGGCGATGATCGACTATTTTCTCCTCCTTCAGGAGGCGGCCAATACCGAGCTGATCGCGAAGTTCGGACATTGAATGGAAATGGAGTCCATTGGGTGTGATCTCCGTGGCTTCATGGAAGCGACGGGACACGGCGAGCTCGAGTTCGGATTCGCGCACGCCAGGTTCAGCCGTGAGATGCAGGTGCACCTCATCCATTTCGAGAGGGTCATCATGGCGCTTGCGCAGCTCGATCTGCCAGGCCGCGATACCTTTCTGATCATCCAGCAGATGTTCGAGCAGGTTGAAGTTCACCAGCGTGCCCTTCAGCTTGTCCATGTGCAGTTCACGCACCTCACTGACGCGTGAAATGGGGCCCAGCAGTCGCGGACAGGTGCGTCCGCAATTGGGGCATTTTTCCCAAGTCAGACCGCCTTCCGCAATGTCGCCAGTGCGATAGCGCAGCACGACAGTGCCACGAGCATTGAGCGGCGTGAAGACGATCTCACCGGGCTGGCCATCGGGAACGACATCTCCCGTTTCAGGATTGATCAGTTCCACGAGTCCAAGATCAGGGCTCAAATGATAACCTGTGGCATCGTGGGATTGGCCGACACATTCAGGGAAGGCCATTTTCGCTTCGGTGAAGCCGTAGGTGGCCATGACGTGCGCATCGGGGCTGCCAAGCTGGGTGGCGAGATCATGCAGGCGGGCACGCAGGCCATCGGCGACTTTTTCACCACCAAGAACGAGACGTTTCAAATGAGGCCATTGCCTGCCGGTTTCATAGGCCTCACGCAGCACATGATAAATGAAGGTGGGCATGCCGATGAGAATATCGGGCTGGATCTTGTCGATGAGCCTGATGTTGCCATCGGTGCCGAGGGTCTTGCCGCCACCTGTGCTAAGCATGAAGGTGCCAAAGCCAAGCCCAGCATGATGCGCCAGCCAGAAGGCCAGGTGGGGTGCATACGGGAAGAGATTGATGTGCTTGAAATCCCGCTGCGAGCGCCCTGCGAGCATCAAGCGGCTGCCGCTGATGTCGAGGTTGTGCAGGTCATGCTTCGTGTAGAGAAACGGCACCGGGTCCGACGAACGGCCCGTGGTGCTGGTCAGCAAAATGGGGCGAAATTCGGCTTCGGCACGCTCTTTCGCCGCAGCACGGCCATGCAGCAGCGCGGTGCATATCATGCCGGGTTCGCGGCGGAGCACCGCCTCTTCAGGAACCAGCACAAAATCACGCGCGTTGGCGAGATCCTTTTTGGAAGTGAATGGAACATGGCTCCATTCCTCGAATGATTTGATGTCAAGCGGGTGGATGCCGTGCTCGCCGAAAACGCGCTTATAATGCGCGCTGAAGGGGATGACACGGCGGTGCAGATAATCACGCAGCTGTTTCAGCTGCCAGTCTCGCCATGCCTCATGCGGCGTGGAGTTCCATTCGGGTGTGTGATGGAGCAATTTCATGGCTGATTGTCTCCTGGTTGAGGTTGGTTGCGGTCTGAAGCAAAGCACGAATGGCAGGCAAAGCGGCGGTTGCGGCGTCGCGACCAGCCTGCAGGTATTGCCCAAATTTTTCAAAATCATGCCACGTCGAAGTGACAAAATGCGGATGGATGACGACATCAGCAGCGGCTTCCTCTTTGGCGATGAGATGCAGCTGCGCCGCCATCAAAGCGCGGCGAAAGGTGTCCAGCACGTTCCCGTAGGCGAGCAGGTTGACCTTCTGCCAAAACTTACGGAACATTCGCGAAAAAACATGGAACGCAGGTTTGTCGTCCGACATGAAGACACGGTCAGTCTTGGATTCAAATTCCTCTGGATCAGGCATGACGTTCACCGCAATGACAGCATCCAGATGGAAGCGTTTCTTGAGCAGTGTTACCGGCAGGGGTTCGGAAGCGCCGCCGTCAGTGTAGCGCCGGCCATTCAGCCTGACTGGGGCACATACCGCAGGAATGGCCGAACTGGCATGCACGGCATGTGAAACGCTGCCGGAATCGAAGACATGTGGGGCGAGACGGTCAAGATCGGTGGCGATGACGATCAGCGGTTTGTCGAGATCGGCAAAGGTCTTGTCCCCAAGATCGCGTTCAAGGTGCTTGCGCAGTTTCTCACCACGAATCAACCCCTCCGAAGGAGGAATGATGAAATCCATGAGGGCTTTCAGCGTGGGCCGGTCTTTGATCTCCCGCGCGCGCTCCTCCAATTGCACACCGCTGAGGCCAGCGGCCCAGAGGGAGCCCACGTAAGCGCCCATGCTGCATCCTGCGACGGCTGTGATGGGAATACCTTCCTCTTCGAGCACCTGAATAACGCCAGCGTGCGCCAGACCACGCGCACCGCCACTGGATAGAACCAAACCGATTCGGGGTGCTTTTCCACCCCCAGAGCCGTGCTTTGAACCTTCTTCGGCACGACTCCATCCCCGGAAGGGAAGTTGGAGCTGGGTGTTCATGACCTGCGGTTGTTGTTATCGTTTTAGACCCCTGCTTTGAGAAATTAATTCAAAAATAGCGATTCTTTGTGCATAAATACTTCGCCATGAACGACACCGACCTCAACCGCATGCTCAAACATGCCGCCATCCCGGCGGCAGCGCCGCCTGCGCTGGAAGAGATGATCATGGCGCGCGTGAGGGTTGATGATGGCCGAGCGAGACGCTGGCGCTCCTTTGTGCAGTGGCTGCTGCTGCTGGCCGCCATTTCTGGTATCGTAACTGCAAGCATGGTCGGATGGATCCTGGCTTCACGCGACACCACCCATACCACCCCTCCCACCATGGAGCTGTTTCGCGCAGGAACACCGCAATGACTTCACGTTTGAAATGGCTGCTGATTTCGGTGTTTTTCTCCGCGACCCTAGCCGGGGGGACCGCCTGGCTGGTCACGGACTGGACGCTCCACCGCCATGGTGAAAGCCATGCCCACAATCACGCACCAACAGATCTGCATGCGTGGATGCATGAGCACCTCGACATCACGCCCGAACAGCATCAGAAACTGGAGCCGCTTGAAGATGAATTTGAAAAGCTGCGCTTAAAATTGAAGGATGATGTCCGTCTGGCCGACGTGGCGCTGGCCCAGACCATTCGTGAACCCAAAATGGACGAAGCGGCGATGAATGGAGCCTTGGAACGGTTGAACAAGGCCCAAGGCGCGCTGCAGAAAGCCACGCTGGATCATTTCTTTGTAATGAAGCGCTACCTGCGCCCCGCACAGGCGGCCAAACTTCTGGAGTGGACCCATGACAGCCTTACCCGCGATTGATGCCATGCTGCTGCCGCAGGCCGAGGCCGCTGCCGACGATTCGGCAGAGGCGCTGCACCTGCGTGCCGCACAAGCAGGCGACATGACCGCGTTTGAATGGATCGTCCGCCAGCATGAAGCACGACTGTTCACCTTTTGCTGCCGCTGGCTGCGCTGTGTAGAGGATGCGCGTGAGGTCTGCCAGGATGCCTTTGTGCGCGCATGGCAGGCGCTGCCAGAGTTTGAAGGCCGGGCAAAGCTTTCGACTTGGTTGTACCAGATCGCACTGAACCTGTGCCGTGACCGTGCAAAATCGCGTGCTGCACGCCAGCGTGAATACACGACAACCCTCAACGATCTCGAACAACCGCTGCATTGTCCGCAGAATGCTCCGGATGCGAGTGCTGAATGGCAGAGTGAAATGCAAAAACTCGAACGCGGACTGGCCCTGCTGCCGGAAAAACTACGCACGGCACTGATGCTGAGCACCATGGAAGGCCTGAGCCACGAGGAATGCGCCAAAGTGATGAACTGCTCGGTACGGGGCACTGAAGGCCGGATTTACCGTGCCCGGCAGCAGCTGCTGCGCTGGTGGAATGAAGAAGATCATTGCTGATCTGCACCGTCAGCAATGACCAGACACTTTACAATGGCCTGCACTGTTTCCGCGCGCCAGCCAATGATGATGCTGGGAAAAAGCCCGCCAAAAACCAGAAAGACGACGCAGGCCGTGAGCGGCCATCGCTCGCGTGGCAGCGCATCGGGAATTTCGATCACATGCTTGGGCAGGACCCCAAGGAAGAGGATGCTGTAAAGACGAATGAGGTTGATCGCATTGAATGCCGAAGTGACAAGCAAAGCGATGCCCACCGCCGGATGATTGGCCAGCGTGCCGTGGAAGATGAGCTCTTCACCACAATAACTCAGGGTTCCTGGCAGGCCGATGAGAGCCAGCCCGCAAAGAAGGAAGAAGGTGGCCAGTCTGGGGGCTTTCACCGCCAGACCAAGATGCATCATGGGATTCTCTGCGCTGCTGACACGCACCTCAAGAACCCGCACGATCGAGACCAGACCGACCGAGGCTGCAGAAAGGGCCAGCCAGTGAATCAGCGACCCCGTAATGCCTGCGGCATTGGCAGCAGCAATGCCCGCGAGAATAAAACTTGCCTGGCTTATATATAGGAGTGCCAGCAGCCGGCGCGGCTTGGTTTCGGCAAATGCCCGGATGCTGATGATGAAAGCGGACGCGACAGCCACGACGCTCAAAACATCGAACGCATGCCTGGCACTCTGCGGCAGCCCAGCGGCTTCAGAATGTGCGACGAGCAGCACGCCAAGATGTCCGTTGAACAGCAGTGCCACAGGCAGCAGCGGTCCTTTTTCAAAAGCCTGCACCACGCCAGAATGCAGGGGAAACACTCCCTTGCGGCACATGACCGCCAAAATTATCAGCCAGAAAGTCAACTCGCCCCCCTGTGAGACATGACTCGAGGTGTCGGCTTGCATCAGCACGAAAGCGGCGGTCAGGGCCACACAGCTGGCGATTAGCAAAGCAATTGCGCGTTTGTTTGACTGCTGACCACCGAACATGCCCAGGATAAACGGCAGGCATGACAGCCACCAGCCAGACACCAAGGGAATCCACCCTGCCGCAGCGTAGGCTGTTTGCGTGGAAAGCGAAATCATCAGCATCCCCGCCATGGCCGGTCCGCCGGCATCACGCTTGGGGGCCAACACCACAACCATGAGCGTAAGCGCCGCATAGAAAGCCATCGGCACTGCATCCAGACCATCTGCATCCAGCCATCGAAGCAGCGGATCAAACAAGCGCCCCCCGCCTGCCGCAATGACCTCCCGTGCTGCCCCCAAGAAGCTCACAAAGGCAATGGCAGCTGCCAGGACAGCGGGTTTGCGCGGCTGTCCGGACCGCCAGCTTGACACGACCCCGCCCAGCAAGCACACCAAACCGGTGGTGAGATAGGGCAGTGAAAAGTATTCCATAAGCTTGTCTAAGATCAGGAAACAGGAGTCTCGACCGCCTTGGCAGAAGGTTCGGTCTCCGAAGACCGATGAGAAAATTCAGGCTCAAAAATGGCGAGCCAGCGGGCCAGTGACTGAACGGGGGCAATGACCCAGCGTTCCACGATGGCATCATAGAAACCGCGGGCCAGAGCCCAGCGGTAGAGCCAGAGCTGCACGGCGAATGGCAGCAGGGACTCGTAGCATCCCCCCGTGGGATTGAGCTTGCCACCAGCGGCGGCATGCACGCGATGGTAGTCGCGCAGCATGGAGGGGGCGCGCAGAAACTGCAGCGTTCGAAGCATGGCGTGGCTGACCAGATGAATGACAGCCAGAGTGGTCCAGCCAAAGCCGATCTCGGCAAAAATAAGGCCGAGCTGTGTCTGCGCCGCGTAGGCAAGCGAGGTTTTGGCATCCGCGCAGGTACGATGAATGAGAGTGCCAAGAAAGGCCGTGGTGAGACCGATAAAAATGACGAGGCCGGAAGCGATCACCGAATGATGAATCAAAGGTTCAGCACGCAACAGCAGGTAGGCGCCTGCATGAACCGAGATGGCACCATAGAACACCGCGCTGGCGGGCGTAGGCCCCTCCATGGCCCGTGGCAGCCAACCGAAAAATGGCCCTTGTGACGCCTTGCCGCTGGCGGCAAACGCAAGCAACACGGCAATAACAGTGGCGGCAGGGCCGTCAAATTTATACCCCCCACCGGGCCAGTCCCCACTGAATATGCCCACCCATGATGCAGTGCCGAACCAGTGATGTGAAAGAAAGACCGCCGAGAGCAAGAACAAATCAGCCAGCCGGTAGGTGGCGAACACCCGCAGCGCGTTGCTCACTGGTTCAGGACGATATTGAAAAAAGCCGATGAGCAGCACCGAGGTGATGCCGACAGTTTCCCAGCCGACGACGAGCATATCAAGCGAGCCAGCAGTGAAGACGAGCAGCGCGCCAAACGTGAAAAGGTGGAGCATCAGAAAGAAGCGGTAAAAACCAGGGTCACGGTGCAAGTAGCGCACGGAGAAGGAGCCCACGATGCCGGTCAGCACCACGGTCAATCCCACCAGCGGCAGCGAAAGCCGGTCAATCAGCAGCGAAAGTGGAAACCCATACTCCGCAACGGTGAACCAATCCCCCAACGACACCTGAATGGATGTCATATTTTCCCGCCACATAGCCCAGCCAATGATGACGACAACGACAGCAAGAAAAGCATGAGTCGCCTTGCTGATGCGCGACATGGCACGCTCTGAGACGTGTCCTCCCAGAAGCCAGATGACGCCCAGCAAGAGAAACAACACTCCTGGTGTCGCTATAAGCAGGGGAATGAGGGTTTGCAGGGACATTGACAGGGGAAAATGAAATAAAAAACTTTGAGGAAGATCATGCGGCGGCTCTCGGATCAATTCGGGCCAGGGCGAGATTCTCCATTTTGCCACGATACCAGGCCATCGAGCTGGGAGAGACAGGCAGCGGCACTTCGTCTCCTTCCAGCTTTTCAAACACACCGTCGCGATAAACCTCCACACGACCGTCATCAGGATCCATGGTCGCAATGCGGATCCACTTGTTGCAGACGAGCTCGGTGAGTTCCGCACTGGCCTTGACGGTGCTCATGAGCCGTTTCGGAGTGGTTTCCACGACAAAAAGAATGCGCACCGGCTCATGGAGCTCGACCGTCTGCACCGGCAGACCGAAACGCAGGTCTCCCTGATAGCCATTCATAACCCCGACGAGACCGGTGATGTTATGCGGAAGCTTGGTGCCGCTGCCATAAGTCTCCACGTCAACGGTGGAGAAATAGTACTCCAGATTGATGCCGCCACAGACTGGAATGGCAGCACCCAGGACACGGCCCAGCGCCTCATTGGTGGGATCTTTGGTCGCATCATATGAAACGAGAAAGGCACGACGGTCCATGAACAGACCTTTGGTGATCTCACGCCGTCCGACGAAGGCCACGGCGTTGGTGCAATGGCCGTATTCTGGACGTGGCTCACCGATGTGCTCTGCACGCTCCCGCACGTGCCTGAGGCCGAGTTCCGGGGTGATGTCACGGCCGGCCGCCGCAAAACGCCGCGAGCGCTCATGAGCGCTGAGCTTGCGCGCCTTTTCCAACGACTGATGGACGCGTGAGAGATCCCCATGGTGAGACTCAGGCAGAAGGTTTAGGTCAAAGAAGTGAATGTCTTCGTTGCAGGTATCATGGTAGCCACCGAGAAACCAAGTATCCTCAGGAATGACGACCCCTTTGGCCCGCAAGGCTTCCCGTACCGCAGGACGATTGGCTATGAGAGCAAACAAGCGTGCGTTCGGAGCACCCGTGTGGCCGCCACAGGCACCGCAGCAGTAGGCTGACTCATAGGGGTTGTTCAGACTGGTGGAACCATGGCCCAGAATGACCACCAGACGCGCATGGCCTTTGTGCAGACCGGCAGGCCCGAGCACGTCATAGACACACTGCGCCTGCTCCTGGGTGGTAAAACCGCGCATGAGACCTGTTGTGGCATCCCTTGATGCCGCGTCATCACGCATGAAGGTGAACTCAGTTTTCGGCTCCGGCAGAAAGGCACGGTTTAAACGCCGAATGAATCGTCCGTAGGCCAGCGGGGTAAGCACGCGCAGCACCAGTGGAAAAAGGCTGAGAAAGCCGAGGCAGGCCGTGCTGATCCAGCCACGTACCAACGTGCGTGAGGAGATGAAACTGTTGCGGGCCACCCTGGACCATGCGCGGCGCAGCCCCTGGCGCTGCTCATGCAGGTGCGCGTGCTCCTCAACGGCCACCTCACGCACTGCATGGGAGGGCTTGACGACGACGGGACATAGCGAGACACCGTCCGCGTCATCCATGCTGGCATAATTGATGGCCACACCGAAAAAGCCCGCGGCCCCCACAGTCTCGATAGCGGGGTCGACTTCCTCAAGCGCACGGCGGATCGACTCCTCCCGTTCGTCGATGCAGAAAATCACCTGGGCGATCAGGCGGTTGCTGCTACGCACGATCTGCGGCATGGCACGATGTCTGGCCAGTGGGAGGAGAAAGTTTCGTTCATGCCGGCGCTCGTAGGCAAGGTGGAGCAGTCGGCGGCGCTCGGTCTCATCGCAGGCGACAATCTCCTGATCCAGGCGTGCGAGTTCATCTTCTGACAGAGCCTTAAGCGAACTGCTGTTGATCCCCAGAAGCTGGGCGACATCAAACATGCGCGCAATGTGAGTGAGCGGATCAAAACGAGGTGCAGGTAACCTGATCGTGCGCCATGCGGCGGTGTCGGAGGCTATATCCTTCAGTGCTGCAACCGTGTAGGTGAGACGCAGCGCGAGAAACTCCATGATCGAGCAGCGGACGCGGTCATGCGGAGCGAGTGTGACATCATTCTCCAGCATCCGAACCATTCCTGCCCAGCCTCGCAGAGCGAGCAGTTCCTCCTTAATGTACTCCTCCCACTCATCGGCCGGAACAGCGAGCTGTTTGAGCGCGTCCAGGACTACCTCTTCGGCGTCCATGCCGCAGGACTGCTGCTTCAAGAATGCAGCACGCACACCACCGAGACGTGCTGGAAATATTGTCAGTGCTTGCGGCATGATCTTGCGCGCCGCCTTGAGCAGGCCTTCTTCTCGAAGCGGCATCGGCCAGCAAGCGATACCCTGGTCAAGATAGGCCCCCACGAGGCGGATAAGCGGCGGGTGGGTGAGCAGATCCATGTCGATGCCAAATTCTGCAAGCACAGCGTCACGCGGACGCTTTGGCCTGCCAGCGGCGGGTGCCGATTGCGGCTTCGCGTAGATCAGGCAGGCGTTCCACAGTGCCTTTGGACTGTCCTTGCGGAGGCTGCTTCGGATGTTGGCTGGCAGATCGCGCCTGAAGGTCCGCAGCCAGTCACCCTCCTCAAGGTGCCAGGAGATGTTGATGCCATTCACACGACGCACACCTGGAGTGAGCATCACGCGCCGAAGCTGGTGACGTGTGAGCCTGCCCGGCAGAATCTCGGCGTCGGGCTCCCGGCTGATGACAGCGTCAATGTCCTCGTCAAGAATGCGCTGACGTTTGCGTTCAGCCTGATAGGCGTCTTCAGAGAGAAACGGCTCCGCACCAAACAGATGAGCCCCCTCCACCACGGCTTCCTCAAACACTTTGTGCTGCAGCGAGTGCAGAGTGTTGTGATGCACAAAGACCCCGATGGGGCCCTGCGTGGGCAAAAAATCGGAAGCACGCACCACCACCCGCCGGAGATGCTCCAGACACCCTCCTGATGGCTGGGCATCCTGCATGGCGCTTTGACAACCACAGGTGCCATGATGGGTGAGATTGTTCATCGAGGGTTTGAAGCCATTGGCTTACCACTAAAGGGGGGGCGTGAAAGCTCCGCCATCCCTTGCAAAGGGGGTATTCTGCTACGGACTGCTGGGGTTGTTTTTCCCACCCTCAGACGGGCGGCAGCCTATGTTTTCCCTCAGGCACAGCTTGGGCGACAAAAAGAGTCACTGCACCAAGCGTTCAGGAACGGTGGCGCTCATTGAATCACCAAGGCATTTTGCATCATCGAACGACTCAGTCAGGGGACGACTTGAGCGGGATCACAACCTCGATTCGAAGGCCCTGCGGAACCACACTGCTGGCGGTCAGCTCGCCGCCGGACTGCCGCGCCCGTGCACGCATGCCCACCATGCCGAGGCTGGGGCTGTAAATGATTTCTCCCGTGTGACTGGGCAGGCCCTTGCCGTTGTCTTCAATCGTGAGAACGATGTTTTGATCACTGTGCGCGAGGCGAACCTTCACTTCCGTGGCCTCCGAGTGGCGGGCGATGTTGGTGAATGCCTCCTGGGCGATGCGGAACAGGTGCGTTTCCGTTTCATCTGCCAGCCGGCCCGTAAAGTCAGAATCGTAATCCACTTTAAGCCGCGTGCGCTGGCCAAATTTCTCCGCCAGCCAGCGCAGACCGGCATCCAGGCCAAAATCATCCAGAATGACAGGCCGCAAAAGATGCGAGAGTTCGCGAACATTTGCGATGGACTCATCCACCAGATGCAGGCAGTCGGCGCGCAGAGAGGGCAGATCATGGGTGGACCCCTTCGTCAGATTGGAACGCACTGCGGCCAGCGACTGGCCCAGTTCATCGTGCAGTTCATGAGAAAACCGCCTTGCGGCCTGTTCCTGGGTCTGCAGCATGTGCCAGGACACTCGGCTCAGTTCCTCGGACTGCCAGCGGATGCGCTGAATGCTCTTGCGGGCAAAGGCAATGGTCAGAATGGCGGAAATCGCTGCCAGGATGGCGCTGGAACCCATCAGCAGCGTGGAGTCATTACTGAGATCCTGCGACTGCTGCTCCAGCTTGTGTTCGGTCTTGGTAAGATGCTCCGAGCTGCTTTTGATCAGCTTGTTGACCAGTTCGACAACCCGGCCGTGATGCAGGAAAAGGGTCTCCAGCTTGTCCCGCTGCACGGGTTCATGGCTTTCCAGCAACCGGTGTGACTCCTGGGTGAAAGCTTTGACGCCCCGGTCCAGATCCGCCCACAACTCAGCATCTGCCAGGGACCGCACTTCAGGACCCAATCGTGAAATCTGCCGGTCGCTTTCATCCAGCTCCTGCAACAGCTTTGCCAGATCTGCGCGCTTCAGCTCAAACTGGGCGAACTGATGCAGCACCCCGGTCATGGTGTTTTCCTCCGACTGCACATCCTGCCGCAGTCGCGCAATGAGGAACTGGTCGCGCGCCATCTGCTCCACTCCCCGCCTGATGCCCTGGCTCTGACGCACGGCGATGAGGCCCGCCGTGCCCAGCAGCACCATCACCAGCAGAAATCCCAGTGCCAGCACACGCAGCACATAACGTTCAGTGATCCGCAAAAAGGTGAACGACATGGCGACGGGGAAAGGAACTCAAAAGGCCATTACAATCGACTCGTCAGACATGATCAGTCAATCAACCCGTTGCGGATGGAAAAGCGCACCAGCTCGCCGATGGAGTGAAGATTGAGTTTTTCCATGATGCGCCCGCGATGCGCCTCCACGGTGTAAACACTCAGGTTCAGCACCGAGGCGATTTCCTTGTTGGTCTTGCTCTCCGAGATCATCTGCAACACCTCACGCTCCCGGGGTGAGAGCAGGTCTATCGGATTGGTGACATGCTTGCGATAGTCGTCCAGTACGGCATCGCTGACCTCCGGGCTGAGAAAGCCTTTGCCGTTGGCGACGGCCCGCACAGCCGAAAGGAGATCGCTTTCGTTGCTGTCCTTCAGCAGGTAGCCGTTGGCTCCTGCACGCAGCATTTCACGCACATAGACCGAGTCCTTCTGCATGGAGAGCGCCAGGATGCGCGCCTTCGGCACGGCTTTGGTGATCTGCCGCGCCGCTTCAATGCCGTTGAGCTCAGGCATCGTCACGTCCAGGACCACGATGTCCGGCTGCAAGTTGATCGCTTTTTCCACCGCCTCCCGCCCATTGGCCGCCTCACCTACAACTTCCATGTCCCACTGCGCGGCGAGGATCATGCGGAAGCCGTTGCGGACTACGGCATGGTCATCGGCAAGAAGAATACGGGTTGTTTTGGCTGACATGGGGCCAGCACCATAGCGAACCTCCGGCGTGCGGCAAAGGGCAAAAATTGAGGTCATTTCGTGGGAAACCGCGCGGCTGGTCGTCCCAGAAAAGCCGACCTTGTCCCGCTTCATGTCCTTTTTTCGCCACTCCAGAGTTTGTCTTAGCATCGTCCTGATGCCTCTGTTGAGTCATGCCCAGCCGGCGGCCAAGGCTCCAGGTGGAGAAGGCTCACTGGCTGAGGAATTGGCGCTCGAAATGCCTGAAATCGTCATCGAGGGCAAGGCCGAGAGCCTCATCGGCATCGCCACCTCAGCGTCAAAAGGCCAGACCAGCGCCAAAGAACTGCTGGCGCGGCCATTCTCCCGCCGGGGTGAACTGCTGGAAAGCATTCCCGGTTTCATCGCCACCCAGCATAGCGGCGACGGCAAGGCGAACCAGTATTACCTGCGCGGCACCAACCTGGACCACGGCAACGACTTCTCCATTTTCGTCGATGGCATGCAGGTCAATCTGCGCAACCACGCCCACGGCCAGGGCTACGCGGACATGAACTTTCTCATTCCAGAGCTCGTGGGCCAGCTCGAGTACTGGAAGGGCACCTACTATGCTCAGCATGGGGATTTGAGTTCCACGGGCTCGGCACGTTTCAAGCTGGTTGATTCCCTGCCCCAAGGCATCGTGAGCACCACGCTGGGCCAGTATCAATACGAGCGCACATTGATTGCAGACACCATCAAGGCTGGTGCCGGCCAGCTCACTGTGGCCGTGGAGCAGCAGTATTACAACGGCCCATGGGACCTGCATGCCAATGCAGCACGATGGAACGGCTTTCTGCGGTGGCATTGGAGTGACGCCACGGACAGCGTGAACATAACGCTCATGGGCTACCACGGCAGGTGGAACTCCACCGACCAGGTGCCGCAGCGCGTGATCGGCAGTCTCATCGGCCGCTATGGCAACATTGACCCTACGGACGGCGGCAATTCGCAGCGCCACAGCCTGTCTTTCGACTGGGTGCATGAGGGTGACCACACCACGACACGCGCCAATGTTTATGCGGGCTACTATGATCTCGATCTCTTTTCTGATTTCACGTTTTTCATGGACCATCCCGTGCAGGGGGACCAGTTCGAGCAGCAGGACCACCGCTGGTTTGTCGGCGGACAGCTCGCACGTGACTGGCGCTGGGATGCCATGGGGCAGGAGCAGCGCTTCACGCTGGGAATGCAGATGCGCACGGACTTCATCAACGGCCTCGGTCTCTACGACACCACCCAGCGCCAGCGCTGGAACACCGTCAGCCTCAATGACATCATCCAGGACACCTGGGGGCTGTATGCCGAGGCGGAGCTCAAGCCCACCAAGTGGATGCGCATCATCCCCGGCTTGCGGGGCGACGTCATGCAGTTCGATGTAACACACAGCAACATACCGGGAAATTCAGGCTCCCTCACGCGGGGCATCATCAGCCCCAAACTCAATCTCGTCTTTGGTCCCTGGGCCAAAACCGAGTTCTATCTTAATGCCGGCACCGGCTTTCACAGCAATGATGCCCGCGGGGTGGTTTCAACCCTTGATCCTGCGACCGGCCTGCCTTCAGCACGTGCGTCGCCCCTGGTTCGCACCTACGGCGCCGAGTTCGGCATTCGCAATGAATCCATTTCCAAGCTGGTCAATACGCTCTCGTTTTGGACACTGCACAGCGGTTCAGAGTTGATCTATCAGGGCGACACCGGCTCGTCCAGCCCCGGCCCGGCCTCGCAGCGCTACGGCGTGGAGCTCTCCAGCTACTGGCGGCCCAATGACTGGACCATGGTGGACGTCGAAGCGACCTACACCAATGCGTTCTTGATCACCCAAAATCCATCGTACCAGAAAGTCCCCAACTCCATTCCCTACACCCTGAACGCCGGTGTCACTCTTGGCGCTGCGCAGGGGGTGTTTGGATCGCTCCGGGTGCGCTACATCGCACCGCGGCCGTTGGATCAAGTCGTGGATGTTCACTCGCGCGAGTCTATTCAGGTCAATGCTCGCGTGGGCTACCGGCACAAAAACCTGGAGATCGCGCTGGATTGCCTGAACCTTCTCAACCGCAGCGACTACGATGTCGCTTACTACTATGCCTCCCAGCTTAAAAGCGATGCAGCCCCGGTGAACGGCGTCCATGTACATCCCATCGAACCGCGCATGTTTCGCCTTTCGGTGACCTACCGCTTCTAGGGGCAGGCAGCAAATGCGGCAAAGTAGCAGATATGGCCTGTTGTAAAAACTTCCGCAGCATACGACCTTTCGTCCCCATGTCTCTGCCGCGCCTGCTCGCCATTCTCCTATGCACTTCTGCCACGCTCATCGCGCAGGTGGTCAGTTCGCCACTGAAGATCGAGGTGCGGCGTGCTCTCCCAGCGGAAGATGCCCCACAGCAGCCAACCATGCCAGACACAGCCACGTTAACACGCGTGCTGCCGGCCAATCGCAAGAGCGTCTACAGCCGTTGCGAGACGACGCTGCCGCTGATCGCCATCACCTTTGATGACGGGCCTGATCCAGTGCTCACACCGCGTCTGCTGGATTTGCTCAAGCAACGTGGCATCCACGCAACTTTCTTTCTCGTCGGCAAGAATGCCGCCGCTTTTCCCGAAGTTGTACACCGCATTGTGGAGGAGGGGCATGAAGTGGGCAATCACAGCTGGTCACATCCTTTGTTAACCCAGCTCAGTCAGGAAAGCGTGGAGAGCCAGTTGCGCCGCACGCACGACGCCATCTTGAAAGGCTGTGGCACCGCACCTTTGCTGTACCGCCCGCCTTACGGTGCTGTGCGTGTTTCGCAGCGTACACGAATCGAAAAAACCTTCGGGTATCCGGCCATCCTCTGGGACGTGGATCCCCAGGACTGGCAACACCCTCGCAGTGCGCAGAAGGTGTATGACCGCATTCACAACCAGACCCGCCCTGGATCCATCATCCTCTGCCATGACATCCACGAGACCACTGTCGCCGCAATGCCAGCCACGCTGGATGACCTCACTGCTCGTGGCTTTCGTTTTGCCACGGTCACCCAGTTGATCGCCTACACCACCCCGCCGGAGATCATGGGCCCCCCTGCCCCAACTCCCCTGCCACCCAAGCCTCTCGCTGATCCGCAATCTGACACCATTGGTAAAGACACAGCCAAATCCGATGAAAAAAACCGAGAGAAGAAGGTTCAGTCGAATTGATGCTGACTTTGCCATGAAACCAAGCCAGTTGAGCCGCACAGGATCTTGGTGCTTCTAAGCACCAACAGGATCTGGCAGACTGCATTTTCAGCTGTCGCACCCTCCATCGGGCGTTGTCCCTAACTTGAAACAGGCGGGCACTACCGCTTCTTGCCACGAGCAAAATGAGGGCAGCTGAGCCTCTGACCAGCAGGATCCATTGATCCTGCAAATGCGACTGCACGGCCAAGAAGAGCCCACTCAATTGGAGGCGTCACAAATATGTAATAATTGTCAAAAATGAGTAACTTCTTGTAAATGAACTGCAAAATTTCCATTATTTATTTCGACCACATTGCCATTTAAGTATAATTAATTGAATAATTCATAATTGAAACGCTTTACAGAGAATTGTTTCAATTATAGTTTATGCCATGCTATTCATTTAGGTTCAGTGAATCTAATTTGAGAATCAGAACTGTTACTATTTGCAACCATGAAAACGCTACCCTCTGCTCATCAGCTGCAACGTCTGCCCCTGACGGCTGCCATGCTGCTTGCTTTTACAAGCCTTGGTTTCTCCGCATCAACCATTGAATTGAATCAGCCCTATGCCCCGGCTGGCGAGAATTACAGCATCACGGCGCTGCAAAACCTCACTCCTTTGACCTTGGACGGTGGTACATCGGCAGGGGTCAATCCAAATGTAAATCTTGAATTTCAAGGCGGTTTCGGAGTCCGGTATGAAAACGCCTATGGTCAACTGACTGACTTTGGCATCGGACTTTACGATGCGAGCTGCGCTCCAGGCATCCAAACTGCCTCCACCGGCCTAAACATTGCTTTCGATCAACTGGTCTCAAGCAATGGCCTGTCCGCCACCCTGGGAGACTTCCACCTCAACGAATTCTCAACCGACGCCGACCCCAGCAAAGTAGCCCCGACCATCTCCATCTATGGCATCGGCAATTTGCTTCTGGGTAACTTCTCGACCGCAGACATCCTTGCAAGTCATGCCGTGAGCCTCCTGACAAGCCTGGATCCAATCGCCAAGACCGACCTTTGGAAGCTCAATCTGAGCGCCCTGGTCGGCCCCAACGTTCAGGTTTCCGGTTTTACTCTGGCAGCAGACACCCATAACGGTGGTGGCAGCCTGATGGTAGTCAATAGCGACCCCTACTTTCTCGTGGGTGTGAACGGCTGCGATTGCGCAGCGGTTCCAGAGCCAGGCTCGGCCTTTCTCATTCTAAGTGCTGGCCTCGGTGCCCTGATCATCATCCGCCGCAGGAATCGCGACCTGTTCTCTTCCAAGTAATCGGCCTTTGATTTCACTCTGTTGTTAATGTGCCGTGGGAGCTGAGAGTCTCCCACGGCTTTTTTGTGGCACAGCCCCTGCGGATTCTACTCTTTGAACTCCTCTCGTTCAGGAATCCGTGTGAAGGCAATCTTGGTGCCCGAAAAAGTACGTACCGTGTCAGGGGTAAAACCGATCACCACAGAATCACGACCGTACTTCTGATTGATCTGATCCATCACGCGGCTCAGATGTTCACGCTGCTCCTTCGGAGCCGATGCTCCTGAAGAGCTGAAGAGTTCAAGCTGCTGCGGACATGCCTCGGCCACCAGTCCAAACAGAGTTACGGACACCTTCTTCACCCGCTGCCAGCGCGCCTGCTTCATCACCTGCTGCCACAGGTTCGCAAGCACTTGTGCCAGCACAATGCTGTCGGATCCCTCATCAAACTTCGCCTGCGCCTCACACCGCGGCCCATCCTCCGTCCGCACGCTCAAGTGCAGATGTCTGGCTCGGTACTTCATGCGGCGCAGCCGGCTTGCCGCTTTTAGCAACAGTCTGCGGGCTACAATGCCAGCCTCAGGCGGTGTGCGCAGGTCCGGCGCCAGCACATGACTGTGCCCGATTGTGCGATGAGCCGGCGGCAGGTCATCCTCCGTCGCGCCACCATGCAGTCCATGCCAGAACCGGTCACCTCCAACCCCGCCCCAGGCACGGTGCAGAGTCTCGCGCTCGGCCGCCCAAAGATCCGCCATCGTCCGAATGCCGCAGGCATGCAGACGTGGTTCCATTTGGCGGCCGATCCCGCAGAGATCACGCAACTCCAGTTCCAGCAGCCGTCCCGGCAGTTCTTCCGGCAGCAGCACCACCAGACCGTCCGGCTTCTGCATGTCGCTGGCCACCTTCGCTAAAAAGCGGTTTGGCGCCAGACCGATCGAGCAGGTGATGCACTCGCCTACACGCTCCCGCAGGCCTTGTTTGATGCGCCTGGACAGATCCATCGCCACATTCAGGCGGCGGCGCGGTGCATCCAGCTTGCAGGCCATTTCGTCGATCGAGCAGATCACATGCACTGGAAAATGCCGCTCCACCTCCTCGATGATCTTGTGGTGATACTCCACATACACATCGTGCCCTGCCATCACCGTGATCAGTTCCGGGCAGCGCCGCCGCGCCTCGCCGATATTCGTGCCCGTCTTGATCCCAAATTTCTTCGCCTCATGGCTGGCCGCAATCGCACACGTCGCATCCGTATCCACCGGCACGACAGCAATCGGTTTGCCCCGCAGTTCCGGGTGCAACTGCTGCTCCACACTGGCGAAGTAACTGTTCAGATCAAGGAACAGCCAGTCCACGAGGGATGGTGAATTGGAAGCGTTTTCAGCGAGCATGAAGGTCATTATTCGCCGCAAAAGACAACTGTTCAATAGAACATTTCCCCTCGAAAGAGGGCCCTCATTCGCGCTTGGCCGTTACACCCTTCTTACCAAACCAGAGTTGAACTCGTTTATAATTTCCATAATTGATCAGGCATGCAGCCCTCATCTGCAACGACTCCACTTTCCTCACCTGAAACATCCCCCACCTCCTATCCCCTTCTTTCCTCTGACGAAGCTCTGTTTCACGCCTGCCTAGAAAATCTCACCTCCCAGCGCTGCCACATTCAGTGCAAACCACGGCTCTTCGAAATCCTTCATGATGAGAAGGCCGTGGGTTTTGTAAAAATCTGTCAGCGACACATCGACTTCCTCATCTACCGCAAGGGGGACTGGCTGCCCATGGTGGCCATCGAATTCGAGGACACTAGCCCTGGCAAAGCGAGCCGCAAAACGCGCGACCGCCAACTGGTAAAAGACATTTTTTCGAGCTTCGGCATCCCCCTGCTGCAGGTCAATGCCAAGGAGATCACCCAGATCGACACTCTCGTCCACAAACTCAGCAACGCCTGGCAGCAGCGCAACGCCAATCTGGAGCTCATGCCTCCCCCCAGTGAGGAGTGCGCGCCAAATCCCCCCACCACAGCCCTGCTTGCAGCCAGCTCGGGTACTGGTTCCGGTTCAACCACCCGTCTGACCACCGCCGCCTGCTCCGCTATTTCTTGAATGCCATTGCGCATTCCTAGTCACCCACCTCAAAGCCCAATGATGTCGTCTTAGCCGTTTTCGTCGGCACTTCACGATCCACCTCAAAGGGACCGAGCAGGTTGTTACCGGCCAAGTCTTCCAGCAGTGGATCGATCTCCATGAGGTATTTCCCCTGCGACCATTCCGCCACAGGTGTGAACGACCAGGAGCGGGCATCTGGAGCGACCGTCACCACGCCTGCGACTTCGGGTTTCACTTTCAATGCGGAAAGAAGCATCGCGGGGTCGAGCGGTTCATCAAAGGTAATCTTCAAGGCATCACGCGTCCCCGCTTTGGGTGCATGGATCAGCCAGCGCTGAGGATCGGGACCGGCGTGGTCTATGGCTCCGGCAGCGATGGGAAACACGAATTCTTTTCCCAAAGACACACCGGCAGTCGAGCGCCAGCTGGCAGCGATCCTAAGCGTGTGCGGCTTGTTCTCCTGCAAGACCGGGCCTTCGTCAGTGTTTAGGTTCACCCCCGTCTTCTGCCGACCGGGATGCAACCAGAGCGTCAGGCGTTTTCCATCAGGTGACCACAGCTCAGTCTCACGAAAAGCGCCGTGTACGATGCTGCCATCCTGCCGCTGCAGGGTGATACGCTCTAGAAACACACCCTGCTCCATCGGCTGGCTAAAATGCAGGTAGAGCTTCAATGCATTGGCAGGCAGCAGCGTGGGAGCAGGAGAGATGCTCACAGTCGGCGCAACTGGCGCTGTGAGATCGAATTTAAGCCGCTTCTCGCTCCACCTCCCGTCAGCCGATTTAACCTCGACACGATAGGTTTCCCCCGGCACAAGCGGCAGCATGGCATTGAAGAGTATGCTGTCACCCGTCTTCACCACGCTGCCAAACAGCGGTTCGGTGGCATCCCCGCGAAACACGCGCACCTCAATGCCACGAGCTTCGATCTGCCTGCGGTCGTTCACCCTCACCTCCACCGCGCAGGCGATGGAAACCCACAGACTGAAAGCCGTGAGCCAGCGCTTCACGGCAGGGCGGCCACTTCGAGGCTTAGCGTGCCATCGGTGTCGCGCAGCACAACGGCTTCGGTGTCGCTCAGCTTGTCCACCTGCACGGCTCCGAACAGAGCATCCACGATCTCGATGCCCTCGGGACCTTTGGGCTCCTTCTCATCGCGCCGCGCGGCGTTTTCATTGGTCTTCTCAGGAGCCTGGGCATCAAGATAATCCATGCTGATGCGCGCGCCCCACATCTTGCTGGGACCGAAGGCGTTCTGCTTGAAGCGCTGCGTATGAACCACCAGCCACTCTTTGCCGCTTTTGTCCGAATAGCTGAACAGATCCAGCGGGCGGTTGCCGCTGCCAAGTTCCACCATGCTCACCCCTTTGACCTGTGCTCCGCTCTGAATGTCATCCACCTTGAACTTTGCCACCGGCGTGCAGGCGAAAGCTCCGACGACAAAGGTGCCTTCCTTTGATTGATAGGGAATGAAGCTCTGGATCGGAGCCTTGGTCTCCCACTTGCGATGCGCCACATGATACGTCTCCGCACTGAACACACTGGCCGTGGCACCGTTTTTGAGCGGCACGGGGATGGTGAAGATGCGGGAGGCGAATTCCTCATTGCAGGTGCCGGTGGCAAACACGCGGTCCTTGTCGAAGGCCACATCGGTGATGTTCGTGACCTTGCTGGCAGTTCCGCCGGGAAGCGTGATACGCACCCATGAAAGCGGGGCGAGATTCAGCGGAGCGATTTTGCCATCGGCACCGACGCTTACAATCAGCACTGCGTTGTCAGGACGACGCTGCACACCAAGATAGATGCGGCCGCTGGCCGGATTTACCGCGAGGTCTTTGACCGTGATGTCCTCTTTCTTGGCACCGAGGCCGGCGGCAATCTGCGCGCCGATGTCGGCCACCGGTTTGGCGAGGTGTTCTTTTTTGGGTCCGGCATCGCCCGTTTGGATTGCCACCACGCTGGCCGTGGCCGGTTCCGCGACCAGCAGCAGGCCTTCCGGCCCGAAGCTGAGCGAACTGAGAGACTGGATCTGCAAACCACCTTTCTGCGGAGATTCGAGCAGCGCGGCGGACGCGCCGAACGTGGTGACGATGAGGAAGGAGAGACAGAGTGCTTTCATGGTCGGATGGGGTGGTTGCAGCCGTATGGTACGGGAACCGAACGCGAAATGTCACGGACAAAGATCGTTGTTTACCAGCAGACCCTGTTGGAATAAGATAAATTCCTTTCAAGGGGCTCTCCTATGAATGTCACTTCACTCCGGACGCTCATGCCAACCGTTTTGCTTCTGCTCATGACGGCAAGAGGCACGGCGTTAGATACTTCAGGAGGGGTGTCCTGTGACATGAGGGCCTATAGCATTTGGGCAGTGGTGGATGAGGTAAAAATGAAAGACGCCACTTTGCAGGAGGCCGTGAACTGCATTCGAACGGCGGCGGTAAAGCTTACCCCAACCAAATATTTTAACATTGTTGTCTCAGGACAGCCAGCCGATCCGGCCAAGAGGATCTCTCTAGATTTGAAGCAGGTTCCTCTCAAACTCGTGCTGGAGGAGGTGGCTCGCACGTTTGGCCTTCGGCTACGCACCGAGTGCACTGCCATTGTGCTTGCCTCACCATCGTCTGCCGAACCCATTTATACCCGCACTTTCCGCGTGCCGCCGTATTTCCTCTCCACGGGATCGACGGCCAAATAAAATATGTGCCCTCTGCCAAGGCAGATTGTCATTCACCCCGGCAGCAAATGAAATCAAATTCAACCTCATGAAGGTGCCACCGTCATCTCTAGTGCGATTCACATCTGCATGGCTTTGTATGGCAATTTTGATGGCGGGACCGCCCTCCACGAAAGCGTTCATCCCTGACTGCTCCAAACCGATCATGCTTAACGAGGTAAAATTCAAAGATGCCACCCTGGAGGAGGCGGTGGCCTACTTGAAGCTGGCCGTTAAAAAACTCGGGATCTTTGCAGAAGAAAACATCAATGCGGTCATCCTGGGGGCCAGTGAGGACCAAAAGAAAAAGAAGATCAGCCTCGATGTTCGGGAGATCTCGCTGCGCAGTGCCCTGGATCACATCGCCCATGCGGTGGGTCTGAAGGTTAGGGTGGACTCCCACGCCGTTGTCCTGACCTCGGCTGCACACGCTGCTGAGTTGAGTACCCGCAACTACCGGGTGCCGCCCGATTTCATCTCGACTGGATCGGCTGCAAAATGAAATGTGAAATTGAAGTTCACACCGAGTTCATCGTCTGAGGCTTGATCTTTGGTCGAAAACCAGCGACCCGATGCCTGCACGCATGAAAAAGAAGCCCACTGAAGAGCGCAAGCCGACGAAACCCACTCTTTCGCGCTGGCATTCGTTCAAGCGGCTGTTCCTGATTCTCCTCATGGGTGGCTCGCTGCTCTGCACGCTTTCGGCAGCAGTCGTCATCGGGATTTACAGCCATCTGGCAAAAGCTTACGACCTGACGAAGCTCGGACAGATGCCGGAGCGCACCATCGTGATGGATTACAAGGGCGAAGTCCTCGGCCGCATGCATGGCGAGAACCGCATCATTGTACCGCTCAGCGAGGTGTCGCCATGGTTTGTCAAAGCCCTGCTGGCGCGAGAAGATTCACGCTTTTACGAGCACGGCGGCATTGACTACAAAGGTGTGGCGCGCGCCATGGTGCGCAACCTGAAGGACAGGCGCGTGGTTCAGGGAGCGAGCACGCTGACCATGCAGCTGGCGCGCAACAGCTTCCCGGATCTCGATGACCGCAGCATCCACCGCAAGCTGGTGGAAATGATGCTGGCACGCCGCATCGAAAAAGCCTGCTCCAAGGACCAGATCATCGAGCACTACATCAACCGCATCTTTTATGGCCCCGGCATCTACGGGGTGCAGCGGGCCAGTCAGGTTTATTTCGGCAAACATGCCAGCCAGCTCAGCCTGAGCGAAGCGGCGATGATCGCCGGCATCATCCGCAGCCCGGTGCGTTTCTCGCCTTTCCGCAACTATGAGGGCGCGCTCAAGGAGCGTGACACCGTGCTCAAGCGCATGTTGGAAACGAAGGTGATCACGCCGGAAGAGGAAATCGCTGCACGCTATGCCGACATCGCCCTGCATGCGCAGCCCGTGTTCCAAAGCCAGGGCGGCTACGCACTCGATACCGTGCGGCGTGATCTGGATTTGATTTTGGAGCAGCAGGAGATTGAAGACGGTGGACTGCAGGTCTTCACCACCCTGAACAAGGATCTGCAGGATGCCGCCGAAGCTGCCGTGGAGAAGCGCCTCGCTGCGGTGGAAAAGCAGCATGGGTATGCGCACCCGAAGAAAGCGGACTTTGACAAGACCTGGGATGGCGCACAAGAAATTGCCTCCACGCCTTATCTGCAGGCCGCACTCATGGTGCAGGACAACACCACTGGGGGCATCCTGACCCTCGTTGGCGGGCGCGACTACCGCCACAGCAAGTACAACCGTGCCACCCAGGGTGAGAGGCAGATCGGATCGACGGTTAAACCGTTCGTGTACGCTGCTGGCATCGCTTCCGGCTTCATGCCTGGCACGCTGATCAATGATGCCCCGATCCAGCCAGGTGAAATTGATGGTGCTGATCCAAACTGGAGTCCGCAAAACTCAGATGGCAAATTCCTCGGCCTCACCACTCTTACGGACGGCATCGTTAAAAGCCGCAACACCATGACCCTGCGCCTCGGCAATTTCGCCGGGATGGATCGTGTGATCGAACTGCTTACCAATGCTGGATTTGCCAGGCCCGCAGAACGCACTCCGCAAATTTTCATCGGCAACATCGGTGGAAATCCACGCCAGCTCACCAGCGCGATCAGCGTTTTTCCCAATCAAGGCCTGCGCCGCCGCCCCTTCCTCATCGACCGCATTGTCGATAAAGCCGGCAACATCATCTACCAGACCCCCGTGCTCGAATCCGAGGTCATCACTCCGAGCGTGGCCTTCTTGATGCGCAACATCCTCGCTCAGGTGCTGGACCGGGGAACTGCGGCGACGCTGCGCACCGAATTTGGCTTCAAAGAGCCTGGCGGTGGCAAGACCGGCACCACCAACGATTACAAGGACGCCTGGTTTGCAGGTTACACAGATCGGGTGAGCTGCGGCATCTGGGTGGGCCTCGACAAACCGCAGACGATTGTCGAAGGTGGCTATGGGGGAACGCTCGCACTGCCGATCTGGGCCGACGTGATGAAAAAAGCCGTCGCCCTTGGCTACAAAACCGAGGTGCCCAAAGTTTCGCTGCCACTTTCACGTGTCACTTTATGCCGCGTAAGCAGCCAGCTGGCGACCGATGGCTGCGGCCAGGCCGGCATGGCCTATGAAGATGCTCTGCCCTATGACCTGGTGCCGAAAAACTTCTGCGCGGAACATCAAGGCTACTTGGCACCACAGCGCCAGATGCAGCAGCCCCGTCAGGGACGGGGCATTTTTGACCGCATCCGTGGCTGGTTTCAGTAACGCCTTTGTTCGGATTCAATAACCGAGCCAGGGACCAAGCCAGCGCTCAGCCGCTTCGAGAGTCATGCCTTTGCGCTTGGCGTAGTCTTCCACCTGATCCTTGCCCAGGACGCTGATGCCAAAGTAGTGCGACTCCGGGTGCGCAAAGTAAAGACCGCTGACCGCGCTACCAGGGTGCATGGCCATGCTTTCAGTCAGTCCCACGCCTGTCTTCGCAGAAGCGTCGAGGAGATCAAACAGGATCGGCTTTTCAGTATGGTCTGGCTGGGCGGGATAGCCCGGTGCAGGACGGATGCCACGATATTTCTCTTTGATGAGTTCTTCGCGGGAAAGCTCACCGGGTTTTTCATAGCCCCAGGCGTAACGTGCCTGCTGGTGCAGGTATTCAGCAAAGGCTTCGGCAAGGCGGTCGGCCACCGCTTTGACGATGATGGCGCTGAACGGATCGTGTGCAGCCTCGAACTCCTTGGCGAACTCATCCGCACCGTGAATCCCGACGGCGAACCCGCCGATGTAGTCAGCACGGCCGCTGCCCTTGGGTGCTACATAATCGCTGAGCGCGTAGTTCGGCGTGTCCTTCTTGATGACCTGCTGGCGCAGGGTGTGGAATACAGTCTTTACGGTGGCGCGTGATTCGTCCGTATAGACCTCAATGTCATCGCCAATGCTGTTGGCAGGGAAGAAGCCCATGATGCCACGCGGATTGAACCGGCTTTCAGCAATGATGCGGTCGAGCAGGTCGTTGGCATCCTTGTAAAGTTTGAGGGCCTCCACCTCGGCCTTACCCTTCATCTCAGCATCTTCCTGGGCGGAGGAGAAACGCTGCTCTGCAGAGATCCAGCGACCACGAAGCTCCCAAGAATGGAAGAAGGGCGACCAATCGATGAACTCACGCAGCGCGGCGACAAGCTGGGGACCTTCATAGACCTTCGTGCCGAGAAACGTCGGCGTGGCAATATCCTGCGTGGCCCAGTCGAACTTGAAGCCTTTCTCGCGAGACTCGGCGATGCTGAGCAGTGCACGATCCTTCTTCTTGCCATACTCCTCACGCAGGCGTGCATGACGGGCTTCGTTGCTGGCCACAAAGGCTTCACGCTGGTCCTCGCTAAGCAGGGATGTCGTCACGGGAACGCTGCGGGAGGCGTCCAAAACATGCACAATGCTGCCGCTGTATTTCGGGGCGATCTTGATGGCCGTGTGCGCCGGGCTGGTGGTGGCACCACCAATGAGCAGCGGCTGCTTGAAGCCACGACGTTCCATCTCGCTGGCCACATGCGCCATCTCATCCAGCGATGGAGTGATCAGGCCGCTGAGGCCGATCACATCGGCGCCGACTTCGAGGGCCTTTTCCAAAATCTTGTCGCACGGAACCATGACACCCATGTCGGTGACTTCGAAGCCATTGCAGGCCAGCACGATGCCCACGATGTTCTTGCCGATGTCATGCACGTCCCCTTTGACCGTGGCGAGAACGATCTTGCCCCCGCCCTGTTTGGCGGCCTCGGCAGGAATCAAATCTTCGGCAGTCAGGCCGCTGGCTGCACCGGCGGCTGCACCCGTGGTGGGCTGAGCATGGTTGAGGAACGGAGCAACTACACGGTCGGAATTGGAGACGTCCTTGCGCAGGCTTTCCAGCTTCTGCTGCAGGGCGGCCTCGCCCTCCACTTCAAACACAGCGCCGAGTTCAGCGGCGAGCTTCACTTCAGCACGGCGCTCTTCGAGACTCAGACCGCTGCTAGGAGTGTAGCTGAAGGATTCGACCACTGCGACAGCGCCGCCGCTCTCCAAAGCGGTGACGGTCTTGGCCGCGACTTCGAGAAGCAGGGCGCGCTCCCGCGCTCTGCGGGCCTTCTCGATTTCCATGAAGGGCTGCAGGTAGGCCACGCTCTGCTTCATCACGCGGGCGCTTTTGACGACCTGCGGCAGGAACATTTTGCCAGCACCGAAAAGATCCCCCACGACGCTCATACCATCCATCAAGGGGCCTTCGATGACGGAGAGAGGCTTCCCAAGCTGGGCCAGCGCTTCGGCGGTGTCTTCGTTGATGAAGTCCGTGATGCCTCGCAGCAGGGCGTGCTCGAGACGCTTGCTCACCGGGCCTTCGCGCCAGCTCATGTCGATCTCCACCTTCTTGGTAGTGCCGGCCTGGCCTTTGAACTGCTCGGCGTAGTCCACGAGAATCTCCGTGGCATCCGGGCGGCGATTGAGGATGACGTCCTCGACCTTTTCGAGCATGTCCTTCGGTATCTCCTCGTAAACCTCGAGCATACCGGCATTCACAATGCCCATGTCCATGCCCGCCTTGATGGCATAGTAGAGGAACACGCTGTGCATGGCCTCGCGCACCTTGTTGTTGCCGCGGAAGCTGAAACTGATGTTGCTGACGCCGCCGCTGACCTTGGCGTAGGGAAGGTTCTCCTTGATCCAGCGCGTGGCGTTGATGAAGTCGAGTGCGTAGTTGTTGTGCTCCTCCAGGCCGGTGGCCACGGTGAGGATGTTGGGGTCGAAGATGATGTCCTCCGGCGGGAACTCGACTTCATCCACGAGAATGCGATAGGCGCGCTCGCAGATGCGGATCTTGTCCTCATACGTGGCGGCCTGGCCCTGCTCATCAAAGGCCATGACCACGGTTGCGGCACCGTATTGTTTGATCTTGCGGGCGTATTCCTTGAACTTGTCTTCGCCCTCCTTGAGCGAGATTGAATTTACGATGCCCTTGCCTTGCAAGCATTTCAGGCCGGCCTCGATGATCTCCCACTTGGAGGAGTCCACCATGATGGGCACCTTGTTCACTTCCGGCTCGGTCTGCAGCAGGATGAGGAACTTGGTCATCGTGGGCACGCCGTCGATGAGACCTTCGTCCATGCAGACGTCGATCACATTGGCACCGCTCTCCACCTGCTGGCGGGCCACGGCCACGGCTTCCTCCAGCTTGCCCTCCTTGATGAGCTTGGCAAACTTGGGGGATCCGGCCACGTTCGTGCGCTCGCCGATCATGAGGTAAGGCGGGCGCGTAGGTTTGGCCTCTGGGTCGTCGCTGGCAGGAGCACCCGGGGCAAACACAAAGGGTTGCGAGCCGCTCAGGCGCATCGTGTGCGGATCCTGCGGCACCTGACGCGGAGGGAGGTTTTCCACCGCCTTGGCAATGGCGGCGATGTGCTCGGGTGTGTTACCGCAGCAGCCACCCATGATGTTCACGAAACCGCTGCGGCCGAAGTCTTTGGCAAACTCCGCCATGTCCGGTGGGAGCAGATCAAAACCGGTAGGTGCCAGCGGATTGGGCATGCCCGCGTTCGGATAGGCGGAGACGAAGCAATCCGCCTTCGAAGAAAGCTCTTCCAGGAAGGGACGCATCTTGTCCGGCCCAAGGGAGCAGTTCAGACCGATGGACAGCGGCTTCACATGTCGCATGGCATTGAGGTAGGCCTCTGTGACCTGACCGGAGATCATCGTCTCACCGCCGGGTCCGACCGCAGCACTGATCTGCACCGGCAGCTCCACCTGATCCTCGGCAAACACCTCTCGGATCGCAACGAGGGCGGTCTTGGCGTTGAGGGAATCAAAGATCGTCTCGACCATCAGTGTGTCCACGCCACCGGCGATGAGCGCACGGACCTGCAGCTTGTAGGCCTCCTTCACCTGATCGAACGTGACATAGCGGAAGCTCAGGTCGGAAAGGTCTGGGAACTGCGAGAGCGAGACGGTGAGAGGCCCGATGGCCCCTGCGACGTAGCGTTTCCGCCCGGTCTTTTCGCCCACGAGGTCGGCCCACTTGCGGCACTGCTTGGCAGACTCGAAATTGATCTCCCACGCGAGATCGTTGAGGAACTTGTCCTCCAGCACGGTTTGGAAGAACTCTGGATCTTTGCGCCGTCCTGCCGGCACCTCCGTGAAAAACTCCGCCTGAGCGATGCTTGTGCCGCTGAAGGTGTTCGTTTCAATGATATCTGCTCCGGCTTCCAGAAAGCGGCGGTGAATGTCCTCGATGATGTCCGGGCGGGTGATGGAAAGAATGTCGCCGTTGTTGAGCAGGTCCTTCTCGTTGGTCAGGAAGCGGGTGCCTCGCGCGTCGGCCTCCTTCAGCCCATAACCGCGAATGGTCGTCCCCATGGCCCCATCAATGACCAGAATTCTCTGGCGCATGGCGGCTTCGAGTTCAGAGCGGACATTGGGTCGTGCAGGCATGGGGGAAACTAGCGTTCTAGCTGGGCAGGTCAACTGTCATATCAACGCATCATGATTTGAGCATGTGACATTTTTTCTAATTTACAAGAGGATTATCCGTTATACCGGCACACATGCCCCCCAAACCGAAAGCCCCCACCCCTATTGAATCCAGCCCCGAGGCGATCAATGAGAATCTGGGGAAGCGTGTGAAGAAACTGCGTGGCGACCGCGGCTGGTCGCTCGAAGAACTCGCCACCGCCAGCGGTGTCAGCCGCTCCATGCTCAGCGAAATCGAGCGCGAAAAGGCCAACCCGACCCTGACCGTTACCTTCCGCATCGCCCGCGCCTTTGGCCTGACCTTGCAGGAACTGATCGAGAGCGCCGAAGCCAGCGCTTCGAAAATCCAGGTGATCCGCGCCAATGACCGCGCCCAGGTCTATCGCAGCGACAAGCAGTGCGAGATCCGCACACTCTCGCCCATCAATCTCGAAAAGGACGTGGAGTTCTACGAAATGACGCTCCGTCCCGGTGGCACCCTGCGCAGCCAGGCTCACTTTGAGGGCACCCGCGAATTTCTCACCGTCGAGGAAGGCAGCGTGCGCATCGAATCCGACCAAAACAGCGAGGAACTCGCCAAAGGCGACTCCGGCACCTACCGCGCCGACGTCCCGCACGCGATCGTCAACACCGGCAAAGGGGACGCACTGGTGTTCCTCGTCGTGATCTACCGCTAGAGCCTTCATTTCCCAACCCAACCATGAAATCAGCCACCCTCCTCATCCTCCTCGCCTTTGTCGGGGTTTTACATGCCCAGATGCCACCGGCGCTCGTGAATGCCGAACGCGCCAAAATCCTTGATGGCGTCAAATCGGTGCCGAAGGCGGGCGCACCGGGACCGATTGGTATCTGGGGAAACGTGGCGTTCCCAATTCTCGCCGCGCCCGATAAGGAGGGCGTCGAGATCGCGGTCGCAGCGGCGGCGGGTTATGGCAAAGGGCGCGTCATCCTCTTTGGTCACAACAGCTACCTTGCCGGTGGGGAAGGCGGGGATCACGCGAAGCTCATGGAGAACTGCGTGAAGTGGGCGGGGAACAAAGAAAAGCCGCGCGTCGGACTCAAGGGAGTGAACGCGGTCAATTTGTACAAGCAGCGCGGCTTCAATGCGGAGACCTTTGACAAGATCGAGAAGCAGACTCTCAACGACTACGATGTCGTTATCGTGAACATGCAGGGCATCATCAGCGCCGAGGAGGGCGCGGCGGTGGCGGAATATGTCAAAGGTGGCGGCGGCTTCATCGGGGGCATGACGGGCTGGGCCTTCAGCCAGACGAGCGGTGGCAAAGATCTGGCAGTTTCTCACGGCCTCAACCAGGCGCTGATGCCCGCTGGTGTCGCGATCACGGACATGAGCGCGTTTGACCAGTTGCGCAGCTTTGAAGCACGTGTGGAACTCCCACAGATGATGAATGCCTCAGATGCCATCAGCGCGATCAAAAAACAACGCGATGGCGGCTCCCCGCTGACGGCTGAGCAGATGAAGCAGGGGACAAACGCCATCCAGATCGCCATGGCGGCACAACCACCTGACCGCAGCAATTTAAAGGCCGCCGTGCTCGCGGCCTTGGGCAATTCGGGTGCCGATGCCGTGGTGCCGACCCCCAAAGCACCGCTCACCGCCGAGAAGAATGCCGCGCAGCGTTTGCGCCTCGGCATGGAAACACGGGTGCTGCGCCTCGCCGCAGGTGAGGGCGTGGCCGCACATCCCGCGCATGAAGCTTTCCCAGGAAAAGTCCCCGCGGGGGCACCGCGAGTCTCCGGCGAAATCAAAGTGACCCCCAGCATTCCCGGCTGGACCAGCACAGGCCTCTACGCGGCTGCAGGCGATACCATCTCTGTGATAGTGCCGGAGAAACTTGCCGACAAAGGCTATGCAGTGCGCATCGGCTGCCACAGCGACACGCTGTACCACCTCGACAAATGGGAACGCGCACCTGACATCACCCGCAGCGTCGGATTAGCCACCGCCACCACGAAAACCGCGAGTGCTTTTGGCGGGCTAATCTACATCGAAGTTCCTGGCCGCGCCAAGGACGACGAGCCATTCACCGCCGTCATTCAAAACGCCGTTCCAGCGCCGCTGTTCGTCCTCGGTCAGGATGATGATGCCAAATGGAGCGAGATCAAAAAGCGCCCTGCACCGTGGGCTGAACTCGCTTGCGACAAGATGATCGTGAGCTGCCCCACCGAGGTCGCGCGCGCCATCAACAATCCCACCCAGCTCATGGAGTTCTGGAAAAAGGTCGTTGAGGCCCAGGACGACATCACCAACCAAACCGCCGAGCGCAAACGGCCCGAACGCATCGTGGCCGATGTACAGATCAGCGCCGGCTACATGCACAGCGGTTATCCGATCATGATTCCGACCAGCGCCGCCCCCGAGATGACGACCTTCGGCAAACTGAAATTCCCAGGCTGGGGCTTCTACCACGAAATCGGTCACAACCATCAACGTGGCGATTTCACCTTCGACGGCACCGGCGAGGTCACCAACAACGTCATTGGCATGTATTGCTACGACGCCGTTTTGAAGAAGGACTGGCTCATCGGCCACGGCGCCATTTCCGATGAAGCCCGCAAGGAACACATTCAAAAAATCAAAAAGGCGTCCAACAAATGGCAGGTGTGGAAAAGCGAACCCTTCACCGCCTTGACCACCTACATCCAGCTCATGCAGGAGTTCGGCTGGGAAAGCTGGCGCAAGTACCTTTACAGCTTCGACGACCCCAAATTCGGCCCCGCCCCGAAAGGGGATGATGAGCGCCGTGACCAGTTCCTCGTACGCTACTCCAAGATCACCAACAAAAACCTCGGTCCCTTCTTCGATGCCTGGGGCATTCCCGTCAGCTCTGCCGCAAAGGCGGAGGTGAACAAGCTGGATCCGTGGATGCCCAAGGGGATGTAAGGATCACTTGCTTCGCCCCCCCCTGCGACCACTCACCTACACTCGAATCAATTCCCTGATGGGCGTTCCATTCGGCACGATGGGTGTGGGGCGTCCGCTGAAGTCGTTGATGGTTTCTTTGGCGGAGTCGATACCAAGATGGTGGTAGATCGTGGCGAGGAAATCTTGTGGCGAGCAGGCGTGCTCGACCACGTCCTCGCCGCGTTTGTCGCTGGCACCAATGATGCCGCCGGTTTGCAGGCCGCCACCAGCCCATAGATTGGTAAAGGCACGCGGCCAGTGGTCGCGGCCCGGCTGCACGACACCCGCCGGTGCACTGGCTTCTCCTGCGCCGGAACTTGCAACGTGGCTGATCTTGGGTGTGCGCCCAAACTCACCACTGACAACGACAAGCACTCGTTTGTCGAGGTCACGCGCATACACATCCTCAATCAACGCTGAAACAGCCTGATCGAAGGCTCCGGCACGGAACCGCAGCGCATCAAAGACATGGTGGTTGACGGCGTGATCATCCCAGTTGCTCACACGACCGCATTGCGGCCCATCGAGGCAGCTCGTGATGATTTCCACCCCCGATTCCACCAGACGGCGCGCCAGCAGCAGCTGCTGCCCCCAGCGATGCATGCCGTAGCGTTCGCGAGTGCGCTTGTCTTCTTTGGAGAGATCAAACGCATGCCGTGTCTGCGGATTGGTGAGCAGCGTCATCGCCTGCGCTTCGAACTGATCCATCGCCCCCATTTCACCCGCGGCATCGACGTTGCGCTCCAGATTGTCGAGACTGTGCAGCAAAGCCATGCGGTCATTGAGACGGGCCAGCTTGGATGCATCGGAGAGGCCGACGTTAGGCACAGCGAAGTCCGGACGGCTGGGATCATTCAGTATCGAAAGCGGCGAATAAGCGGCGTTCACAAACCCCGGGCCGGCGATGGTGAAGCTGTCGTAATTGATGATCGGGTTCACGCCGACATAGTTCGGCAACGGGCTGCTGCGTTTGTTTTTCGAGCGCAGGTAGTTCGCCACGGTCATCCAGTCCGGCAGCAACGGCTTGGGTTTGTCACGCGCATCCGTATCGCCACTGAGCATTTGCAGCGACCCAGCCGGATGTCCGCCGCCGGTGTGCGTCATTGAGCGCAGCAGGGTGAATTTGTCGGCTATTTTTGCCTGCAATGGGAGCAACTCGGTGAGCTGCATGCCGGGCACCTTGGTTTTGATGGTCTTAAACGGGCCACGATACTCGCTGCCGATGTCCGGTTTGGGATCATAGGTGTCGAGATGCGAGCACCCGCCGCGCAGCCACACCAAAATGACAGCGGTGCGCTCACGCACCGGCTTCGCGGCATTCTCAGCGCGCAGCCTGAGCAATCCCGGCCAGCCCAGGCTCGCAAATCCCGTGAGTCCGATGCGCATGAAGCCACGTCGGTCCAGAGGACCGGAACAGACAGGCAGGGGCGAGGCAGAAGGCATGAGCAAACATACGGCTGCCTGCCGCGAATTCTTCGGGGCAGAGGATCACTTCGCCAGCGAAGCACACACAATCTCCTCGTCATTCCGCATGAAGACACACTGGCTGGCAAAAGCGGGGTGTGACCACACAACGGCCCGGCGTGGGTCGGTGGTGGTGGGTTTCAGCAGCTTGGCGCGGCTGATCTCCTCGTAACCTTTAGGCGTCAGGTTGGCGATGATGAGATCACCCAGTTCATTGGCGAGGAAGAAGCGGTTTTCGTTTTTGATGATGAAGGCGTTGGCCCAGCGAACGGGCGGGCCGCCGGTTGTGGCGGCAAAAGTTTCCCAGAGGCGCTCGCCGGTGGCGAGCTTCAGGCAGCGGAGCTGGCCGTAGCTGCACACGCCGTAGATGTGGCCGTTCTCGCTGAAGGGTGTGCTGATGAGGCTGTGCAGCGTGTCGGTGTTCTTTTCGCTGAAGCTTTTGCCTTCCCATTGCAGCGTGGCCGCTGGTTTGGAGGCATTCAACCTGAAGCATTTCGAACTGGTGTAAAAAGAGCTCAAGAAGAGCAGATCACCCGCAAGCCGCGGTGTGGCCACGGTCAGTCCAGCACGCACTTCCCACGGATAGGACCAGAACACTTTGCCCGTGGCGGGATCGAGCGAATTCACCGCCTGCGGATGCCAAAGGATGAGCTGCTGCGAACCGCCCGCCATGATCATCGTCGGCGGACAGTAGCCGGGCTCACGCGCATCCAGCGCACGCCAGATTTCTTTGCCACTGTCCTTGTCAAAGGCAACCGCGACGCTGCCCGGCCCACCGCAGAGACAGATCAGGCGCTGACAATCCAACAGAGGATGTCCGGCAAAGCCCCACATCGGCGTGCGTGCCCCGTATTCGGTTTTGAAGTCGTGTGACCAGAGCACCTTGCCGTTTGCCGCTTCAAGGCACAGGAGGTTTCCCTCCGCGCCGAGCGTCCACACTTTGCCCCCGCTCACCACCGGAGTGCAGCGTGGGCCGGTGGAGTAGCTCATGGTGTACGTGCAGTCATAACGATGCTCCCACACCAGTGCTCCCGACTTCGCATCCAGACAAAACACGCGCTCAGTGCCAGGAATGATACCCCGCGCAAAAGCATTGCCCGGCACGCTGCTCTTTTCCGCCACCTGCCGGTCCATGAGATAAACCCTGCCGTCCACGACAGCCGGACCGGTGTAGCCACCGCCGATATTCACGCGCCACAGCACCTTGGGGCCGCCTGCTGGAAAGGCGTCGATGATGCCGGACTCACGCCAGATGCCGTCACGCTGAGGGCCTAGCCACTGCGGCCAGTCTTCGGCACGGAGCATGGCGGACAGCAGCAGCAGGATGAAAAAGGCAGGGCGCATGGACAAACAAACTCACCATCATGAATCATGTTGCAGAGGATTTGGCGTATCGCACGTTTGCCCCATCATGCTGAACCTTCCCGATTCCCAACGCCTGCACGGCCTCGTCACGGCAACGCACACGCCATTTCATCCCGATGGCTCGCTCAATCTCAACGTGGTGGAAAAACAAACGGAGTTCCTGCTCTCGAAAGGGGTGAACACCGTTTTCATCGGTGGCAGCACCGGAGAAAGCCACTCTCTCACTTATGAAGAACGCCTCCTTCTGGCCAAATGCTGGATGGCCGTCACGAAAGGCACCACCATGCGTGTGGTGGTGCATGTGGGGGCAAACTGCGTGGCAGATGCCAAAGCTCTGGCAGAGCAGGCCGAGGAATTGGGCGCATCAGCCATCGCTGCCCTGGCACCGATGTACTTCAAGCCGAAGAATGTCGAGGTGCTCGTGGACACGATGGCACAGATCGCTGCCGCAGCGCCGGACACCCCTTTTTATTACTATGACATTCCATCCATGACTGGTGTGACTCTTTCCGTGCCCGATTTCCTGCAGCAGGCGGGTAAACGCATCCCGAACCTTGCAGGTGTCAAATTCACCAATCCCGACCTCATTGCCTACCAGTATTGCCTGCGTGCCGATGGCGGCGCCTGGGACGTGCCCTTCGGCTGCGATGAACACATGCTCGGTGCTCTGGCCATGGGTGCCAAGGGTGCGGTGGGCAGCGGTTTCAACTTCGCCGCCCCCGTTTACACGCGTCTGCTGGCCGCGTTTGCCCAGAACGATTTTACCGCAGCACGACTGGAGCAGTTCCGTGGAGTCCAGATCATCAGCACCCTGGTCAGCTACGGCTACATGGGTGCGGCGAAAGCCGTGATGGCCATGCTCGGCGTCGATGTCGGTCCCGCGCGTCTTCCCAACACCACGCTCACCCCTGCACAAAAGGACAGGCTGCACGGTGAACTCGAAGCCATGGGTTTCTTCGAGTGGGTGAAATGACCCGGATCAGCGTGTCACCCGCAGCAACGGCGTCGGCAGATGCTCGCTGGTGATCCAGAGCGTGCGGCTGTCGCTGTCATAGCAGACGCCTTCCACCTGCCGCAGCAGTTCGGGCTCGATGCGCACCGGTGCTTGCAGCAGCACTTCGGCCAGCGGTTTGTTCTTGGGCAGCAGCCATTCATAGAGGCTGCTGTAGGTGGAGACGACCATGCGTGAACCGTCAGGTGCAAAACTGGCTCCGGTGGTCATGCAGTTGTCGTGCGGACGTTTGCCAGCGCGAATCAGTCTGGGAAAGGTCAGATCGACCACCTTTTCCAGCACCATGCTCACCTTGGGCTGCAAGGTCTGCGGAAAAGCATAGAGCGCGCACCTGCCGTCATCGCTCTTGGTCAGGATGTAAAGACGCTTGGTCTGTGGGTGCACGAGCAGGCTTTCGGCGTTGTGCCTGCCGTCAGGGTAGTTCGCACGCCAGATCTGCGGCGCAGCGGTCTCAGTTTCAGAAACGGACTGGTCGGCCGAATTGATTGCAGGCTCGTGGATTTGATAAACCTGAATCGAGGCGCGGATGAACAGGTTGTCGCCAATGTCGCCAATAAAGAGCGTCGGAGTTCCCTGCTCATCTTTGCAGGAGGCGATGTCCTCCCAGTCGAAGTTCGCCGCATCACGCACACGCACCTTGGCACGCGTTTTACCGCTGCGGTCGATGGCAAAAACACAAGGCTCGCCGCCGGAATCGTTCACGGTCCAGAAAATCGAGGGATCACGCAGTCCAAGTGCCAAACCGGAACTTTCCTTGATACGCTTGTCTTCCAGTATCGCGACCTGCTTGCTTGTACTGGGCACCGGCTTTTCAGGCCAGGCGCTCGCACTCTGCCCGCAGCAGGCCGAAACCGCCATAAAAATGAGAGCTAGCTGGAGCAGGGTGGCATTCATGACTCTTAACCCAGCGGCGTTGCCGGACCTGACAGCATGCGGTTGTAGTGAAACTGCACTCGTCCCTGAAACCACCGCCAAGTCTGACCAGGGTGCCCATGCTCCAGCAGGAAATGCGGACAGTCTTTATGAAGCGGACTGACACCAACGCGTGGCCAATGATAATGCGGCACCACATGATCAAGCGGGATGTTGTATGCACGCATAAGATACGCTGCAAGCCGCGCCGTTCGGTCAATGGTAAGCGCCAGGTCGTTGCCATGGTGCTCACACATTTCGATGCCAATGCTGTAGTTGTTGCCTACACCATCGAAATCAGCGTGCTCCCCCTGCTCACGACAAGGCAGGTGTTGGATCGCGATGTCATCCTGCACGGTGAAGTGCCAGGTGAGAAAGCCGATGCGGTTGCCCCCCTTGCGTTTCGTCGCACGCAACGCGCCACGCTTCAGTGCCAGAGCGTGCTGGTAGGCATTGCCGGTGTAGTTCTGCGTGCTGTGAATGGTGATGTAGCGCGGATTCATCGGCCGGTAGTAGCGGCGGCCCACCGTGCCGGAAGGGATGATGTCGAGCTTGATGTGCGCCTCGGCAAGCAGTTGATCCGGCGTCACAGGCCCCAATGCTGCATCATGAAAACGCGACTCCCAGCGCGCGACACGAGAGCCGTCATAAGTGGCGCAGGCCACAACGATGAAGGCAAGCGTCAATGGTAGGAAGAGTGCGACGGTTTTGCGCATGAGAGTGTTTAAAGGCCAATGGTCAAAATTCAATGCGCTTGTTCAAGCATCTGCAGGCAGAACGTAACTGCCGAGAAGTCCGGTCTCATCAAACTTCTTTCGTCGATGATGATATAGGTGAAAGAACTGGCGCTCCTGATGCGGCATGATTCCTGTGAATTCGGGATTGTCATCCCCCTCCACGTCATTCAACATCCGCGCTTCATGAGCACCCCGTCCATTCCCGACTCCAACGCGCCTTGGTACAAGCAACTCACCGGTTACCATTGGTTTGTGCTGATCGTCGCGTCTGCCGCATGGTTCTTTGACTGCCTGGACCAGCGCCTGTTTTCGCTGGCACGCGTACCGGCCTTGGTGGAACTGATGAAGCTGCCCCCGACGAATCCTGATTTGCAGGCCTTTGGCAAGGTCGTCACCGCCTGCTTCCTCATCGGCTGGGGTGTCGGAGGACTGACCTTTGGCGCTCTGGGAGACAAATTCGGCCGCGCCAAAATGCTGACGCTGACGATCCTCATCTACTCCGCCTTTACCGGCCTGAGTTATTTCAGCCGCACACAGCTCGACTTCACCATCTTCCGTTTCCTCACTGGCGTCGGCGTTGGCGGCGTGTTTGGCCTTGCTGTCGCATTGATTGCTGAAACCGTCCCCAATGGCGCGCGCACCCAGTGCCTCGGCCTGCTGCAGATCCTCTCAACCATCGGCAACATCACGGCAGGTTTTGCAAAAATCGGCATTGATACCTTGGAGGCGAATCACACCATCACCGCCGGATCAGGCTGGCGTTGGATGTTTCTTATCGGTGCCGCTCCTGCACTGATGATCATCTTCACGCGTGGTTATCTCAAGGAACCCGCCTCATGGCAGCACCTCAAGGACACCAATCAGCTGCCCAAAGGCAGCATTTTTGCGCCCTATGCCAGCCTGCTCTCCAGCGCCCGCTGGCGCAAAAATCTCTTCGTCGGCGCGGTCATCGCCAGCACCGGTGTGATCGGCCTGTGGGCCATCGGCGAATATGCCGTCGACTTGCAAAAGGTGGTGTTCAAACAGTACTTCGAGAAGGCCGGCGTGGCACCTGACAAAGTGGCCGCCGAAGTGAACAATGCGATCTCCGTGGCCTACCTCTGGAACATGATGGGTGCCGCAGTGGGCATGACATTGTTCACCAATGTGGCCAAGCTGGGCCGTCGATTGGCCTTCTTCCTGGGTTTCAGCGCCGCACTCGTTGCCACCTTCCTCGTTTACTGGAAGATGAGCGACCCCATTTCCGCACGCTGGATGATGTTCCTCATGGGCACCGCGCAGCTGAGTGTGTTCGCCGGGTTCGCCATTTATCTTCCGGAGCTGTTCCCAAGCAAGCTGCGCAGCACAGGAACCAGCTTTTGCTACAATCTGGGCCGTTTCGCCGCCGCCGGTGGCAGCTTCTTTTCCGCAACACTGACGGCTGGGATTTATGGCAAATTCGCCGCTCAGGATCCGGCGCTGCCGCTGCGCTACGCAGCTATGACCATGTGTGCCATCTTCCTCATGGGAATTTTCATTCTGCCGTTCGCACCTGAAACTAAAGGCAAGCCGCTGCCGGAAGATGACTGAAATGACCGCCGCTGAACTCAAAACCTCCACTCAGGCTGCTGCGGAGGCCATTTCACCCGAAGCCCTCGCCCTCTGGCATGCCAAGCAGGGAAACTGGGATGCTGCGCACAACATCGCGCAGGACATCCACACAAAGATGGGTTCTTGGATTCATGCGCTGCTCCATGTGATCGAAGGCGATCAGTGGAACGCTGACTACTGGTTCGCGAAAGCTGGCAGACCTTCGCACGGGCCCAAGGAGATCGACAAACTTTGGGACGAAATCGCTGGTTTTGTGCTATCTTGATCGCCCAAAGAGTGAATAACGACCCCGCCAAACCCCAGCAGCGCTTCGAAGACCTGCGCGGCATCCTGCGCTACGTGCCGCAATTCAGGCAGCGTGTCTTTGTCATCGCCTTTGACGGTGCCCTCATGACTCAGCCTGGCTTTGCCAGCCTGCTGCAGGACGTGGCGGTGCTGCAGTCGCTCAACATCGAAGTCGTGCTCGTTTTTGGCGCGCGCGCACAAGTACAGGCGCTGGCCGTAAAACGCGGCATCACCCTTTATAACGACGACGGCATGGGCAGAACCGATGCCGCAGGCATTGAGATCGCAGCAGACGCCATCATGCGTCAGTGCAGCGACCTTATGGCTGATCTGACAGCGCTTGAGATGCCCGTTGCCATTTCCAATGCACTCGCAGTGCATCCAGCAGGTGTCATCGATGGCATTGACCTCGAATTCACCGGCCGCATCGAGCGCGTCGACGAAGAATCACTTCGGGCGCTGCTCAAGGCGGACATCATCCCCATTCTGCCGCCGCTCGGTTATGACGGCAAAGGCGCCACGCTGAGGTTGAATTCCGATGCCGTGGCTGTGGAAGTCGCCATCGCGCTTCAAGCCGCGAAGGTCATTTTCGTGGCCGAATCCGGCATTACCGCACCTGACGGCACCCGTCTGGAGCAGCTTTCCGTCGCAGAGGCAAAGGAGATGCACAAACGCAAGGATTCCAAGCACGACGTGAGCATGCTCTCAAAGCTGCGCTACGCCGCCCTGGCCTGCCAGGAAGGCGTTCCCCGGGTTCACATCGTCGATGGCACGCAGGATGAAGCCCTGCTGGCCGAACTGTTCTCGAATGAAGGCGTGGGCACGATGATCCATGCGGATGACTACCAGCAGATCCGCAAAGCCCGTGCCTCCGACGTCCCTGCCCTGCTCTCCATGATGCAGCAGAGCGTGGATGATGCCGCACTGGTGCCACGCACACGCGACCAGATTCAGTCCAAGATCAAAGATTTCTTCGTGCTCGAACTCGATGGCAATCCCATCGGCTCAGTCGCCGTTCATGCTTATGAGGAGGACGGACGGAAAATCGCCGAACTGGCCTGTCTTTTTGTGCGTCGCTCACACAAAAACAAGAACCATGGACGCAAGCTCGTGGCATTTGCCGAAGAACAGGCACGGCAGAGGAACTGCGAGGTCATTGTGGCGCTCAGCACCCAGGCATTTCGCTTCTTCGAAGAAAAAATGGGCTACACCGTGACCGAACCTGATGCACTGCCGGTCAGCCGCCGCGAAAAGTACGAGAAGAGCGGGCGGAACTCGAAGGTGCTCGTCAAGGCGCTGAAATAGCGCTGCCGCGCTATTTGATTCGTGGTATCTTCGAGAACGCCAGAGCCTTCTCTGCAATGGCAATGGCCTTGTCCTGCAGCGTTTCGCCGATGAAGCGCTGCTGAAAACTCACACGGCATTTGCGGCCGTCTTTGGCGAAGGCCACCCAGAACTCAGTCGATTTGATGCGCTCTGCAGCGCTCGTGGCATCGGACCAGGCATAGTGTACGGATTCACCGCGCCTCACCTCATGGAGCCCCTGGGCGCTGAGTGTCACTGAGTAGCCCTTGCTCTGCCACCCAAGCCACGTGGCAGCCGCACCGAGCAGAAACAGCACCGCGCCCATGACAATGGAAGGCCCGATGGCCTTGAGGCGGCCAAAGAATCCACCGTTGCCAAATTCCAGAGCGAAGAATCTCACCCGCCCATACATGACCTTCACCAGCATGAAAGCTGCAATGACCAGCAGCGGCCCGCCGCCGAGCAGGATGTAAGTGTAAACGTCTCCTATCATGAGCGTCACTCCTTTGCCCGCGTCACCGCCTTTGACCAAGTAGGGCGAAATGTCCAGCGAACCGGTGATGTCGAAAGAAAATGGCGACGAATTCATAGAACTTCTTTTTGTGATTAAACCCACCCGCCTCCGCAGACGTCAAGTCTTGCTTCCGTGACTTGTTCGTTGCCGGATGAATTCCTGCACCGTCGCCACGTCTGCCGCCATCGGCCAGGTTTGCAGTGGTTTCGACTTCAGCGCTTCGAGCGTCGGATGCGTGGGTTCGTTGCCTGTGGCTTGCTGCACGACTTCGGGAAACTTCGCCGGGCTCGCCGTGGCCAGCACGACGCTGACCCGGTCCTGCGCCATGTCCGTGAAAGCGCAAGCGGTGTGCGGATCGAGCACGTACTGCCAGTCCTTCCACATCTGCGCAATTACTCGGACGATCTGATCGTCGTCCATCCGGGTGGAGCGCAGCGAGGTCTGGGGCAGGTCGATCTTGAACGGAGCGCCCGATTTGATCTGTGCCATCACCTCACGTACGCGTTCAGCACTTTGATCGAGAATGTAATAGAGGAAGCGTTCGAAGTTCGACGCAGCCTGAATGTCCATGCTCGGCGCATGGCTCGGATGCACCTCACTCTGGCTGTATTCGCCACTGGTGAAGAAGCGGTGCAGAATGTCGTTTTGATTCGTCGCCACGCGGAAACCACCTGCGGGCATGCCCATCTGCTGCGCCATCCATCCGGCCAGCACATTGCCAAAATTTCCGGTCGGCACGACGTACTCCGCCGTGGCACGAGCGCTTTCCGGCAGTTTGAGACACGCCCAGATGTAATACACGCACTGCGCCAGCACACGGGCGATGTTGATCGAGTTCACGGCGGAGAGATTCACCGAGTTCGCAAAGGCGGTGTCGCCAAAAGTTTCCTTCACCACACGCTGGGCGTCGTCAAAGGTGCCCGGCACGGGAATGGCAAAAACGTTGTCCGCCCCGGTGCAGGCCATCTGGCGCTCCTGCAGCGGCGCTACTCGATCATTGGGGTACAAAATGAAAATCGTGATGCCATCGCGACCCAGGCAGCCATGGATCGCTGCAGAACCCGTGTCGCCCGAAGTCGCACCGAGCACAGACAGGTGTTTGCCGCTCTGTTCCACCTGGCGTTTGTAGAGCAGTCCCAGCAGTTGCAGCGCAAAGTCCTTGAAGGCCAGCGTCGGGCCGTGAAACAGCTCCAGCACGTAGGTCTTGTCCGTGATTTTCTTCAGCGGCGCCACGGCCGGCGAATCAAAGCGCCGATACGCCTCCGCCGTGAGATGATGCCATTCAGCATTGCTGATCTCCGGCGCGAACAACGTGAAAAACTCCGCTGCCAGCTGTGGGTAGGTCAGTTTCGACCACGCCGGCAGCTTGTCAGCGATGCTCGGCAGCTTCTCCGGCAGAAACAGTCCGCCATCCGGTGCCAGCCCGGCTTCAACGGCTTCAGAAAACGTGTGCGGCTTCGTCTGGCCGCGGGTGGAAAGGTAATGCATGCGAATCAATGAGGGAGGGCATTCATGCGTGGGATTTGGGGAGACTCAACGAGTCTCTTGCCGGCATCACAGCCGCCATGGGCGCCCCACTTTGGAAAATTCCCGGGCACAGGAGAAGATGCGCTACTTCTTCCGCGCAATGAACACATCCACCTGCTGACCCACGTAGAGGGGCTGGTCCTTGGGTTTGTCGAGTTTGTAGATGACCTGCAGGACTCGAGTGTCCACGCGTTCCGTGCTGGCGCCCGTGAGGGAGACTTTGGGGATGACGTAAGGTTCGATGCGGACGAACTGCGCTTTGAATTTTTTCGAAGAGTCGCTCTTCAACGAAAAGGTGGCGTCAAGGCCGGAGGCCACTTCCATCGCGTTCTGTTCATCGACATCCGCACGCACGTGCAGCGTGGAGATGTCTCCAAGCACAAGCGCGGGCTGCTTGTTCGCCGGGGAGGCGTACTCACCTGCGCGAATGTTGACCTGCAGGATGGTGCCCGGCTTCGGCGCCTTGACGGTAAGGCGTTCGATCAGCAGCTCGGTCTGCTGCACATCAGCCTTGGCGGAGATGAGCTGCGCTTCAGCAGCCTGCATCTGCGCCTTGGAGACAAGCACGTCGTTGGTGCGGTTGCGCAGATCGTCCTGGCTGATGGCACGCTGATCGGTGATGGACGTCATTCGGTCCAGCATGTCCTGCACCTTCGCTAGCTGAGCACGGGCGATGGCGAGGTTCGCCTCGGCGATGGCGATGGCGGCCTGCTCCTTGAGCAACGAGGCACGGAGTTCGCGGTCATCCAAAATAAGCAGTGGCTCCCCCTCTTTAACGACTTGATTGACAACGACTTTGACCGTTTCAACCAGGCCCGGCACCGGCACGCCAATGGCGACGTTTTCATCCTTGGCTTCGAGAATGCCCGTGGCAGCGATGTCATCGGGAGCATTTTTCTGCGGAGGCAGGACAGGCGGTGGCGGCATGGCGGTCTCCTGGCTGCGGATGGTCTGCAGAACGAATCCCATGGCGATCACGCCTGCGATGGCAAGCAGGTAGGTGGAATAGCGGATGGCGGAGGAGACGAGATTCATGGCGGAGGTTAAACGAGAAATCCAAATGGCGAATGACGAATGACGGACGAATTTACGCTCGACGAGGCAGTCCAGAAAGTCTCAATTCCGCCTCATGAGCAAGGAATCCAGCATCTCAGCCCAAATCATCCGCCAGGGGGGCGAGGTGGTGGTCATTATGTTGGTGGCAGCTGGCTTGCAGGCCTTGTGGGGTGCACACGGGTTGACGACCCGCACCTTCTGTCTGGTGGTGCTTGCGGCGGCATTCGCAAAAACGGTGTTCTTTTTCGTCGAGAACCTCCAGCACATCCTCATGGCCACTCGGGACAACATGCCCTACCACCACGTACTCGGCCTCATGGGGGTGAACATGGCGCAGATCACAGTGTCCTTTGCACTCGACTGCTGGTGCCTGGAAACGGCGGAACCCGCGAGTTTCAGTTCGATCAATGCTGCGTGGAGCCAGGGCGAGCAGATGTTTGAGTTTTTCTTCTTCAGCGTGCTGAACTTCTCCTTCTTCGGCTTTGGCGATGTGACGCCACAAACCATTCCGGCCAAGCTGATCACGATGATGGAGGTGCTGCTGGCCTTTTTCACGGTGATCTTCCTGCTTTCAGACTTTGTCAGCCTCAAAGATTCGCTGCGAATCCGGAAGCAGCACGAGGACTGATCCGCGTCTTGCGCGGGCGGGCGGGCGCTCTACGCTGGCTGCATGGACCGACCCGCCGCCATTGCCCAGATCCGCGAAGCCTGCAAAAATATTGCCCTGCAATTCATGAAGATCCATCCCGCCGTGCCCGGACTGGCTGACGAGGAGACGCAAAAGGAGTGCTTCCGCAGCGTACATGAGATGACCGTGCTGCTTGAGACGATCAAAAAGAAGATCGGCCGCCTGGAACGCGCCGATGACAGCACCCTGCTCTGACATTTGGCTTACTTGCCCTGCCTCGCCCTTCATACGACAATCCACCATGAAACACGCTATTATCTGTCTCCTCATGCTGGCCACCTGCCTGCACGCCGAGGTCAAACTGCCCGCCATTTTTTCCGATGGCATGGTCCTGCAGCAGGCGCAGCTCGTCCGCATCTGGGGTACTGCGGAGGTCGGCGAAGACGTGAAGGTAACTTTTGGCGATCAGTCGCACAGCTCACTCACGGACCCGACCGGCAAATGGTCGATCACGCTGAACCCGATGAATGCAAACGCCCAGCCCACCGATCTTGTGGTGGCTGGCAAAAACACGATCACATTGAAAAACGTCCTCGTCGGCGAAGTGTGGATCTGCTCCGGCCAGTCAAACATGCAGTGGACGGTGCAGCAGGCCGGCAAGGCCCAGGAGGAGATCGCTGCCGCAAACCACCCGCAGATTCGCATGTTCAATGTCGAACGCAGCCCAAGCATGACGCCGCAGGCTGACTGCAAAGGTCTGTGGAAAGAGGCCACCAGCGCCAATGTGGGCGAATTCTCCGCTGTGGGTTATTTCTTTGGCCGTCATCTGCATCATGTGCTGAAAGTGCCAGTCGGATTGATCAACACCTCCTGGGGTGGCACGCGTGTCGAGGCCTGGACGAGCCACGAGGCGCTCGAAGAGCGCCCTTGCGCTGCGGAAATGCTCTCCGACTGGAAGGATGCCGTTGCCAAATGGGATGGCCCCAAGGAGCTGGCAGCCTTTGATAAACGCAGAGCCGACTGGCAGGAGCAGGTGCAGAAAATCGACGCCGAAAACGCCAAACTGCCCGCCGATAAAAAGCTGCCCAAACCGCAGGCACCGCGCCCGCCGGAAGACCCCACCAAGACACCCCATCACCCCAGCGTACTTTTCAACGGCATGGTGGCCCCCTTGGTTCCCTATGCCATCAAAGGCGTCATCTGGTATCAGGGGGAGTCAAACCAGCGCCGTGCCTTCCAGTATCAGGAACTGCTGCCCAGCATGATCAATGACTGGCGCAAACATTGGATGGACGCGTTCTCTTTTTATATCGTACAACTCGCCAACTTTGGCAACGGCAAGCCCGTGACCACGGAGCCCGGCGTCCCAGACACCTGGGCCGAACTGCAGGAGGCACAGACGCTGACTGCGCAGACGCTGGACAAGTGTGGCATCGCCATCATCAACGACATCGGCGAGCAAAACGACATCCATCCCAAGAACAAACAGGAGGTCGGTCGCCGTCTCGCGCTCTGGGCCCTGGCCAAGGACTACGGCAAGTCCGGTGCTGAATACTGCGGCCCGCTCTACCTTTCCTCCGTGGTGCAGGGAGACAAGATTCGAGTTCAGTTCACCCACACTGGCTCAGGTTTGAAAACTCGCGATGGCGGCGAGCCGAAAAGTTTCCAGATCTCCGGGAGTGATCAGAAATGGGTGTGGGCCAAGGCCAAGATCGAAGGCAGCGAAGTCGTCGTCTGGAGCGACACCGTGCCACAGCCGGTTGGCGTCCGCTATGCGTGGGCCAGCTGGCCGGAGGGTGCCAATCTCATCAATGCCGAGGGCCTGCCAGCTTCCTGCTTCCGTACCGATGATTTCCTGCCATCCACCCTCGGCGTCGTGTCGCCCTTCAAAGAGACGAGCGCGGCAAAGCCAGCGCCCGCCAAACCGTGATCGTCCGAGCCAAGCGTGCATCTCTTCCTAGCTGATCCTGACACTGAGCCGTTCCTCGCAGATGAACTGCGCCGCGCCGCACCGGATGCTGCGCAACGCGAGATCGAAGGTCTCGGCATCGCGGCAGATCTGAACTTGGACGGACTGCTGCTCGCGTTCGCGCGCCAGACACTCCCCAACGCCGCCGAAACCCAAGCTGCATCCATCAACGCGTGGGCGGATCGCATCATTGACGCCACTGTCGGCGTTTTTCCTGATGACCAGCCCTGGCGTCTTCACCTCTGGCCACAATATGGTGAAGGCAAAGCCGGACAGCATCGCTGCGAATTGATCCAAGCCGGCCTTGTGGAGCGCATGAAAAAGCGTCGCAGACGCCTGCTCCGCTCTTTGGTCGAATCTGACGCTGTCTTTGATGCACAAACATCCCTTGTGCAGTGCATCCTCACCTCACCCGAAACCGGCTGGCTTTCCGCCTCTCTCGCGCCACAACCTTATTCCCAGCGCAGTTTGATTTCATGTTTCCCTCGTGGTGAAGTGCCGCTGGCCGATGACAAAAGCGCCCCCTCCCGCGCCTTCACGAAACTGGTGGAGTCAGAGCAGCGCCTGGGACGTCAAATCGAGCGCGGCCAGACCTGCGTGGATCTCGGCGCTTCACCGGGAAGCTGGAGCTATGTCCCCATCCAGCGCGGGGCCAGTGTCATAGCCATCGACCGCTCGGAACTGCGCGAGGATCTGATGCGCAATCCACGCCTCCACTTTGAAGTGGCCGACGCCTTCAAATACAAGCCCCCGCACACCGTGGACTGGCTCGTATGCGATGTCATCGCCGCCCCCCAGCGCAGCATCGACCTGCTGCTCGAATGGCTGCGCGAGAAACGCATGCGTAACTTCATCGTGACGATTAAATTCAAAGGCCACGACGAGTATCCGCTGCTCGACATCCTCAAACGCGATGCCCCGCCCCTCTGCGCCGAATTTCACCTCACGCGTCTCTGTGCGAACAAGAACGAGGTCTGCGCCTTCGGTGTGGTTTGAGACATGCTGAAGCCTTTGAATAGGCGATGGAGAGCATCCGTCCTAAGTGCTCATGCTTTTTTCTTGCCGCAAAATCCATGCAGGCGCTAAAGCTATTTCATAGCTGGCCACCATCTTCGATTCACAACCATGAAACTTCTCCCCACCTTCCTTCTTGGCGCATTCACCGGTGCATGTTTGCTCTGGTTTGGATTCGGCAAAACAATCCTGCCACTCAACAACCAACTCGTTGCGGTGAACCGCTTCACCGGCAGGGCGAGCAAAGTGTTTGTCTCGTCTGTGGAGGCAGGGCATTTGGCACAAGATGAGACCGCACGACTCGATGCATTAACTGAAAACGCGAGAGCGATTGCTGAAAAAGCGATATGGCGTGAACTTGACGGGTCTGAAATTAGAAAACTTGAATTCCGTTGGAGCCGAAACGGCTCTGCCATTAAAGCCGAATTTCACAATCCTTATGAAAAGGAAGTGATGATTGAACGAGTTCGAGTCCAGATTCCAGCCCGGGAAGGTCATGCCGCGATTGACCGAGAATTTCAATTGGATAACGCCGTTTGCTCACCGCTGTCAGATGGCTGGGACATGATGCAGCCGATTAAAATGTCATATGATGAATTTCTAGAACCGAGAACTGCAGGTGACAGTTCTCGGAGCATTATTGGCTCGATCACCCCGATTCGTGTCTTGATTCGCAAGTGACAAACAACGCAGATCGATAGACACCAAGTATCCCGCCGCACCTACAGCAGCGCCTCATGCGCTCTTCCATCCTTGGCCTCGCAATAAAGAATGAACGACTGGTTCACCACCGAATAGCCACCCGGAGTCGGATAGTCACCGCTGAAGTACCAGTCTCCGTATTCGGCACCGAGCGCGGTGTGGAGGTCGGGGATCGTCTGATAGATGACTTCCACGGTGCCATGCCATGGCGTGTCCTCAGGACTGATCATCTGGGCGATGCGAGCGGAGATTTCCTCGTCGGTAAAAGGAGCGTAGATGGCCTTCACGGCATTGCGCATTTCTTCCTTCGGCTTCTTCATCTCGGCTTTGCAGGCGAGATAGGTCTCATGCACGATGTTCGACATGCCACGCGTACGCAGAAGTGAAATGGCAGCCTGGAAGGCGATGAATTTGCCGAGTTCGGCCATGTCGATGCCATAGCAGTCCGGGTAGCGGATCTGCGGAGCGGTGGAGCAGACAATGATTCGCTTCGGATTGGTGCGTGCGAGAATCCGTAGAAGGCTTTTCTTCAACGTGGTGCCACGGACAATGGAGTCATCTATGACGACGAGATTGTCCTTGGAGGTCACAACACCGTAGGTGATGTCGTAGCTGCCGGACACGAGCGCATCCCGCCCCGTTTCCTGGGCGATGAAGGTGCGCATCTTGATGTCCTTGAGCGCAATTTTTTCAGCTCGCGGCCAGTTGCGCAGCACCAAATCGTCAAGTTTGGCCTCGTCAAATTCACCGCTCTTGAGCATGTCCACCAGCGCCTCTTTGACGACGACACGGCGGCTTTTGCGTAGGCCGTCGAGGAAGCCGAAATAGGCCGTCTCGGCGGTGTTCGGAATGAAGCTGAGCACGGTGTGCTCGAAGTCGTTGTCGATGGCCTTCACCACTTGCGGCACCAGCTGTTCCCCAAGCGCCTTGCGCTGGTGGTAAATGGCGGAGTCGTTGCCTCGCGAGAAATAAATACACTCAAACGAACAGGGCTTGAACTCACGCGGCTCGGTGAACGGCTGGATGGTCATGCCACCATCCGCTTTGATCACGGCCACATGCGCCGGTGGGATCTCGTGAATGTCCTCTTCATTGACACCGAAGACCGACATCAGAGCGACGCGTTCGGAGGCGATGGTGAAGATTTCGTCGTTCTCGTAATAGTGGCAGGGGCGGATGCCGCTGGGGTCGCGCATGGCGAAGAGATCGCCATTGCCAATGACACCCACGATGCTGTAACCGCCATCCCAGCGTTTGGCGGACTCCTTGATCACGGCGGTCACGTCCAGCTTCTCGCTGATGTGCTGCGGGATGTCTTCTCCAGGCATTCCAGAGTCGCGAAGGACGTGGTAAAGCTTGGTGTGCGCCTCATCGAGCTGAAAGCCGATTTCTTCGAGCACACTCTGCGTGTCCGTGCCGAAGACGGGGTGCTGCCCGCGCTTCATCATCACTTCGTTAAGTTCGCGGGTGTTGGTGAGATTGAAGTTCCCCATCACCATCAGCGTGCGCGTGGGCCAGGTGGTGCGGCGCATGTAGGGATGCAGGCAGCCTTTGCCAAAGTCACCGCTGGTTCCATAGCGCAGGTGGCCGATGTAAATCTCCCCGGCCATCTCAAACTCGCGTTTGATGGCCTCCGGATCGTCCTCAAAGGAAACAAATTCCTTGCCTTCCTGGTCGCGCTCGTCCTTGCGCTGCTTGTCGATGCGGCGGGCGATCCGCTTGAACTCTTTGCGTTCATCCTCAAAGACTTGGCCGATGCGTTCCACGCTTTCAGTACTGCGCATGCGGAACATGTAGGGCAGGCCGGGGGGCATGCCGAGCTTGCTGCAGCCGATGCCCATGCCGTCCTGGCCACGGTTTCGCTGCTTGGTCATGATGGCCTGCAGGGCGTCAAAGCCGTAGAGGGCGTTGCCGTATTTTTGATAGAAGTATCCCAGCGGCTTTTTCAGCCGCACCACTGCTATGCCGCACTCGTGACTGATTGGGTCGCTCATCGTAAAGGAGCACCCATCATTGGCATGCGGCGGAAGGAGTGCAAGACGTGGAAAAAGTTTCTCACGGGTCTCCACCGCCACCCGCCGGGCGTATGCCCTTCCCTAACCTCTAAACCCAGCGTGTGGAACATTGCATTGGCCGGCATCCAGCACATCCGGGAGAATATCAGGCCACGAATGTCTCATGCACCCGGCATTCAACAATTGTGTTTCAAGCAAAGCTAGATCCCTTGCTGTCAGTATGGCATGGTCCATGCATTAAGAAAACCATCCCCCCGATGAAAATTTCCCTATTCCCACGCTTCTGGCTGCCTGCCTTGATGGTGGCGGCTTTTTTTGCGGGTAGTCCCGTATACTCCGTTATTCCCGATGCCAGCCCACCTCTGCCCGTTCCTGCTCTACCCGAAATCCCCCCGCTGGAGATCCCTGAAGAGCAAATTCCGGGCATCGCACTGCGCAAACTCGCCTTTGACCGCGAGTTCGACTCCCCAGTCATGCTGGCATCGCTGCCCGATGCAGGTGGTGAGCAGGTAATCGCCATGCAACGCGGTGAATTCTGTGCCGTGCGGCTCGATGGCAGCGGCCAGTGGCGTCCATTCCTCGATTTTCGGTCAAAAATGAAAGGCATCCTGCTTTTCGAAGAGGGCGTGCATGGCATCGCCTTCCATCCCCGCTTCGCCGAAAACCGACTGTTTTACCTCAGCTACACCCAAAACGAGCCCCGCCGCACGGTGATCAGTGAGATGCGCGCCTCCAAGGATTCCACCCCTGATGCCCTGCCGGAAACAGAACGTGTGTTGCTTGAGATTCCTCAGCCATTGGCCGACCATTGGGGCGGCCACATCATCTTTGGGCCTGATGGCTGCCTCTACATTGCGCTCGGCGATGGCGGCCTGCGTGATGACCCTTATCGGCTGGCGCAAAACCCCTGGGTTCTGCATGGCAAAATCCTGCGCATCGATGTGAACGGCCGCACCGGCAAGCTGCCCTATGCGATCCCAGAAGACAATCCCTTCGTCAAAGCGCAAACCGTACGCCCCGAGATTTTCGCCCTCGGTTTTCGCAATCCTTGGGGCCTGTCCTTTGACGCTCGTTCCGGCCAGCTCTGGTGCGCGGACGTCGGCCAGGACCTCTGGGAGGAGATCAACCGCGTCGAAGCGGGTGCCAACTACGGCTGGAGTGACCGGGAAGGCCCTGCGAAGAGTTTTGCTCATGCGCACAGCTTTCTGCCAAACATGGCCACCACCGAGCCCGTGCATGCCTACACCCGCATGCGCGGCGAAGGCATCTGCATCGTCGGCGGCCTGCTCTATCGCGGCCAAAAACTGCCGCAGCTCGACGGCGCGTTTGTCTTCGCCGACTGGGGCTACGGCACCGTCTGGGCTCTAGTGATCGATCCCGCCAGCGGCCTGCCCTCACGCCGCAGCGTGCTTCACCGCAAAGACCCCGAACACAAGTTCAATCCCTCGCTCGTCACTGCAGATGTCGATGGCGAGCCGGTGTTGCTCTCGCAAGATGGAGCGCTGTATCGCCTGGAAAAGGACGACGATTGAGCATCGTTTTCGCCGCAAGACGATGACCCTGACGACGTTCATGGCGGGCCATGAATCCATTTCTCGTCCTGTTCCTTCTGCTTAGCTCTGTTGCAGTCGCTCAACAGAAGCCCGATGTGCTATTTATCGCCGTCGATGATTTGAACGACTGGACGAGCTACCTGGGCGGCCATCCGCAGACGAAAACCCCAAACATCGACCGCCTCGTGGCCCGTGGCACGGCGTTTACCAATTCGCACTGCGCCGCGCCAGCCTGCAATCCTTCGCGGGCGGCTTTGATGAGCGGTTTGCGCCCCTGGCAGACGGGCATCTACACCAACGGCGATCCAGCCCAGGGTGTGCTCAAAAATGTGGTCACCATCAACCGCCACTTTTTTGCCAATGGCTACAACACCCTTGGCGGTGGCAAAATTTACCACGGCTACGGCAGCGAGGGACGCACTGATTCATGGGCAAAATGGGAGGGACTTTTTCCTTCCATTCAAGAACACGAGGAAAACCTGAACGGCCTCAAGCGTGGTCACTTCGACTGGGGCCCTGTGAACGCCAAGCCCTCCGACATGGGCGACTACAAAGCCACCGACTGGGCCATCAATCAGCTCAAGACCGCACCGACGGACAAACCGCTTTTCCTCGCCCTTGGTTACATCAAGCCCCACCTCCCCTGGTATGTGCCCAAGGAGTACTATGACCGCTTTCCTCTCGCCGATATTAAGCTGCCCGTGACGAAAGAGCACGATCTCGATGACATCCCCAAAGCCGGCGTGCGCATGGCAGGACCCGAGGGCGATCACGCCGCCGTGATCAAAGGCGACCAATGGAAGAAGGCCGTGCAAGCCTACCTCGCCACCATTTCATTCCTCGATGAACAGGTGGGGCGTTTGCTCGACGGACTCGATCAAAGCCCCCGCAAGGACAAGACCATCATCGTGTGGTGGACGGATCACGGCTGGAATCTGGGTGAGAAGGAGCACTGGCGAAAGTTTGCCCTGTGGGAGGAAACCACCCGCACCTCCATGGCCATCATCGCCCCCGGTGTCACCAAGCCGGGCACCACCTGCGCAGCTCCGGTCGATTACCTGAACATGTATCCCACGATCTGCGAACTAACAGGCCTGCCCGTGCCGGAGCATGTCAAAGGCACGAGCCTCATGCCCCTGCTCAAAGACCCCACCGCCAAATGGGACGGCGTGGCCGTCTGCACCCACGGCAAAGGCAATCACGCTGTGCGAGATGCCAACTGGCGCTACATCCGCTACGCCGACGGCACCGAGGAACTCTACGATCACACCAAAGACCCGTATGAATGGACCAACGTCGCCAACGAAGTCGGCATGAGCGAGATCAAGGCCAGACTCGGCGCAGCCCTCCCTGCCGCCGATGCGGAAATCAAAGCCACGTCCGGTGGCGAGAAGAAGAAAGGCGAAGGCAAAGGAAAGGGGAAGAAGAAAAAGGCCGAGGAGTAGCCATTCACACCAGCCCTCGGATCGGCTCGCCCTGAGTCAGCACACTGAGCAGGCTCGGCGGCAGACCGTCGGTGACACGCGCCTCCCCCACATCCACCAGGGCGTGCATGATGGTGGCGATCAAATCAGGAATCGTGACCGGCTCTGAAGCGGGCTCGCCGCCATTGCGTGCCGACTGCCCGATAACCTGGCCCATTTTCATACCACCGCCATAAATCATGAGCGGCGCGAGGCCGCCCCAGTGATCGCGCCCGCCTTTGACATTGAGCTTGGGCGATCGGCCCATCTCACCGCAGCAGACAAGCATGATCTTATCACTCAGACCACGTGATTCAATGTCTTCAATCAAAGCGGAAACCGCGTGGTCAAACGGACGCCCGACATAATCCATGCCGGTGCGGCACGGGGCGTTGTTATTGTCGGCATGCATGTCCCACACAAAGCTCGTCGTGACAGTGACGAAGCCGCAGCCGCGCTCGCACAATCGTCGCGCCATGAGCAGCAGCTTGCCCAGCGTTGCCGCATTGTCAGCATAGTGCTCGTGGTTGTTCCACTGTTTGCTGATGCAGTCCTTGGGCAGCAGCGCAGCCGTATCGTACCGCGCGATGAGACGCGGGTCTTCCTTGGAAAGATCAAACGCATCTGACACCCCACGCCGCAGCACATCGAAGGCAAGGGTTTGAAATTCCGACATGCCCGCGACAGAGTGGCTGCTGTCCATGGTTCGCTTCCATTGATCCAGTGAAGTGAGCAAAGCACGACGGTCATCCAGTCGCATCTGTGGCATGTTCAAGGTCATGTCTGACTGCGCTCCGCTGCCGGCTCCGGGCACAAAGGGCCGATAAGTCGCGCCAAATTCACCACTGGAAGTGAAGTCGCCAAATTGCTTGATCACGGGTCCCGCGGCGGCTGAAACCGCCTGCGGAAACAGCGCCACGTTCGTCGGCATCGCGTTGCTTTTGCGCAGCGGTCCGGCCATGCGTGAGTAGAGCGATCCAAGATTCGCCTTCATCGTGTCTTTGCCCACGATGGTCTTGATGTCGTGAATCGCGTCTCCCGTGACAAACGAACGCACGATGCTGAACTTGTCCGCCAGCTTCGCCAGCCGCTCAAAGGTGCTGCCAAAGGTTATCCCGGGCAGCTTGGTTTTGATTTCGCCCGTGACGCTCCTGATTTCCGACGGCGCATCCATCTTCGGGTCAAAAGTCTCGAACTGCGACGGCCCGCCATGCATGAACAAGAAGATCACCGACTTGTCCTTGAGGAGCGATTTCTTGGAGGCCGCCAATGACTTGAGCGCCAGTAGATCACTCAAACCAAGGCCGCCGAGTCCCAGTCCGCCGATGCGCAGGAAATCACGCCGCTGCAGGCGTGAGGAGCCCTCGCTGTGGTCCGAGAAGGTGAGCATATTGAACCCAATACGGATGCATCTGACACGTTTGATCTTATGATCTGCTTAACACGGTCATGCGTCTTCTCGTTTCCATCCTAGTGACAATCACCCTGCCGGTCTTCGCTCAGGAGCAGAATGAAACCTCTCTGGAGGCGTTGGTGGACGAACTGCAAAAAGTTTCGGCAGAGGGATTTGGCTATTCATCCAGCTTCTCAGGAACAGCCTTTCTTCCGCGAAAAGACACCGCCCTGTGGCAGACAGGAATTCTTGGTGCGAAGCCTCCGCAGGAATCCAAAGCTTTGCGAGGACTGGTGGCGGCAGGAGCCAAGGCAATCCCAGTGCTGACCAAACACCTTGATGACAAACGCCCCACCCAAATCAAGCCGGTGTCAGGAATGATGTGGATGACATGGAATGATGAGTACGATTTCAACCGCCGGATACGCAAGCAGTCGCCCAAAGGTGTGAACCGCGATGATTTCCTTGAAGAGCGGCCGAGGCGCCCAGATTCACACCAAATCTGCGTGGGTGACCTGTGCTTTGCCGCCCTGGGTCAGATTGTGAACAGAAGTTTCGACGCCGCACGCTATCAACCTACCGGCGGTCTTGTGGTCAGTTCACCCGCGAACTCCGAACGCCTGCTCAAAGTCGTCAAAGAAGACTATTCAACTATGACCCGCGATCAGCATCGCGATTCACTTATTAGGGATTTCAAAGAACCGGATGCTGGATTTCGCCGCGACGGCGCGGTTGTACGGCTGGCCTTTTATTATCCGGAAGTTCTTGATGATCTCGTCATCCGGCAACTCACCGTTCCGACTTATGACGTCTTTGTGGCGGAAACCTTCGTCAGGAAGGTCCTCTATCCGATAAAATCAGCCGGAAAGCGCCGCGAAAAGCTCCAAGCTCATGTCCTTGAACATGGTGAGGCTGCTAGAGATGGCATTCTATTGCAGCTTTTCGAAGACTTGGACACTCAGATCGCCGACGAGGAAGGTCGCCATGTTCCGCCGCTGAAGTTCAAGTATGACGCACGGAACGTGCTTGATGTGCTGTTCAACTACTCGCCGCCCTTCACCCCCTCCGCCAAACCGTTTGTAACCTCATGGTCGGCGCAAGAACGTGTCAATTTCATAGAGTCCCTAGGCAATGCCGCCAGCGAGCAGATCAAACAAGAGGTGCGGCACATCTTTCGCGGCATCAAAGATGACGACGCGCTTGCCCTGGCCTGCATGATTGTTTTGCAGGACTGTGGTTACAACGCAGAACTGACAGCGTATTGCAAACGACGCGAGACAAGCTCCAAGCATTATGGAGAGTCTCTTCGCAGCATGCGGCAGGAGCTTGAGAAAGAGCCAGACCGGCCAAAGGCCCCATAAATCTCCTTCCTGATTGTGCTTGCCACCCTGCATCGAGTTCGGGATGCTCGCCACCATCATGCGCATCCATCCTTTCATTCTTGCTGTCGGATTGCTGACCCTGGAGGCCGCCGCCGATTCCACCGAATGCCTTCATTGCACCAAGCATTTCCTGCCGCAGCCGCTGAAGCTCATTCCCGGTCGCAAATATGCTCGTGACCGGCGGGCGGACATTCTGCATTTGAAACTCGATGTGACGCCAGATTTTGCCAAACGCACGGTCTCGGGCACGGCGACACTGCGCTTCAAACCGATCGCTCTGCCGCTGGAGAAACTGGAACTGGACGCTGTGGACTTGAAGATCTCATCCATCACCGCGGTGGGTGCCCAGGTGGCGGAGCATCAGGTCACGAATGACAAACTCAACATCATCTTCACCAAGGCGATTGCGCCAGAAGCGGAGGTGACCGTCACGGTCACCTATTCCGCGCAGCCCGATCACGGCCTGTATTTCCGCACCCCGGAGATGGGTTACAAAGCAGGCGACACTCAGGTATGGAGCCAGGGGGAAGCGGAGGAGCACCGCTTCTGGTTTCCCAGCCACGATTATCCCAATGAGCGCTTCACCAGCGAGGTCATTTGCCATGTGCCAAAGGGCATGCAGGTCATCTCCAACGGCACGCTGCAAAGCGAAAAGCCAGGCGGCGATGGTCTCGTGGCGTTTCACTGGCTGCAGGACAAGCCGCATGTGAACTATCTCATCGCGCTGGTGGCGGGCTACTTCCACAAGCTGGAAGACAAGGCGGGCGCGCTGCCCCTCGCGCTGCTGGTTCCGCCCTCGAACACAGCACAGGCGGCGAACGCTTTTGCCGACACCCGCAGGATCATCGAGTTCTATCAGAAAGAAATCGGCGTGCCCTTTGCCTGGGACAAATACTATCAGATTTACTGCCTCGACTTCATCGCCGGAGGCATGGAGAACACGAGCTGCACCTTTGAAGCCGCCGACATGCTGTTCAACTCAGACACCGAGCAATTGCGCTCCTTGCATGAGCTCGATGCGCATGAGACGGCCCATCAGTGGTTTGGTGATCTCGTCACTTGCCGTGACTGGTCTCACCTCTGGCTGAATGAAGGCTTTGCCAGCTACTACACGATCCTCTATGAAGATCAGAAACTCGGCGCTGATGCGATGAAGTATGCCCTCTGGAAGGAAGCCCAGCAGGTGTTCCAGGCGAATGACACGCGCCCCATCGTCTGGCGTGACTATGGCGACCCGATGCAGCAGTTCGATTCACGGGCTTACCCGAAGGGGGCCTGGGTGCTGCACATGCTGCGCAGCCAGCTTGGCGCTGATTTGTACCGCAAGTGCATTAAGACGTATCTGGAGCGGCACCGCAACAGCATCGTCCGCACCGAAGACCTGCAGGACGTCGTCGAAGAAGTCAGCGGTTTCTCGTTTGATCAGTTTTTCGATCAATGGCTCTTCCACGGCGGCGTACCCGAGTTGAAAATCGATTACGCATGGGATGCCTCTTCGAAGCAGGCCAGGATCACCGTGCGGCAGACTCAAAAGCTCAGTGACCAGGTGCGTCTCTTCCGAGTGCCACTGCCCGTCGGCTTTGCCATCCCCGGACAAAAGGAGCTGCTGCGAGTCAAAGCGGACGTCAGCAAGGATGTCGAAGATTTTTACTTCCCCCTGCCTGCCCAGCCAGAACTGGTGCGCATTGATCCCGATTATACCGTGCTTGCCAAGATCGCTTTCACACCACCGGGCCCAATGCTCGATAAACAGCTGCAATCTGACGTCCTCGGCCGTCTGCTCGCCATCAGCACGCTTGACGAAAAGCACATCGACAAACTTGGCAAAGCTCTACGCGAAGACAGCTTCTATGCCGTCCGCGCCGAAGCGGCGAAAGCACTGTCAAAAATCGCCGAGCCCGATGCACGCGCCGCACTGATTGCATGCAGCAGCAACCAGCCCGATGCGCGTGTGCGCAGGGCCATTGTGCAGTCACTTGCCGCACTGAACACGGCAGAATCCCAGGAAACCCTGTGGAAAATGTCCCAGAGCGAAAAGAACCCGGACATTCTCTCCAGTATCATCGAAACCTGGGGCGCACGCCCTGGGGATGCAACAGTCGCCAAAGCACTCCGCACTCATCTGAACGGCACGAGCTACAACAACGTGCTCCAGATTGCAGCCATCAAAGCGCTGCGTGCTCAGGAAGACGAATCCGCCGTTCCAGACGTGCTCGTCCGGCTGCAGGCTATCAATGATCTTCGTGGCCGCGATGCAGGCATCGCATTCGATGCACTCGCCTTTCTCGCACGCCGTCCTACAAATGCGCAACGAGATGCAGTTCGCGCATTTCTCATCTCCAAACTCACCGACCCTCGCAACGTCTGGCGCCTTGCGAGTGCCAAGGCACTCGGCACACTACGCGATCCCAAAGCACTCCCCGTGCTGGAACCACTGCTCGCCGGTGGCAATGACCGCATCGATCCCGTGCGTGAGGCGGCGGCCAAGTCCGTACAGGACATCCGTGCGGGCCTGGATAGTCCCGCTGATCTGAAAAAACTATGGGACCGCGTGCAGCAGCTTCAAAAGCAGGCTGAGGAGCAGCAGAAGGAGCTCGAAACCCTGAAGAAAAAATCACAGTCAGTCGCCACCGAGAAAAAAGCGGGCAAGTAATCACCCATGCGTTTTCCACGCCTTCTAACCATCGCCACCCGAGTCGTCAAAGACACGTTGCTCTCATTGCCGGCAGAGATCCGCAACGAGGCAGGAGACTGCCGTATTGAGTTAACAGAAATGGATGCCTTGGTCGATATTGATGAGGATCTTGACCCCGATCTGCTCGGTCTGTTTGAAGGCAACGCCCGCTGCGATCCCCTACCGGAATCTGCGGATGAAATGCCGCGCATCCGTCTTTTCCTGGACAACCTGTGGGACGAGTGCGGCGGTGATCTGGCGACCTATCGCCATGAAGTGCGGATCACGTTTCTGCACGAACTGGGCCACTACCTCGGACTGGATGAAGACGAGGTGGCAGAGCTGGGGCTGGAGTGATTCACCCCATCTTCCGCCGCCCGTGGAGAGCCTGATACAGCGTAAGTTCATCCACGTGGTCAAGCCCCCCCCCCGCAGGCATTCCCTGAGCGAGCCGTGTGATGGCGATGCCGGCAGGACGCAGCAGATCGGCAATGTAGCTTGCGGTGGCTTCTCCTTCAACATCAGAGCCCAGGGCGATGATGACTTCTTCCGTATGCAGGTCACGCACTCGATTGACCAGAGACTCCATTCGCAGGTCTTCCGGGGTCACATTATCGAGCGGCGAAAGCCGGCCGCCGAGCACGTGGTACAAGCCTTGAAACGCCCCTGAGCGCTCCATGCGCAGCACATCTGCAGCCTGCTCGACCACGCAAAGCTGCCGCTGCTGGCGACGCGGATCGTGGCAGAGCAGACACTCGCTGTCGCTTTCAATAAAGAACCCGCAGTCATCACAGGGTATGATGCGCTCCCTGGCGTCCATGAGTGTGTTGGAAAGCGCCGTGATGCGCTCTTCGCTCCTTTGCAGCAGCCAGATCATGAGCCTCTCGGCGCTGCGCGGTCCAAGACCGGGCAGCGATTTGAGCTGTGCGACGAGGCGCTGGATCGCGGGTGGATAGTCAATACGCACGGCAAAAAAACTCAGGTCACCGCGAGTTTGCGCGAATGTTTGGGCGTCTCTTTGGATGGCGAAGATTTTTCCTTCAAAGCCAGATCGACTCGGTCCATGAAGTACTTTAGCGGTGTATCCTCACGGCCCTCAATGGCCGCGTTTTTGAAGCTCTCCAGAGCCTGCTTCAGCTCGCCTTTGCGATACTGGACCACGCCCTGCCAGAAGGCGTCACGGGCACGAATGTCGGGCTCAGGCAGAGTGCCCTTCTCCGCGAGCAGTTCATACACCTCGCTCATCTGAGCGGAGCCAACAGTGCTGACCATTTCCATCGGCCGCACCTCCGCATTGTCCTTCACGAGCGCATAGGTCCGCGCGCTGAGAAGCACCTTGCTGCCGTACTCGGCATTCAAGACACACAGCTGGGTGGCAAAATCGATCACATCCCCCACGGCGCTGAAGCTTTCGAAGTGGCTGACACCAAACAAACCGCAGACCACCGGCCCGGTGCTGAATGCCACACCGATCTGCACCTTCTTGCCGAAGCGCTGCTCAATTTCGCGGGCCAGCGTGGCGAGATGGGCGCGCAGCACTGCGGCCACCTGGACGGCATGCACGGCGTGATGCTCATCCGTCAGCGGGAAACCGAAGAAAACACGCACTTGCCGTGCATTGCAGTCATCCAGATAAGCGCCGCGCGCGATGAGAAACTCTGAAATGCTGCGCTGAAAATGGGTGGACAGTTCTTCGAACTGCGGTGCCTCAATTCCGGTGGAAATCTCCCCATGGTTCAACAAACGGCATGTGAGCACGGTGATTTCACGGCGCTCCGTCATTTTCGCAGGATTGTTTTGATCCACAAGCTCCTCAAAGAGACGCGAGGAGAGGCGGCCAACAAAGTAGTCGCGCATGACATGGCAGCGATAAGCGTTGACTGAACCGCCCACCGCAATACCGGCGATGCCGGCGAACCACAGCGCGAGTGATCCCGATATGGGCTCAAACAAAACACCGCTCATGGCCATGATGCAGGCAAAAGTGGTGGTGAGAAAAGTGCCACCGAGCAGGAACGCAAAACGCCGCCACTGCGAGGGCATCTCAATGCAAACCCAGGCACTGATGAAGGCCATGAGTGTGTAGTAGCCATACTGCAGCAAAAGGATCTGCTTCAATCCGCCTGCGGGCAAAACGAAACCTCGTGCAAACAACACAGCAAACCAATCGGCCGTGGCTTTGAAAAAGCCGAAATGATACAAGGCCAGCAACGGGATGCAGACAAGCACGCCAATAAACATGGCGGCGGCATGATTACGGTTCATGGGCGGGGGCGTCAGGGGTGATGTCGATGATGTTGGAAACCGGCGGCTGCAGCTGGCCGCGACATGCATTCACGACGAGCTCGCTGACAAACTTGTCCGGATTGGCGATCGCGTCTGTGGTGATGGCAAAGCTAGTCGCGCCAGTACTGCGTGTCACCAGCTTGAGGCCAAAGGGATAATCTTTGAAGAGCTTCGTGCAAAGGGCCTCCACATGCAGCCCCTCACGCTGGGCCCGCGCTGCGATCGCGACGATGGCTTCACTGTCAAAATTGAGCTGGAAGCCATGCTCACGCTGAAAACGCTCCGCAAAGGCGCTGACCTCGCCGGCATGGGCGGCACCGAGTTCTCTAAACTGGCTGACGGCTTCTGCGCGACATCTAGCGAGTGCCTGCTCCGGCTCTTTGACGAGCGAACCGTCGATCAGCAGTTCCGGCAGACCGAGGCTGGGCATTTCGAATTTAAATTCACGCAGCACTCGCTCCCAGGCGGTGACGAGGCCACGTGCGCCTGTTTTTTCCTCCTCCGCCCGGCTGGCGATCTCACGCAGGGCATCGTCCTTGAAGACTGCCTTCACCCCGTAGGCGGCAAATTCACGCTCATACTGGCGGATGAGGCTGCCTTCGGAGTTTTTCATGATCTGGAACATGTCATCCGCACTCAACGGATCACAGACCACACGCACGGGCAAACGACCGATGAATTCAGCCTCAAAACCATACTCGATGAAGTCCTTGGTGCGCGCCTCACGGAACAAAAAATCGGCGGAGGTGTCTTTGGGGTCCGTTGAAACGAAGCCGATGGATTTCCGGTTCGTGCGCTTCTCGATGATCTTTTCCAGACCACCAAACGCACCGCTGACGATGAAAAGGATGTTGCGGGTGTTCACCACTTCCCGGCCAGTGCGGCCCTTGCGGGTGTCGAACATCATCTGCATCTGGCTGCGGATGTCGTTCGGTGCGTAAAGGGCGACTTCGGTTTCCTCCATCAGTTTCAGCAGGGTGGTCTGCACGCCGCGCCCGCTCACGTCGCGCCCCAGTCGTTCGGGGCCGCTGCTGAGCTTGTCGATTTCATCCAGATAGACGATGCCATGTTCTGCGAGCTCTATGTCGCCGTTGGCTTTCGCCACAAGATCGCGCACGAGGTCATCCACATCTGCACCGACGTAGCCGGTTTCGCTGAACTTGGTGGCATCCGCCTTCACAAACGGCACGCCAATGAGATCGGCGATGTGTTTGACGAGGTAGGTCTTTCCGACCCCGGTGGGGCCAATGATGATGACATTCTGTTTTGAGAATTCGAGCCTGGGCCCACCGGAGTTTGACTCCCGATCATCACGCAGCATCTGGGCGTGGTGGTAATGATCACACACAGCGGTGGCGAGCACTTTTTTGGCTTCATCCTGCCGGATCACAAAACGGTCAAGGTGGGCCTTGATGTCGGCCGGCCGGTAGTTGAACTCGAAGACCTTGCCGGTGTCGGGTTTGGCTTCCTCGACTGGCTTTTCCGATCCTTCCGCCACGGGACGTCCGCCAGGACCTTCGACTCGGGTGAAGAGCACCTGTCCGCCGAGCGTGTTTTTGATGAAGTCCTCCAGTTTGCGTGTGATCTCCTCCGGACTTCCGGGCGGTTTGGTTTTTTCGGTCTCGGGAAGTTCTGGCGTGGGATCGCTCATGGGGGGTGCGGACAGTGCGCTAGGCGGAGCCCGCTGACAAGCGGCACGATGCGTGCTGTAAACCGGGCAAGAAATGACCTATTTCAGGGTTGCACGGACCCTATGACATCCCATACTCCGCCCCCCCGCATTATGTCCGCACCCGTCAAAGTCGCCGTCGTAGGAGCCAGTGGTTACTCTGGAGCCGAATTGCTGCGCCTGCTGCTACGGCACCCGAACGTTGAACTCGTGGCGGTGACATCGCGGTCCTTGGCAGGAAAAGCGCTCTCCAAAGAGTTCCCACGCTTCCGCAGTGTTGGCGTGGCTGATTCCCTGACATTCTCCGTGCCTGACGCCGCCACCTTGAAATCAGCCGGTGCCGAGATCGCCTTTCTGGCCGTGCCGCACGGGGTGGCCGCTGAATACGCAAAGCCACTGCTGGAGCTGGGACTCAAAGTAATCGACCTCAGCGCAGATTTCCGTCTGCGGAGTCCGGCGCTGTATGAAGAATTCTACGGTCACGCACACCCTGCGCCAGAACTTCTGGATGAAGCGGTATATGCGCTGCCGGAAATACGTGCGGAGCAGATCAAGACAGCGAGGCTGATCGCCTGCCCGGGCTGCTACCCCACGAGCATTTTGCTGCCGCTTATTCCGCTGCTGAAAGCGGGCCTGCTGGCAGAGTCGCCTCTCTCTGTCGCCAGCATGAGCGGCGCCAGCGGTGCCGGTCGCAAAGAAAGCATCCCCCTGCTCTTCTGCGAGGTGCAAAACAGCGTGCGCAGCTACAGCGTGCCGCTGCACCGCCACTTGAGCGAAATCGGCCAGGAGCTCGCGCTCGCCGCCGGCCGCGAGGTGAAGCTCTCATTTGTGCCGCACCTCATGCCGACGCATTCGGGCATCTGCACGACGACCTTTGCACAGCTGCAGCCGGGCGTGACGATTGAACAAATCAGCACTGCATTGCATTCGGCCTACGATACAGCGCCCTTCGTGCGTTTGCTCGGGGTGAACCAGTCTCCCGACACCAAAAACGTCACCGGCACCAACTTCGTGGACATCGGCTGGTCCTACGATGCGCGTGCAGGGCAGCTCATTCTTATGAGCACGGAAGACAACATCGGCAAAGGCGCCTCCGGCCAGGCCGTGCAAAACATGAACCTCATCTGCGGCTTCGAGGCCACCGCAGGCCTCTTGTACGTCTAATCCTTATGGCGACCAAAGCACACGACGAACGCGAATGCCGCGTCTCATTCAAAGTCATCGACGGCGGGGTCACCGCCGCAAAAGGCTTTCGCGCAAGCGCCGTGACCTGCGGCATCAAGAATCCCGAAGCGACTCGCCTTGACCTCGCGCTCATCGTTTCCGACGGGCCGACGACGACGGACGCGGTCTTCACCACAAACAAAGTCCGCGCTGCCTGTGTGCGCGTGTGCCAGCAGCACATCAAGGAGAGCGACACCCGCGCCATCATTGCCAACAGCGGCAACGCCAATGCCTGCACCGGCGTGCAGGGCATTCAGGATGCGAAGGCCATGACCAAGGCTGTGGCTGAAGAACTCGGCGTGAAAATGCGCCAGGTGCTCGTCTGCTCCACCGGCATCATTGGCATGAAGATGCCAATTGAACGTGTCATTGTCAAAGTGCCCGATGCCGTTGCCAAACTGAAGCCGGACGGATCTGATGACGCCATGCGCGCGATCATGACGAGCGACACGCGGCCCAAGACCTTCGCAATCGACGTGCCCTGTGGCAAAGGCAACTTCCGCATTGGCGGCATCGCCAAAGGCGCGGGCATGATCTGCCCAAACATGGCCACCATGCTCTGTTTCATCACCACCGACGCGAAGATCGGCAAGGATGAGCTTCACCGCTCCATGCGCTATGCCGTGGAGAAGAGCTTCAACTGCATCACCATCGACGGTGACACCAGCACGAACGACACCGTCATTGTGATGAGCAACGGCCAGTCGGATGTGCCCACGATCAAAAAGGGCTCGCCCGAGGCTGAGCTCTTCCGCTGCGCGCTGCACAAGGTGATGCTGGAGCTGGCCAAGATGATCGTTTGCGATGGTGAGCGCGTGACCAAGTTCGTCGAAATCCGCGTCCGCAATGCCCGCACGCTGGCCGACGCCCGCAAGGTGGCTGAGACCGTGGCCAAATCCCTCCTCGTGAAATGCTCCTTCCATGGCTGCGACCCGAACTGGGGACGCATCATTCACGCGGTCGGTTATTCCGGCGCACGCATTCGTGAAGAGCTCATCGACATTTATTTCGGCGGGCTGCAAGCCTGCAAAGGGGGGCTCGTCAACCACACGCCTGTGGCCGAACTGGAAAAGGTCGTGAAGGAACCAAAATTCACCGTCACCATTGACCTCAATCTTGGCACCAGCGGTTACACGGTTTACACCAGCGACTTGTCCGAAGAATACGTCGATTTCAACAGCTCGGAATACTCCGCCGCCGTTCATGCGAAACGCCAGAAAGGCTTCGCTTGAGCGGATCACGCCTGCACATTCATCGCGATGAATCCCCTCGACGCTCAAATCACCAAATCCGCCGTACTTCTTGAAGCCCTGCCCTACATGCAGAGCTTTCGTGGCTGCACGTTTTTGATCAAGGTCGGCGGCAGCGCCATGGAAGACCCCGTGCAGGTGGACTCCTTTCTGCGCGATGTGGTGTTCCTCGAAGCCGTGGGCATCAATCCCGTCATCGTACATGGTGGCGGCAAGGCCATCTCAAAAGCCATGACCGAGTCCGGTCTGCAGGCAAAGTTCATCAACGGCATGCGCGTCACCGACGACGAAACGATCAAGATCGTCGAGGAGACTCTCGCGCGGGTGATCAACCCGGAGATCGTGACCAAGATCAATGCGTTCGGCGGCAAGGCTGTCGGCATTCCCGGCACGGAAGTCTTTCTGGGCGAAAAAATGAAGGGCGATCTCGGCTGGGTTGGTGAAGTCAGCGACTGCAAGCTCGGCCTGATCCAGGCCGCTGTTGCGGGCGAGTTTGTGCCCGTGGTTTCGCCTGTCGCGCGTGAGCTTGCATCTGGCAAAACGCTCAACGTGAATGCCGATCTCGCGGCCTGTGGCCTGGCGAAGCGGTTGAAAGCGACGAAGCTCATCTTCCTCAGCGACGTGCGCGGCGTGATGCGTGATCCAAAGGACGACACCACGCTGATCTCAAGTCTCAACGAGGCCTCCATCGCCAAACTGAAGGCGGAAGGCATCATCAGCGGCGGCATGATCCCCAAGGTGGACTCATCGCTCGATTCGCTGCGTGGCGGCGTGGGCAAGGTGCATCTCATCGACGGCCGTCTGCCGCATGCCCTGATTCTCGAAATCTTCACCGACGGCGGGATCGGTACTGAAATCCATTTGTAATCCCAAGATGAGAACGAGTGATCAACTGATGCAGGAATTTGTCCTGCCGAACTACGGTCGTTACAATGTCTGGCCGGTGCGTGGCGAAGGTCCGTATGTCTGGGATCGTGATGGTAAGAAGTATCTGGATTTTGCCGGTGGCGTGGCCGTGTGCCCGCTCGGCCACTGCCCGCCGACGGTGGTGAAGGCGCTCACGGAGCAGGCGAACACGCTCATTCACGTTTCGAACTGGTACTGCATCGACAAGCAGGCTGAACTGGCGCGTATTCTCGTCGAGGAATGCGTCGGCATTGCCGGCAAGTGCTTCTTCTGCAACAGCGGCGCGGAGGCAAATGAAGGCCTGCTCAAGCTGGCACGGAAATACGGCCAGCAGACGGGCGGACGCTACGAGATCATCACCTTCACGGGATCGTTTCATGGCCGCACCTTTGGTGCCATGACTGCCACGGCTCAGGAGAAGATCCACGGAGGCTTCGGTCCGCTGCCACCCGGATTTGTCTATGCCCCGTTCAACGACATCGCCGCTCTCGAAGCTGCGATCACCGACAAGACGGTGGCCATTTTGGTGGAGCCGATTCAGGGAGAGAGCGGCGTGAATGCTGTCACCCCCGAATTCCTTCGCGCCGCGCAGCGCCTGTGCCGTGAAAATGATCTGCTTTTGCTGCTGGATGAAGTTCAGTGCGGCTTCGGCCGTGCAGGCGAAATGGCCGGCTGGCGCAGCATCATTGCGGGGGATGAAATCCAACCCGACGGCATCAGCTGGGCCAAGGCGATTGGCAGCGGCTTCCCCCTCGGCTCGTTCTGGGTCAATGATCGCCGCGATCTGAGCAAGACACTCGGCCCCGGAACGCATGGCACGACGTATGGCGGCTCGCCTCTAGCCTGCGCCGTCGGCATTGCCACCCTGCGTACAATTTTGGACGGACATCTCTGCGACAATGCCAAAACTCGCGGTGCGGCCATTGCAGCGGCAGCCTGCTCGTGGAATCACGTGCTGATCAAAGAGGTGCGCCAGCTTGGGTTGTTCATCGGCTTTGAACTCAATGCTGAAGCCATCGCCGCGAAATCCGGCGGCAAGCTGCCGTCTATCTTCCTCGCACAAAAATTGCTGGATGCAGGCATGATGGTCACTCCCGCCGGCCCCAATGTCGTGCGCTGCTAGTCAAATTGCAAAAGAAATGATTGGAAAGTAAATGTCGACAGTATTTAAATCGGCACTCTCGCTATCAATTGCTATTTTTATATCATTAACTAATATGTTACTTGTCA
>CAILZI010000232.1 GCA_903838675.1 uncultured Verrucomicrobiota bacterium
CCGCGACCTGACAATCTCACTGGCGAGCGACTCGACAATGAGAGTGCGCAGACCATAGCCGTCTTTCTTGACGGCCTGGAAGATGTCTTCGATCACGAATTCATCGACAGGTTCCATGTGGCGGCCGGCAGCGTAGCTGAGCACCTGGCCTATGAGATGGTGCGTGAAGGAATCCTGCCGGCTCGTGAGGAGGATCTTTTTGAAGTCGTAGAAACCGGCATAGGTTTCCCCGGAAGGAAACTCTCCAGTAGAGTCAATCTTCGGAGCCGGCGTCTTGCTCTTGTTGGGTTTGGGATAAGTCGTGCGCCAGCGACCAATGGGGTCAAAGGTTTCGAGACTGAAACCAAGCGGATCAATCTTGTGATGGCATTCAGCGCAGGTCTTGTCGGCTCGGTGCTTTTCAAGGCGCTCGCGGATGGTGGTGGCACCATTCACATCGGCGTCGATCGCGGGGACGACATCCGGTGGCGGCGGTGGTTTGATGCCGAGGATGTTTTCTGAAACCCACACCCCGCGCGTCACTGGCGAGGTTTCCACCCCATTGGCACTGACCGTGAGCACCCCCGCCATGCCGAGCAGACCACCGCGCTCATGATTGCCGTTGATGCTGACACGCTGGAACCCGTCGGCAATGCGCATCGTTTTCTGCTGCGGCAGGTTGTAGAGTTTGGCCAGCCGCTTGTCGATGAATGAATAATCGGCATCAAGAAACTTGCTCACCGAGCCGTTGTTGCGGACGAGATCGCGGAAAAACATTCGTGCTTCCGTCTTCATGGCCTCGGGAAGGTTTTCAGCATAAAACACACGCATCGTTTCACGTGGCGGCGGCATGCCGCCGAGATCGCGCAGATTCAGCCAGCCGTCGAGGAACCCGTTCACGAATGATTCGACGCGGTCATCCGCGAGCATGCGCAGACTTTGCTTTTTGAGCTCCTTGGGGTCGCTCAGTTTTCCAGACGCAGCGGCTGCCAGCAGTTCCATATCTGGCGGCGTGGTCCAGAGCGCGTAGGAGAGACGGGAGGCCAGATCGTAAGGGCCCAGCTTCGTCTGCTTTTCATCCGTGACCTCGCTGAGGTAGAGAAACGACGGCGAGCAGAGAATCAGCTTCAAAGCATCTAGCGCGGCCTGTCGCGGAGCCGCCTTTTCACCAATGCGCTTGTCGTAGATCTTTCGGATGCCTGCGCGGTCCGCGTCATTGAGCGGGCGGCGAAACGCACGCTCACCAAAGGCATAAAGTTGATCCAGCGCATGCTCCGCCTGAAAGCCCTGCTCACCGAACACCGTGACTTCCTCCGCACTGCCACCTTTTTCGGGAAGCGGGCCATTGATCTTGATCTCGCCGATGCGGATGTGGGGCAGCTTCCCCTCCCGCAGCAAAAGTGCTCGCCCGACCCCGGATTTCTCAGCTTTGCCTTTGAGTTCGTCTTTGTAGCGCTGGTTGATCGTCACAACAGATGCACGCGACTCATAAGGGCCAGTGGGAAAAATAAAGCGCGGCGTTTGTCCAGCCTCAAGCCAGACGCGAAACTTGATCCACGTCGGTTTGTCGTCGGGTACAGTCGCCTGACCAAGCAGAGGTTCGATCGCCTGCGGATAGTGGATGTGCCCCTTGGTAACGTCTCCTGGCACGACCCCCAGAATAAACGGCTCCGAGAAATCGATGCCGAAGATGGCGGGATCATAATGCGTGTCGCGGTGCATCGCCTGCGCGTTCACCTCGATGTCGTAGAGTCCCGACTCCGGCACGCCTTTGAGAAAATCCTCAATGTGGCCATAGCCACCCTGGCGCGTATCGGTGTTCGGCTGTTCGTAGAGGCAGAGGAACTGGAAATTGAAGACCTCTTTGTGTGACCCTTGTAACTCCTCATACTGGACAAAGTGGCCTTTGAAGTCCCAGGCCTTCGGCGGCATCGGCTCCTTGCCGAGGCGTGTCTCCACCAGGCGGTTCGCGGATTGAAAGTACTGGTCCAGCAGGAAGCCGGACGTCACAAGTGATTTGCCAATGGTGTCGATGTGCTCGCTGGCCTTTTCCTTTGGGAAATCAGCGGTGAGTCCGAGGGTGTCCACCCGGCGGCCAAAGAGGGTCGCGAGCGTGCTTTCGTATTCACGATTCGACAGCCGTCGCATCACCGTGCGTGCTCCGGAGCTCTCGATCTTGCCACGCGCTGAAGCAACGCCCTGGCGCAGAAAGCGTATGACGCCGAGCCGCTCATCGTCCGTCGGCTGGTCCGCCTTCTTGGGCGGCATCTCCTTCAGGGTGATCTGGTCGATGATGTCTTTGGCCGCGATGAGCTCCGCTTCGCTCTTCAGCGGAAACTTGAAGTGCTCGAACTCGCGGTCCCCCTTCTTGGCGTCGGCATCGTGGCATTCCAGGCAGTACTTCCCCATGAACTGAGAAAGCACCTTCGGGTCAGGTTGGTCTGCGGCTTGAGCGAACCCTGAAACGAGAGCGGTTCCCAAGACGAACTGGCGGAATAAATGAGGACGCATCAGCAAACAAAAAATCCCAAATCGCATCTCAGGCAAAAGTACCGGTGCTGTTGCCAAAGGAATCCGTTTCCACACCCATCTTCTGCGCGATGTCCACGAAGAGATTGCACAGCGGCACTTTGTTGATGCCCTCACGCGGCACTTCACGGAATTCGCCATGCTTGTAGCCGCCACCCGCGAGGATGATGGGCAGGTCGGAGTTCTTGTGCGAATTGCCATCGCCCATGCCGCTGCCGAAGAGCACCGTGGTGGAGTCCAGCAAGGTGCGGTCGCCATCGTTCATCTTCGAGAGCCGCGTGATGAATTTGCCCAAGTGCTCGATCTGATACTTCTCCAGGGTGATGAGGCTCGCGATGGCTTCCGCGTCGTTTCCGTGGTGCGAGAGGCCATGCCAGTCTTTTTTGATCCCGAGATGCTGCGGCATGAAGTCACCACCGATTTCCAGCGTGGCGATGCGCGTGCTGTCCGTCTGCAAGGCCAGCGCGATCAGCTCATAGAGGATCGGCAGGTCTTCGACGGCGTTGTGATTCGCGGGCTTGTCAAAAGGGGCCTTGGGCTTCGGCTGGCTGACCCATCGCTGGCGCAGTTCCAGGCGCTTCTCCACATCGCGCACGGAAGTGAGATACTCATCCAGCTTGTCCTTGTCCTCCTTGTTGACCCGTTTGGACAGGCGGTTCGCCTCGTCCATCACCGAGTCGAGAATGGATGACTGCACCTGGTTTTCCTGAATCCGGCGCGCCTGACGCTCCTTGGAGTCACTGACGAAAAGCTTCTCAAACAACTGCGAAGGATTTGTGACCGGTGGCACACGCACACCCGACTTCGTCCAGGCGATCTGGCAGCCGCCGTGAATGCCGCCTTCCGATCCGACGGTCAGCGAGGGAAACCGCGTTTCGAAGCCGATCTCGTCCGCGAGATACTGGTCGATGGTCACATTGCCATCCGGGCGGTTTTGCGCCTCGGAATTCAGCACCCCGGAAAGAAACGAATGCACCGCGAAGTGTCCGCCTTTCACACCGTGATCGAGGCCACGATAAACAGTCATCTGGCTGCGATTTTCCCACAGCGGCTCCAGCAGTGTGGTTTTCTCATACTCGCGGCCTTGGGTGGTCGGGAAAAGCTGCTTTGTCTGATAGCCAAGAAGATTGCCCACGGCCACGAAACGACGCGCTCCGGTGCCTGCACCCTTGGCGGTCTGAACGGCAGAATTGCCGCCCACGGTGCCAGCCATGAGTGAAGGGAGTCCCGGCAGGGCGAGCGAGGTGCCCAGAGATTGGAGAATGAAACGGCGTCTGTTCATGATTTGGTGCTCTGACTACTACGTAGCCAGAGCACCCCGTGTTGCAGCAGGAAACACGCCCTTTACTCGGATTTCAGCCCCACGGTATTGACCGCAATCACACGATATTGGTGCTTTTTACCAGCCTCAGGCTCTTTGTCGATGAAACGCATCTCGACCAGCGGATTGGTGGGCGTGTCACTGTATTGCAGGCCTTGGAATACTGGGCGGCCAAAGGGATTCTTCGGCTGCTCCGGCACGGTACCGATCTCCTTACCATCTCGCTCGATGATAAAATGAGCCAGGCCGCTTTCGGGATCGGCCTTCGCCTTCCAGGTCAGCACGTTGTCTTTCACCTGCAGCCCCGTGGGTGCAGGCGGCGGGGTGGTGTCGGGAACGGTGGTGTCTTTGATATAGACCTCCCAAGCCTTTGCGACTTCTTCATTCGGCAGCCAGACGGCCTTGTCTTTCTCTCCGGTAAACTTGGCGGCAGGAACGGCTTCAGTTCCCAGCAAGGCTGCAAGCCAGGCGTTCTTCGTCGGCATCGGTTTCAGCGCACTCCCGCTCTTTTCCGGCAGTCGCGCAGTGAGGCATGCATCCAGCCAGCGAATGGTGAAGTAGCGCTGATTGCCGCACTCATGCGTGGTCAGGGGATCCACTGATACTCCGATCAGTCCGCCCTTCGCACGAACGGCGGTGAAGAACGTTTCATTCGATGCCCAGGCTCCGGCAAAGCGCCCTTCCTTGACCGTTACTCCTTCCTTGGTGCCCAGATTGCACATGATCGGCACTCCAGCCACAGCCTCAGGCAAAGCGTAGACCTTGATCGTGGGCCGGGCCGGATTGGCCTCCAGCATCGGCACGCCTGAGCGCAGGCATGCTGCCGCGACACGGTCTGGGTGCAGCAGCGTCATGCCGCCCGCCCAGTGACCGCCGCCACTATGTCCCCACAGCGCCCATGGCACCTTCGCGAGTTCGGGATGGCCGGACTTTGCCCCGAGATCCGCGAGGGCTTTTTGAAATGCTGCATCGGAACCATTGCGCGGGTCGCACCACATCTGGCAGTCAGCCTTCTCCGGCTGCTCATAAGACGGTGCCAGCAGGGCGCAGTCATGCTTTCTGGCCAGCGCCTGCCAGTGCAGGTCATAGGCGCCGGTGAGGCCGGATTTGCATGAGCCTTCACCGCAGCCGTGCTGATGCACGATCACCCCGCGCAACGCCTTCACACCGGGCGGGACCCACACCGTGTAGTTCACCGGAAAGATCAATTCCCCCGGCTGGGTGGAGGCCTCGTAACGCACGCGGTAGTAGGGCGGATCAGCCGCAGGAAAAACATCATAGGGCGGCTGCTGTGCTGACAACGAAGCGCTCAGGGCGAGAAATGAGAGGAGATAAAGAAAACGCATGGAAGCAAACCAACAGGGAATGAAGTGAGAAAGTTGCAAGCGAGACGAGAAATCACGGTGCAGCGCCCGTTCTTCCTGCCCCACCCAATCCAAGTCCCCGACCACGCCTCATGAGACCCGCCGCACTTCTCTCTCTGTTCCTATTCGCCGCCGCAGCCTCCGCCGAGGACGGCTTCACCTCCCTGTTCAATGGCAAGGACCTCACCGGCTGGGATGGCGACCCCAAGCTCTGGAAAGTGGAGAACGGTGAAGTCATCGGCACCTGCACCGGGCCAGATGCCATGCCAAACAACTCCTTTCTCATCTGGCGCGGCGGCCAGGTGAAGGACTTCGAACTGCACGCCACCGTGCGCGTCGAAGGCGACAACAATTCCGGCATTCAATACCGCAGCCGCGAGCTGCCGGAGGTCGCCCCGTGGGTCATCACCGGGTATCAGATCGACATCCATCCCGCCACCGAGCACACGGGCATGACCTATGAGGAAAAAGGGCGCGGCATTTTCGGCCTCAATGGCACCAACGTCATGCTCGACCCCACCGGCACACTGTGGAAGCTCTCCGAGCACGAACCGGTGAAGGTGGATGTCTCGCAGTGGAACGAGTACACCATCATCGCACGCGGCAATCATCTGGTGCATAAGATCAACGGCAAGATCACCTCCGAACTGACCGACTGCGATGAGGGCAAGCGCGCCCTGGCAGGCCTGCTGGCCATTCAGCTCCATCGCGGCAACCCGAACAGCGTTCACATCAAAGACCTCCGCCTCAAAGTGCTCCCGGTCACGGAGCCATCGTCTTTTGATCCGACAAAACTTCCTGCTGGAGCCGTGAAGATTGAAAAACCCCGCACGAAAAGCCCGCAGGGCACCGGGCCGGTCCTGCCGCCGACGAAGAAGTAATTCGGATAAATCCTCTGCCCTTCAATTTTATTGTCCGGTTTCGTCACCTGCCGCGAGATACCACACCGCAACTCCACGTTTGCTCCAACCTGTTATGACCAACCCAGCCACCCTACTGCTCACCCTGTTTTCGCTCGTGACCTTCGCGAGCGCCGCGCCACTTGTCTTTGAAGGCACCGAAGGGCCTGGTAAAGGCAAGCACATCGTCTTCCTGGCCGGAGATCATGAATACCGTTCCGAAGAATCGATGCCGGCCATCGCGCGACTGCTGGCCAAGCATCAGGGTTTCAAGTGCACCGTGCTTTTCGACATCGACAAGGAAGGCGACATCGTGGCGGGCGAAGTCGCAAACATGCCGGGGATGGAGGCGCTGGACACGGCCGACCTTGCGGTAGTGTTCCTGCGCTTTCAACAGTTCCCTGCGGACCAGATGAAGCACTTCGACGCCTACCTCGCCCGTGGCGGCCCGGTGATCGGATTGCGCACCGCGACGCATGGCTTCAAGACAACAAAGGATGATCCCTTCGCGAAGTATTCTTATGACAGCAAGGTCGCCGGTTATGAGCTTGGATTTGGCCATCAGGTGCTCGGGCAGACGTGGGTGGGCCACTACGGCACCAATCACAAGCAGAGCACGCGCATCGCCATCGTGCCGGACAAGGCTGCGCATCCGATTCTCCGTGGTGTGAAGGACATCTGGGTGCAGGCGGGCGGCTATGTGGGCAAACCCACGGATGGCGAGATTTTGACCATGGCCCAGCCACTCAATGGCATGACGCAAGACTCTCCCGCTGACACCACCAAGCCGCCGATGCCAAGCGAATGGACCCGCACCTACAAGTCCGCCTCTGGTAAAACGGGCCGCGTCTTCACCACACTCTACGGCACCTCGGAAGACATCACAAATGAGGGCTATCGCCGCATTATCGTAAACGGCATCTTCTGGGCACTGGGCCTGGAGGACGCCATCAAGCCTGACCTCGATGTGTCTTTCGTTGGCCCCTTTAAGCCGAACACATTCGGCGGCGGTGCCTATGCCCATGGCGTCAAACCCGAGATGTATGCAGGTTTCACCTCGCAGATTCCTGCCAATAATAACACGAGGAGCACCAAAAAAGCCAAGCAAGAAGAAAAGCCAGCAGCGAAAGCCGATGGAGCAGCCAAAGTCTCTCTCACCACAGGCAAGCCAGCGCGCTACGTCCGTGTCGAACTCCCCGGTGACAAACGCACGCTGACGCTGGCAGAAGTTGAAGTCATGAGCGGTGGCAAGAATGTCGCCAAAGGCGGCAAGGCGACCCAATCCACTACAGCAGGTGGCCCGGCGGAACGGGCACTTGATGGCAACAAGGACCGCGAGTGGGGCAAATCTGGGCAGACACACACCAAGGAGAATCTGCCGAACACCTGGTGGGAAGTGGATCTGGGCGCTGCCTTCGCAGTGGATTCGGTGGGCATCTGGAACCGCAGCGGCTTTGAGTTCCGCCTCGATGGCTTTACGCTGAAGCTGCTCGATCCAGAGCGGAAGGAAGTCTTCGTGATCAGCAACGTGGCCGCGCCAGAGTCGATGGTCATTGATGTGAAGGGCGGCGGCAAAACGACCTACCTGACCTACGATGGCAAGCCGGGCAAGGCAGCCGCAAAATCCAGTGGCGGTGGTGCTGCTCCTGTGAAGGAGCCTGAACTGGCCGAGGTGCCTTCGGACTACAAAGACCCGGCACCGTTCGCCTTTGGCAAAGGGGAAGTGGTTGCCATTCTGGGCAATGGCCTGCCAGACCGCATGCAGCACGATGGCTGGATGGAAACGCTGCTGCAAAGCCAGCTTCCCGATCTGCAAGTGCGCTTCCGCAACATGAGCACCAGTGGCGACCGCCCGAACAGCTACCCCCGCAGCAGCGGTGCCACGCACATGACGGACTATCTGCGCCATGTGAAGGCGGATGTCGTGTTCGGCTTCTTTGGCTACAACGAGTCCTACGACAACAAGCCGGAGGAGTTTCAGAAGCAACTCGTCGAGTTCGTGAAGAAGACTCGCGGCAGCAAGGCGAATGGCAAATCCTTCCCGCGCATCGTGCTCTTCAGCCCCATCGCGCATGAGGACACGCACAATGTGAACCTGCCGGACGGCAAAGCACACAATGCACAGCTCGAAGCTTACACGAAAGCCACCGAGGCTGCGGCGAAGGAAGCAGGCGTGGCGTTTGTGGACCTGTATCATCCCTCGCTGGAGCTGTTCAAAGCCGCGAAGGAGCCGCTCACTATCAACGGCGTGCATCTTTCCATCGAGGGGGATCGTCAGCTTGCTGAAGTCATTGCCAAGGCCTTGCTCGGAAAGCCGGTGAGTGCATCACCCTCCATGGAACCGCTGCGCGAAGCCGTGATGGACAAGGAACTGCACTGGTACAACCGCTACCACGCGTCCGACGGCAACGACGTCTGGGGCAGTCGCTCCACGCTGAGCTTTGTCGATGGTCAGAACAACGCCGTCGTTCTGCAGCATGAGCTTTCAATGCTGGACGTGATGACCGCAAACCGCGACGAACGCGTCTGGGCGCGCATTACCGGCGGCGACAAAAAGATCGACGACAGCAACGTGCCAAAGCCCGTGCCAGTGATTTCAAATGTCGGAGGTGGCAGCAAAAGCAGCAGTGCACAGAAGGAAGGCACGCTGAAATACCTTGGCGGCGAAGAGGCTATCAAGCACATGGCGGTGAAGAAGGGCTTTGAAGTCCATCTGTTCGCCGACGAGACGCGCTTCCCGCAGATCGCGAACCCGGTGCAGATGCAGTTCGACACCAAGGGCCGCCTGTGGGTCGCGGCTTGGCCGACCTATCCGAAGTGGGAGCCACTCAAGGAGATGAACGATGCGCTGGTCATCCTGCATGACGACAACAACGACGGCACTGCGGACCGTGCCACGGAGTTTGCCCGTGTGCAAAACCCACTGGGCTTTGAGTTCTGGAACGGTGGCGTGCTCGTCACTCGCCAGTCGGAGATCCTTTTCCTCAAGGACACCGACGGTGACGACAAGGCGGACGTGCAGACGATCATGCTCATGGGACTCGACAGCTCTGATACGCACCACGGCGCGAACAACCTCATCTACGGACCCGACGGCGGCATCTACTGGCAGAGCGGTGTCTTCATGCAGCACAATTACGAGCACCCCTGGGGCCCGTCGCTGAACACCGGCGCCTCGGCGATGTATCGCTTCGATCCGCGCCGCTTCACCATCGCGCTGCATGCGATGAATTCACCGAATCCGCACGGCACCTCCTTTGATTCCTGGGGCTATCAGTATGCCACCGACGGCACCGGCGGCCGCGCCTATCAGGTGCGCCCTGAAGGCAACGGCTTCAAGATGTATGAACTGCTCAAGAAGGAAGTTCGCCCAGTGACCGCCAGTGAAGTCGTCAGCAGCACTCACTTCCCGGATGAAATGCAGGGAGACTTCCTCATCTGCAATGTCATCGGCTTCCTCGGTGTGAAGCACTACCATCTCGAACGCGACGCCGACAAAGGCACCGTCTGGGGTGAACCCGCAGGCGACGAGCTCAAGGTCAAAACCACACAGGCCGATGGCACCGTCACGGAAGAAACCTCACGCGGATTCCTCATGAGCGGCGACAAAAACTTCCGTCCCAGCGATGCCGTCTTTGCACCCGATGGCTCGCTCTATCTCAGCGACTGGCAGAACGTCATCATCGGACACATGCAGCACAATGTGCGCGACCCCAACCGCGACCACAAGCATGGCCGCGTTTATCGCATCACCGCTACAGGTCGCCCGCTGCAGAAGATCGTGCCGGTTGACGGACAGCCCATCCCTGCGCTGCTGGAAAACCTCAAACACCCCGCCGACGGCGTGCGTCACCGCACCCACATCGAACTCAGCGAGCGCGACACCAAGGAAGTCATCGCCGCCACGCAGGCGTGGATGAAGCAGTTTGATCCGACCAAGAAGGAGGACGCTCATCACCTCCTCGAAGCACTGTGGATTCATCAGCAGCACAACGTGCGCAATGTTGAACTGCTCGGCCAGCTGCAGAAGTCTCCCGAGCTGCATGCCCGCAATGCCGCCAACGTCGTGCAGCATCTCTGGTTCAACGTCGAAGCCTCCATGCATGGCGGCGTCATCGCCGGTGAAGTGGAAGAGAAGGCCAAAAAGTCCGGCATCCTCAGCGACACGCCCGAACTCACCACCATCCGCGTCGCCACCATTCCTGAGCGCATGATGTATGACGTGAAGGAACTCAGCGTGAAGGCAGGCAAGAAGGTGAAGCTCACCTTCGCCAATCCCGACTTCATGCCGCACAACATCCTCCTGGTGAATCCCGGCAAGGCCGAGGAAATCGCCACCAAGGCCATGGCCCTCGGAGCCAAAGGCTTCGACACCGGCTTCATTCCCGACAGCCCCGACATCCTCTGGCACAGCAAGCTGCTCGACCACGACAAAGAGCAAGTCATCGAGTTCACCGCGCCCACCAAGCCCGGCGACTATCCCTATGTGTGCTCGTTCCCCGGTCATTACCTTATCATGCGAGGTGTTATGCATGTGAAGTAAGCGCTTCGCGAATTTCCACATCAGGCTCTCCTCTTGGGAGCCTCGTAGCTAGCATCCTTCGTTGTCCGGTTTTGCACCGCAATGTGAGGTGAATTCGTGCGTTCATCAAAGCCTCCAACACTATGATCAAGCCCGCCGCCTTTTTTCTCACCCTGGCGACTCTCGCTTACGCTGCAGACGCACCGAAAACGCCGCTTCGCAAACCGGCTATGGCGGTGAATCCGCTGGATGCGAAGAACACAGACACGGGCAAGCCCCCGCCTCCTGAAGACCCGGCGCTGGCAAAGTACTACATGGAGGAAAAATCCGCGCCGCTGCCTCCAGTGACAGCGGCCGTGGATACAGCGCTACCACTGGCTTTGGCAAAGGGTGACCATGTGGTTTTCATCGGTAACACGCTGTTTGATCGCGGCGCACAATTCCCGCATTTCGAGGCGATGCTGCTCAAGGGACATGCGGACAAGCAGCTCGTGGTGCGCACGCTGGCGTGGTCGGCGGATGAGGTGGACCTGATGCCGCGTCCGACAAACTTCGGCACGCTGAACCAGCACCTGCATGCACAGAAAGCGGACGTGATCTTCGCGGCGTTTGGCTTCAATGAATCCTTCGGCGGTCTGGAGAAGCTGCCGGATTTCAAACTGCGCCTCACGGCACTGGTGCAGGAATTGAAGACGCATGCCTACAACGGCAAGACGGGGCCGCGTGTGGTGCTGGTGTCGCCCATCGCCAATGAAAATGTGAAGGGCGTTCCGGCGGCAGATATGAACAACGCCCGGCTTGCCGCTTACACGCAGGCGATGCGTGAAGTCGCCGCCGCGCAGAAGATCGGCTTTGCGAATGTGTTTGAGCCCATGCTGCCAGCAATGAAGGGCCTCACTTTCAATGGCGTGCATCTGGAAGACAAAGGTTACGCAGTGTTTGGCGAGGCTCTCTACCGTGCAACCTTCGAAGTAAGCGCCCCGGAGACGACGCCCGAACTGCGTGCCGCCATCGCGGACAAAAACCGGCAGTTTTTCCAACGTTACCGCCCACTGAACGGGTTCTATTACACTGGCGACCGCAACAAGGATTACGGCTATCTCGACTTCCTGCCCGCCATGCGGAGCTTTGATGTCATGGTGGCAAACCGCGACCAGCGCATCTGGGCCATCGCACAGGGCAAGAGCTTCGCGGGCAGAAAAGTTGATGACTCCAATGTCCCTGCCATGCCCGCAACGAAGGAAAGCAAAGGCGCGAACGAATGGATGACGCCAGCGAATGAGCTCGCCGCATTCAAGGTCGATCCACGTTTCGAGGTGAACCTGTTCGCCAGCGAAGAGCAGTTTCCCGAAATCGCGAACCCCATTCAAATTCGCTGGGACACACGAGGCCGCATGTGGGTGAGCACCTCACAGGCCTACCCACATCTCTACCCCGGCCAGGAGCCCAAGGACCGCCTGATCATTCTCGAAGACACCGACAACGATGGCCGCACCGACAAATCAACGGTGTGGGCGAACAACCTGCACATTCCGCTGGCCTTTGAGTTTGGCGACGGCGGCGTGTATGTCTCCGACGAGCCGCACCTCACCTTTCTCAAAGACACCGATGGCGATGGCAAAGCAGACTTCAGCCGTCAGGTGTTCACCGGCTTCGGCACGGAGGACTCCCACCACGCGCTGCATGATTTCGTCTGGAGTCCCGATGGCGATCTCATCATCCGTGATTCAATCTTCCTGCACTCCCAAATTGAAACCGCCTACGGCCCCGTGCGCCTCGACAACTCTGGCTGGTTCCGCCTGCGCACGGACACGCAAAAGCTCAGCACCTTTGGCAGCTACCCGAGCACGAATCCCTGGGGTGTGACCTTCGACGACTGGGGCCATCACATGGACAGTCATCCCATCTTCGCCAGCGCCTTCCACGCCACAAATCCGCCCTATCCTGAGCAGCATCCCGGCGCTGGCAAAATGCCCGCGTATTCCGGCACCTGCGGCCAGGAGTTTGTCGATTTCGATTTCTGGCCACAGGAACTGCAGGGCGGTTTCATCAAGGCGCGCTACAAACCCACCAACAACATTGAGATGCATCAATGGATCGAGATGGACGACCACTACGAAGAAAAGAAACTCGGCGATCTCATCTTCTCCACCAACCTCAGCTTCATTCCCACCGATGTGAAAGCCGGCCCACGTGGTGACTTCTACATCTGCGACTGGTACAACCCCATCAAAGGCCACGCGCAATACTCGCTGCGTGATCCGCGCCGACTGCGCACCAGCGGCCGCATCTGGCGCATCGTGCCCAAGGGAGCAAAACTCGCTGAATCACCCGCAGTGGCCGGAGCGCCTATCCCCGCACTGCTCGATCTCCTGAAAAGCCCGCACTATCGCTGGCTCTACCAGGCCAAGCGTGAATTGCACGAACGCTACGCCGCCGAGGTCAAAACCGCGCTGGATGCCTGGGTGGCAAAGCTCGACGCCAAGGATGCCCGCTTCCGCCATCATCAACTTGAAGCTCTGTGGGCCTACCGCACGCTGAGCACTGAGAACACCGCCTTGCTCAAGGAATTGCTCAACTGCGATGAACACCACGCCCGTGCCGCCGCGACGACGCAACTGCGCTACGTGGATCTGCCTGATCGCATCGCACAACTCCGCGCTCGTGCGAATGACGACAACGGGCTTGTGCGCATGGAGGCCGTCATTGCCGCGAGCTACATCGGCACGCAGGACGCGCTGGATGCCGTGCTTGGCGTCCTCGACAAGCCCATGGGCGAACACCTCACCTACGCCGTGCGCACCGCACTCGGCAGCGAGGCGCTCTCACGCCACTGGAAAGACAACGAGAATGAAAAGATCACTTCATTCATGAACGCCTTCGCCGCGAGCTACAAACGCAGCTCCTTCGAAAAGAAAAAAACCGTCGAGGAAACCGCTTTCGACAAGCAGCCCGGCGTCGCAAAAATCATCATCAACTGCGTGCGTGAACGCATGCTCTTCGACAAAACCGAATTCAACGTTAAGCCCGGCCAGCCCGTGAGCCTCGTGTTCAACAATCCCGATGCCACTGCACACAACCTCGCCATCTGCCAGCCCGGCAGCGTGGAGGAAATCGGTCTCGCCGGCAACGAAATGGCCAAAGGCCCCGAAGGTATCAAAAAGGATTTCATTCCGCCGACGGACAAGATTCTGCACCACACCAAGCTGCTCAATCCCAATAATAGCGAAACGCTGCGATTCACCGCTCCCAAATCACCCGGAGACTACCCTTATCTCTGCACCTTCCCCGGCCACTGGGTCATCATGCGAGGGATGATGCATGTGAAGTAATCTCTCAGCCCTTTTTCGCTCTTTTCTTTTTGGGTGGTGGCTCTGGCACCGTATCCATGTTGAGGTCGATGCCAAAGATGGCCGAAAGATCGACTCCAGCCAGATCCCCTGTGTCGGCAGACAGATCCGTGATCGCAGCACTACTGGCGTTGGACAGCAGCTCGGCCTGATCCACACCTCGCAGCGTGAAGAGCAGTTCTGGCTTGGTGTCGAGCAGCACTCCCACGCCATAGAGCACGGCGGAAACGTGTTTGCACATGTCTGCATGGTCCGGGCAGGAACAATTGAAGCGAATTTCCTTCGGCTTCGGAAACAAGCCGCCATCCTGGTCCTTGAGAACCTTCATCAGTCCATCGCCAAGTTTCCCGGCAAGCAGATCCAGCATGGAGCCCACCTGCCCCGCGCTCGATTTCACGATCTGTTGCCACTGCTTCTTTGGCAGCGGCTGGATGACGATGCTTGTATTGTAAAGTTCTGATCCTGCCACCACTGCGCTGAGTTTTCCCGGTTCGATCATCAGATTGTACACATTCCCCTGCCGCAGATAGCTGCGGCCACGCGGCAGTCGCGACTCATAAGCTTGATACGACTCCAAGTTCCGGCACCAAGCCTGCCCCCAAAAGGTCGTACTCAGCTTCTTCTGTCCTGCCGGAGCTGGCAGCACCTCAAACTTCTCCCCACGCTTCTTCCGCTTCGCGATCTCGCGCTGCACCCGCTTTTTTTGTTCTTCCACATCTTGGTAGGACCACCACATGATTGTCCTTTTACACGACGGCGGAGTTCACATCAAGAGCGGCCAGACGCAGCAACTCTTCCGCGCTCATGTCGGTGAGGAGTTTTTCGGCACCGCCGTCGCCGGTGATCAGGTCGTGGGCGAGGCTCATCTTTTCCTCGATCAGCGCGTCGATGCGTTCTTCAATGGTCCCCTGGCAGACAAATTTGTGAACCATGACGTTCTTTTTTTGACCGATGCGGAAGGCGCGGTCAGTGGCCTGGTTTTCGACGGCGGGATTCCACCAGCGATCAAAGTGGATGACGTGGCTGGCTGCGGTCAGATTGAGGCCGGTGCCGCCGGCTTTGACGCTGATAACCATGAAGGGCGGCCCATCGGGCTGCTGGAAGGATTCGACCAACTGTGGGCGCTTCTTGACTGCGGTACCACCGTGGAGAATGAGACCTTCGCGGCCAAAGACGGTTGCAAGGAAGCGCGCCAGAGGGTCACATGTCTCCTGGAATTGCGTGAAGATGAGCGCGCGTTCACGGCGTTCGGCGAGTTCACCACAGATTTCCGCCAGACGCGTGAATTTGCCACTGTCTGCGGGATTCCAGGCACCGTCGCCGTTCCAATGGCTGGGGTGATTGCAGATCTGTTTGAACTTCAGCAGGAAGCCGAGCACGAGGCCCTGGCGCTTGATGGGTTCCATCTCCTTGTCGGTGAGCATTTTAGCGAGTTGATCGACGAGCTTCGCATAGATCGTGGCCTGCCGTTTGGTGAGGCCGCAGAAGGCTTTGGTTTCAATTTTATCGGGAAGGTCGGTGATGATGCTGCGGTCCGTTTTCATGCGGCGCAGGATGTAAGGTTGCACGAGTTTGCGCAGCGGTGCAAAACCAGTGCTGCTTTTTGCGCAGCGTTTCACCGCATCCGCAAAGGTGGAGGAGCCGCCGAGCAGGCCGGGATTGAGGAAGTCGAAGAGGCTCCATAGGTCGCCGGGACGGTTCTCCACGGGTGTGCCAGTCAACGCAATGCGCGTGGGTGCAACCAGGCGCTTCACGGCTTTTGTGCTGGCGCTGCCGGGATTTTTGATGGCCTGGGCTTCATCCAGAATGACGAGGCTCCAAGGGTGCTGCTGCCATGACTCGGTGCGTTGCAGAAACTGGTAGGTGGTGAGCATCGCATCGCAGTTGCGCAGAGCTGCGCCAGGTTGCAGCACGGCGAATTCGAGTGCTTCGCGCGAGGTCTGTGATGGATGGGCGATGAAGAGTTTTAGGTCGGGGGCGAACTTTGCGACCTCGGCCTTCCAGTTACCGACGAGGGAGGCGGGGACGATGAGAAGGGCTGGGGCTGCCTTTTCTTTCTGCCAGGCGAGCAGCAATGCAATCACTTGCAGCGTTTTGCCAAGACCCATGTCATCGGCGAGGCAGGCGCCGAGGCCGAGGCGGGACATGAACTGGAGCCAGGCGAAGCCTTTGAGCTGATAGGGGCGCAGAGTGGCGCAGAGGTTTGACGGCGGCGGTGATGCTGCAGGATCGCGCATCTGGTGGAGCACCGTTGCAAGATTTTTGCCGGCCACGATGTCGCTCCAGTCATGCACCAACTCGGTGTTTTCCTGGACATCGGCCGACAATCTTGTGTCGAATCCCGCAAGTAAGCGCATGCCGTCGAGGAAACCGATGCCGCCTTCGCCGGTGGCATGCTGAACCCTTTGCCAGTGTGACATCACCTGCTGGAGTTGGGCACCATCGACCTCGATCCAGCGGCCGCGGAGTGAGACCAGGCCGGTGTCGGAGCTGAGGAGTTTTTCCCATTCGGCGTCGGTCAGGGGTTCGCCTTCAAAGCTGGCGGCGATTTTGAAATTGAGCAGGGCTCCGGCATGGAGGGAGGTTTGTTTTGGGGCATCAATGGTCACCGAGACCGCGGGGCGAGGGCCTTTTCCGCTGCGCCACCAGTCGGGGAGTTTCATGACGATGCCGCTCTCTTGAAACACGGCGGTGTCGCGCAGAACGCGGAAGGCCTCCTGAGGGGACATGGCCATGGGTTGAAAGAGGCGCTTCGTTTCCAGCCACTCGCGCAGGAGTTTGGATTTTTCCGCGGCGGTTCGCACGGGGGCCAGCAGGGCATTGAGTGCGGTTTGATCTTTTTGGCCGGAGTAAAGTTGCAGCGCACGTGCGAGCGGCAGGTGCTGGGGCTGGCCGGAGGCGCTGAGTTTTTCGGTGAATGTGGCGAGGAAGGCGAAAGGGCGCTGGGTGTCGGTTTTGTTTTCTGCGAGGTGGAAGGTCACGCGGCCGACGACATGCCATGCGGGGCATTCTTCACGCAGCCATGCCTCAATGCCTTGGGAGGCAAGCTGGGCGATGTGATGTGCCAGATCGAGCCACCAGCGTTCGAGTACCTCTGCGGTGAGGTATTCGGCGCCAGCAAAGGGGGGTGCTGTGGCGATGAAGGCTTCGAACTCTGCAGGCACGAGGGTATTCAGCGCATCTTTGGTCTGGCAGAGGCGGGTGAAAAACTGCTGCCCAAACTCGCGAAGCCATTTCCACGGCGGCTCAAGCTCGGCGGTTAGCAATTCGGTGCTTAAAACGAGGAAAATGGCGCTGGGAGAGCCTGCGGCGGCGATTTTCTTGTCTGAGGCCGATTCCACCCCGCCCAAATGGGTGAGAAATCCTTCTGGACTGAGGGCGGGAGCGAGCATGGGCAGTGTTTGGACGAAAAACGGCGGGCAGACAAGGTGCGGGAACGAGGAAATTCAGCATTCGTCGTTTCCCAAAGGCCACTGTCCGTGCTATCGCTCGGGTCCCCCGCCGCTAACCGGCGCGGGCCTCAAATCTGCGCATGTCCAGCCTCATCACCGACCTTCCGATCCTCCTCCGCCCGTTCGACGCACGCACCCGTCAGGAGGCCGAACGCCTCGTAGATGATGATGCCGTGAGAGGACTGGAACTGCTGGAGGATGAAATGATGGCCGAGGTGCGGCTGGATGACCGTCCGGCCCAGGTGCGCTGGCTGCGTGGCGAACATGGCTGGCACGGTGAGACGGATGTCGATGAAGACGAGGAGTTGGAAAATCTGGCACTCTGCACCACGCTGGTGGCGTTGCAGCGCCGCGAGGCCCGTGGAACGCTGCCTTTAATTCCGGTGGAGGAGGAGGACTTTGAGCATCTGCTCACCGCCAAGCTCGAACGCCCGCTCACGCCTGATGAGGAAAATTATCTGAGCAAGATGGAGAAGCGCTACGAACGCGTGCGCCTTACCGGCAAGATCTTTGACCAGGACATGGTGCGTCTGCATCCGAAGTGGGCGATCCAGAGTCTTGATCCTGTGGCCTTGTGGCCTGAAGCCCCCAAAACGCTGCGCGAGTTCTGGAACTACATCGCACTCGCACTCGCCGACAAGGGGCTTGCCGTTCCGGCCTTCCTGCGTGGCATGTCCGACATCGAAGGTACACGTGAAGCTCTGCGCGAATGGAGGCATGCCAGCACGGTGCCGACCTGGCAGAAGCGCATCCGCGAGTTCATTGATTCACGCCAGGATGACCGGAAAGCCCACCGTCAGCCGCCGCGTGTGTGCGACTTTCGTCTGCTCATTACAGTGAATGATGCGCGCCTGCAGATGCGCCTCGAAGGTGAAACGCCCACGCCATACATCACGGTCGATGCCGCGCTGCTCGACAATCTTCGTCGCGAACATCGCGACGGACGCATCGTGACTTCAGGCGTTTCGGAACTGCTGTTCGTCTCCTGTCTGGCGCAGACCGATGAGAACTGGAATGACTCCTTCCGTCTGGAGTCCAAACATCACGCCTTATGGCTCGCCACGCTGTTCCAGCAATCGGCGCTGCAGGAACGCATGATCAACCTGGATGAATTGCCGTTTCAACGCGTGGCCGAGCCGCTGAGCTGGGTCGCACGCCTGAGCGCCAATGGTCTGAACCTGACCCTGCAGCTCGAAACTGCGGACGGCACTCCTGCGCCGCTGCCGCTGCGCATTCTGCGCGGGGCGCAGACTTTTTACCTGAGCTCGGACACCTTGTTCAGCGGCCCGGTCTGGCTGCATGATGACTCCCGCATCGACGCCGGCGTGACGATGCCGTTGGAAGCTCTGGCGACCGCAGAGGGCATCGCCTTCATGCGTGAGATCGACATTCCGGTACCGGACGCGATCAAGAGCCGTGTGCGCCATGAAGATCTGCATGTGAACATCACTGCTGCATGCCTGGCCAAGACCTCGCACTCGAGCGGTGCTGAGTTTGTCACCCTCAAGGCCGAGGCGGTTGATGGTGAAGGACGTGTGCGTGAAATGCTGCGCTTTTCCGGCTGGCAGCCGGTGGATGAAAAAAAAACGGTTGAAAACGACGACACCATCGTCTGCCGCGACCGTCGTGCCCTGAGAGATGCGGAGGAGCTGATGAACCAGCTCCGCCGGACTTGGGACATGGAAAATGACGCGTGGCGCGTGCGCATGGCGAAAGATTTCCCAGATGTGTTTCATGCCTGGGCGGCGCAGCTGCCTGAGAACGTGAATCTGAAGACGGATGAAAGCCTGCAGACCATTCTTGCCGATCCGCTGATCGCACGCGTGCGCATCGAAGCCACGCAGGCGGGCAGCATCGACTGGCTGGATCTGCGCCTGGTGTTTGACATCGAAGGCATGGAGCTGAAACCCGCCGACATCCGCCGCCTGATCGCCGCGAAAGGTGATTTCGTGCGACTGGCCGATGGCTCGTGGCGCCGAGTGAAGCTCGAACTGAGCGATGAGCAGCAGGAGATGCTGGACCGGCTCGGCATCGACCTCAATGAGCACAGCGACGAGACGCACCGACTGCACTGGCGGCAGCTCGCGCAGGAGAATGCGGCGGAGATCGTCAATCCGAAGGCGTGGAGCAAGATCGTCGAACGCATGGAAGAGGCGAAGCTTGATGCGCGCCCGCCGGTGCCCGAGGGGCTGAACGTCACGCTGCGTCCTTATCAGGTCGATGGATTTCATTTCCTGACCTACCTCACGTCCAACCGCTTCGGTGGCATCCTGGCTGATGACATGGGCCTGGGCAAAACCTTGCAGGCCATCACCTGGGTGCTGTGGCTGCGCTCACGCAAAAAAGCCGACGGTCCGCACCTGCCCGTGCTGGTGGTCTGTCCGAAATCGGTGCTCGACGTGTGGGCGCTGGAGTTCAAGAAGGGCTCGCCGGATCTGCGGGTGCTCGTGCTGCATGACCGTGATCTGTTTGATCTGAACCTGGTGATGACGCAGATCGACGTGGTGGTGATGAACTACGCGCAGATGCGCGGATTTGACGGCGAACTCGCCGCCGTGCGCTGGCTTGCAGCGATTCTCGACGAAGGCCAGCACATCAAGAATCCTGACTCGAAGGCTGCCAAGGCAGCGCGGCAGATTCGTGCCGACAACCGACTGGTGCTGACCGGTACGCCGCTGGAAAACCGCCTGCTTGATCTGTGGAGCCTGATGACTTTTGCGACGCCTGGAGCCCTGGGTGAGCGCGCTTACTTCCACCGTCATTTCGACCGCCGCAAAGACCCGCGTGCCTCGGAGCGTCTGGCGGCACGCCTGCGCCCGTTCCTGCTGCGCCGCACGAAATCCCAGGTGGCCCGCGACCTGCCTTCACGCAGTGAAGAAAACCTGCTCAGCGAGATGAGCGGACGCCAGGCCGAACTCTACAAAGAGGAGCTGGCCCGTGCGCAGCACATGGTGCTGAACAGCTCCGGCTTTGACATGGTGAACCGCCGCCGCTTTGCCATTCTGCAAGCGCTCACGCGCCTGAGGCAGATCTGCTGCCATCCGGGTCTTGTGGACAAAACTGCGGAGAATGAAGAGAGCGCCAAGCTCACCTCAACGCTGGAAGTGATTCAGGGGCTGCATGATGAGGGGCACAAGGTGCTACTCTTCAGCCAGTTTGTCTCGATGCTGAAGATCATCCGCACCAAGCTGGAGGAGATGAAGCTGCCCTACCATTGGCTCACGGGAGCCAGTACGGACCGTGCGGGCATCGTCAGAGCCTTCCAGGAAGATGATAAAGCCAGTGTGTTCCTACTGTCCCTCAAAGCGGGTGGCAGCGGTCTCAACCTCACGGCAGCGTCCTACGTCATTTTGTACGATCCGTGGTGGAATCCTGCGGTGGAGAACCAGGCGATTGACCGTGCGCACCGCATCGGGCAGACGCAGCCTGTCATGGCCTACCGGATGCTGACGAAGAGCACGATCGAGGAAAAGATCATGACGCTGCAGCACAAGAAGAACCTCATGGTGAACAATGTCCTGGGCGAAGGCGGGTTTACCAATCTGCTGCAGAAGGAAGATTTCGATTTCTTGTTTGATATTGAGGCGGAGAAAGTCGCGTAGAGGCTGAAAGATCATGGCCTGGCGCGACTCCGCGCCAACAGAGTCGGGAGGTTTGGCGTAGCAGCTTCTGGAAGATGCGAAATAACAGCGCGCCAAACACGCCCAAGCTACGTCCGGACTTGCGCCTCATCAGCCGCTCTATTACTCACCACCGACAACCAGAGAAAGCATCCCAGCATTTCAAAAACGCACGATCAACGCTCTTAACTGAGTGCCATACATGCATGGGCCTTTGGTGCTGCACTGATGTATGGTGGCAGGGGGCAAGCTGGCCTGATGGTCGGAAACGTGACGAGTGATGGAGGCGGAAAGAGCCCTTCTGCATCATGATTGGTGTTCTCAAGGACGATGTGAAGGTTCAACCTGCCCAATGGGGAAAATTTTCTTGTAGGATTTCTCCTGTCCAATTAAAAACGCTTATGATGACGTCTTTCGCTTCCACGCTCCATGTCTGCTCACGTCACCATGCGAAGCATTGCATGCGAGGCTCAAAGCTCCTTCCTGCGGTCCTGTTCGCTGTCTTCCTCACCGCGCTCTACGCTGCTCCGCCTCCGGAGTTGGCGGCTTTGCAGCAGCAGTATGCATTTGTCGTCGCAGAACGAGTGACCAGCCCGCATAACACGGGCATTGAAGCTCTGAACGCCAAGTTCCTCATTGCGCTGACCAATGCCGGTGAAGAGGCAAAAAAGGCCGGGAAGCTGCCTGAGGCTCTGGCGATTGAGGAGGATAAGAAGCTCATCGCCAGCAAGCAGCCGCTGCCTGAAAAAGATGATGATACGACGCCGGCTTCCTTGAGCAAGCTGCATGCCGTTTACCGTTTGGAGTCGGCGAAGCTCGCCCAGCAGCGCACGGCAGCCCATGCCGCCCTGCTGCCTGCCTACACTGCGAAGCTGAAAGAGCTGGAGATCACGCTGACCAAAGGGGACCGCCTGGCGGAGGCGAAGGAAGTCATGCAGTATCGTGAAGGACTGGGGGCAGAACCATCGCCTGCCGTGACAGGAAAAGAGTTCACCAACAGTCTCGGTATGAAATTTGTACCTGTGAAGGGCACTGCGGTGCTGTTCTGCATTCATGAGACGCGCTTCAAAGACTACGACACTTATGCTACGGAGGTTCGGAGCGTCAACGACGCCTGGAAAGACCAGAGCGTCAACGGCTACACCCCGGCAGAAAACAAAGAGGAGCATCCGGTCGTGCGAGTGAGCTGGGTAGACGCTCAGGGATTTTGTTCATGGTTGAGCAAGAAAGAAGGCAAGACCTACCGCCTCCCCACGGATCAGGAATGGAGCTACGCAGCCGGTGTCGGACGTGAAGAGAAGTGGAAGCAGGGTACGACTCCTGCCACGGTCGTCAAAAACCAGACGGATCTCCCCTGGGGCAGCAAGTGGCCGCCACCGAAAGGCCAGGGAAACTATTCCGACCAGAGCCGGAAGACGAAGGCCCCCAACAGCGAGGCGACTTATCTCGATGGTTATGACGACGGTTTTCCAACCACGGCACCTGTCATGAGCTTCAAGCCAAACAAGCTCGGCCTCTTCGATCTGAGCGGTAATGTGTGGGAATGGTGTGAGGACTGGTATGACAACACCCAAAAGGACCGAGTACTTAGGGGTGGTTCGTGGAGCAGTCCTGATCGTGGTGATCTGTTATCTTCAAATCGACTCCATAACACCCCTGATCTGCGCTTTGCTGACCGTGGTTTCCGAGTGGTGCTGGAACAAAAGGCTCCGTAACGGGCTGGTTTATTCTCCGGCCAGGCTTAGGCAGCCGGATTCAAGAGGCTCTCCGCGCATGCTGCCTCAGGCGATCACTTCACTGCTTTGGCAATCACCGCCGGGGCAATGGCCTTTGTCATATTAACGTCACGGATGGCCGGAGCTCAGGGCGTGAATTCGGCCGCTTTATTGAGCCTTGCGCAATAGACTGACAAGAAGAGCGTTCCTTATGGAAGTAGACTCGGTGCCTGAATGCGGCAAACTTGCTGCGGAGTTCATTGCAGACGCTGCTGGCAGGCTTGAAGTGTGGCGGAGTGCAGGGTTTGCTTCCCGGATTGACTGCCAGAACCCAGGGGAGCACTCGCTAAAGCTCGGCACCCCTGGGCTGAAATACGGAAGGCCGTTGGCCTTCAAGGCAAGGATGTCAGTCTATTATGCAAGTCTCAATAGAAACTACATGCGTCCAACAGCATTCCAACTTTGTTTGATTTTGCCGAAAGTAAAAAGCTGCATACATGTCAGAATTGTCCCCAACTGGTGAGACTCGGCGTCAAACTCACGGAGACAGCACGTCCATGTTCGGCATGGAGGGTGGCATGGTGGAGAGAAAGAACGTGTTCCCGCGCCCCTTCAGGGCGCTGCCTGAAGGGAGGAGGCGCGGTGGGTTGTGAGACCCAGGGCTTGGCGCTGCGTGCCTGCGCCCTGGGCTGACTCCGTGGGTCTTTCAGACCCGATGAGGTGAGGTGATTTGAGGGCGGAAGTTGGGTTCGGCGGGGTGGTTTAAGCTGGCTGCTGCGTTCGAGTGTTTTGTGGTGAGCGTGAGCTGAAAAGACTGCGAACCAGCATCAGCTCCCGCATTTGGGTGCTTCCTGGCATGCGCCGTCAACCGTGCCACCGAAAGCGGCAGCCCATTCTTCGCTCTGCGAGCTACGAAGGACGGGCTGCGCTTTTCCCTTCGCTAAAAGCTACGAAGCACCTGAACTCAAGGCGGCTAGTTTCTGGAACGGAGGGTAACAGGGGGAGGGTTATTTGGGAGCCGCTTGCACGAACGACGTTTCCAGATTCCGGCTAAAGCCGGGACTACAATACGTGCGCTGGCTGGCTTCAGATCTGGGGTGATGCGGGGCATCACCAGAGCGGGCTAAAGCCCGAACTACGAACTCAGAGGAGTCGGGAGAGTGCGAGGATGTTATTCGGGAGGACAGGCTGCGCTTCCCCCTTCGCTCTGCGAGTTTCCTACTTCGCTAAAAGCTACAAAGCACCTGAACTCAAGGCGGCTAGTTTGTGGAACGGAGGGTAACAGGGGGAGGGTTATTTGGGAGCCGCTTGCACGAAGTCAGTTTCCAGATTCCGGCTAAAGCCAGGACTACAATACGTGCTCTGGCTGGCTTCAGATCTGGGGTGATGCGGAGCTTCCGGAACGGGCTTCTTCCTTCCCTAAAGCTACGGAGGACACGAAAGCCCGAACTACGTACTCTGAAAAGCTGCGAAGATGTTACTGGGGAGGACAGGCTGCGCTTCCCCCCTTTGATCTGACCATTCTTCGCCAGGCGGTGTTTGAAAACCCGTTACACGGCTGGCGCAGTCAGGTTCGGAAGTGGCGGCGTTTTGTGCCACCGCTAAGCGGTTCCACCGATTGCATGGGCGCGGGTTATGCATATCCGTGGGTTGGCACCCACGGCTACGGTAATGCCAGCGCTACGCGCTTTCGGAGCGAGGCTGCGTGGGGAATGAAGTCTGCCGTGAGGGCATCCGTTTATACTGCCCCTTCCTGAAGGTTTTCAAACACAGCCGAGAGACTGCAAGATCAGGAGTTGCCGCGAATTGAATTGCCAGTACTACGCGCTTTCGGAGAGGGGCTGCGTGGGGAATGAAGTCTGTCATGAGGGCAGCCGTTTACACTGCCGCTCCCTGAAGGTTTTCAAACGCAGCCGAGAGACTGCAAGATCAGGAGTTGCCGCGAGTTCGGTGCGATGCATAATCGCGGGCTCCGTGCGCACGCTCCTGTAGCTCAACGGTTAGAGCAGGGGACTCATAATCCCTTGGTTGCGGGTTCGAATCCCACCGGGAGCACTCATTGATAACCAATGATTTGCGCACTGTTTCAGCGCCATGGAAAAAAGTGTGCTTGGACACTTCTTGGACACTTCTTCAACGCAAGTTGGTCTCAAAGCATCATATCTGTGGAATCACTTCCCGGTAATGTCGGAGGGATAACAATTGGCGGAAGTGCGAAAGTATTGTCTTTTTAAAGATACAATTCTTAGTCTCCCTATACCCATGCCTCACGATTCTAAAATCCATCTCTTTACGACTGCCTACTCCAATGGCCCCATTCCATTAATCGAGAGACTGAAACGTATTTATGCACTCGATATCGAAAAAAGGGCACGCCTCATTGAAGGACGGCATTTCCGTTTGGATGATCTGAACGTGGAGAATCCAGACTTTATAAAGATGAACATCATTAAGCTGCGGCTTGATGAAGGGCCAGGAAAAGCCAGCTTGAAAAAACATGTCAGCGGCATCGGTTTAGAGAAAGATGAGGGCTTTGCTGAGGAAACAGCGGCAATTTATATCCCAAGTTCAGAGCGCTGGCTGGTGCAATACAATCATCATGGCCCAAGGGCTTCGGCTATCGCGGAATACATTGCTGATTTAGAACAGCCATTCTCTGCATTTGAACTCGCTCCGGTATGGAGAACCGACGTAATGACTGAACTGCGGCGTCGTGACATTCGCACAAAATTGCAAGTTAAGATTAGCCCGAGTTCACTTAAACAGCTCGCTGAAGATGGGGCAACGGGCCTTTCCGATGCCCTTAAAATGGCGAACAAAACAGGTGCCGACACAATCGACATCACAATATCGGTTAGCAGAGGCAAAGCGTTTGGAGGTGCTATTGATACTTGGCTGTCATGGTTCTCACGCATAAGAGCCTCGACACAAGTGGAGGCGGTCGAGAAATTTGTTTTAACCGCAAAGGGAGACGGAGTTCGCTCAAAGGATATCGACTTGTTGGCCCCCAGATTGGAGGGAACGGTTACTCTTCAGGCGGGACCGGACAGGCGTTTGCCACTTGAACTTCGCTGGGGAGCGCTAGAATCGGTATGGAACGGCTGGAAGTCGTCGTATTCCCAAAAATGAACGCCACAGCAGAAAAGTTGTACCCGGCTGGGCTTGGCATTGTAGTTGGTGCCGCCGTTGGCTTTGCTGCGTTCAAAAGTGGTGATGTGAAATTTTTTCCCAGTGATGCTGATATTCTGGGATCTTCGATCAGTCTCGCGGCCATATTTGCGGGGTTTTTAGCCACGGCCAAGTCTATGCTCATCTCCATCGACACCCCAACGATGCAAGAACTTAAGAAAACCCGTTTTTACAGCTTGCTGCTCGATTACCTAGCATCGGCCATATGGGCCGCACTCATTCTGTGCGTTTTCTGCCTTGCTGGTTACTTCGTCAAGGATCGTGAAAAGCTTTGGTGGTTTGCAGGTTTATGGTCAGCCTTAGCGGTTTTCAGTCTGGCGACTTGGTTTCGTGTAACGCAAATATTCCTTCAGCTAATGAAGTTGAGGTGATTTGACGCACCAGATGCCTCCGTGGTCGGCTTGAGCATAAGAAGCTTTGTTTTGATCGGCATCGTGATGTGCTTCGCTGATACGCGCTCACCATCCCCAAACTCATGCTCGTTGCAGACGCAAAGCCACGCCTGAAAAGACATTGCCACGCTGGAAGCCCTGTAGAATCAGGGATCGTGGCAAAGTGGCGAATTACCCCCGTAGTTCCCCGCCCCTGTTGCCGTTACAGCCTGCCGTGATGGGTTCCCCTTCAATAGTTCTCAGATAACCATCCTCATCACCACTTTGCCACAAACCGAGCAAATACAAGGCTTCCAGCGTGGCAATGTGTGGTGAAGGTGGCAAAGCCAGAGGTGCAATCGAGTGTCACAAAGGGACGTTTTGCCCTGCTCCTGTCTCACGAAGGGACAGAGCTTTCCCCTCAGTGTCTCAAAGGGGCAAAAGTGGGGACGTTTAGGTGTCAAAAACAATTTTACTACCCCGCGTGCAAACAGGGTGAGGGACGATACACCCGCATAGGCATGGGCCAGAGTGTAAAAGATTCCTTACCGGGGGGAGGGGTGTATAGCACTGCCAGCCGTGGCGAGCCTGCCCTGCTGTGATGCGCCATCCTTCATTTCCGAGGGGCGCGGGGAGGCCGTGACGGCTAACGAACGCGGCAAGGCTACGTGCTACGCGCCCCCCCTAGCGAGTAGGCATCGCATCAGGATATGGGCCAAGGAACTTGTCACCGTTGAAATGAATCAAATGCGCCGGGTCTTCTGCAATCCACACTTCTGACTCCCAAGCAATGTGTGTGAGGAACGACTGCATCACACGGCGAGTGTCAAACGCCGTCACAAAAACTAGTCCCGCTTTGCAGCCTGCAAAAAGCTCTTTCAGTTCCTTCCTTCGCTTGCCATCCACCGGCCCGGCACTCGTGACAGCCTCAATCAGCAGAAGCCAGTTCCGCTTCACGCAATGGATGATAACGTCAGGCATCTTTGCGGCGCTGTCGAGTGACACGCCAAGCGCAGCGAGGTAGCCGGATTCCAGATGGACAAATTTGTTTTCTGTATCGCCGATGTAGGCAACTACGCCACCAGGCGCAAAGTGAGGGCAGAAAGTTTCGATGATTGCTTTGATTAGCGGGTTCTGTCCACCGGGCGAAAGTGCCACCTGTTTACCATCTGGCAGCATCACAGGAACACGAGCCAGTTCCCTGTGCCGAGAAATTTCTCGCTTCAATTCTTCCACATTGGCGAGATAGATTTTCAATGCATTCGGCCATTCCAGCGTGCCAAAAGTGCGGAGCAAAGCGAGTGCCGTAGGCTCTACCTGATAAACTGTGTTGCCGCTGTTAGTCGGGCGGTCTGGCTTGTCTGGATTTCGCAGCAACAAGCCTGCTTCCACGAAGAACTTCACGGCTTCATCACGAATTGTTTCCCGTGTATTTGGGGCATAGCGGTTGCCGTACGCATCTGCAATGAAATCAATGATTGGCGTGATTCCGCGCAAGGGGCTTTCAGCTTCCTGCCATGCTTTCGCTGGCGATAGATCAAGCAGCGCCAAGAGCGTATATGCCGCCGTGTCATTTCGCTGTCTGGGGGCGAATTGCAACGCCGTGAGTGCTTCAATGGCTTCTGTGAGCCGAATTTTTTTACGGTCGGGTTTGTTAGAAGCCATGCAGGTGATGCTCTACAAGTTGGTCAAGTTCGTCTTGGGAAGCGTCGGGGCGTTTCAATCCGCATCCCATCGCTTCCAGTGTGCCACGGTCGGGATATGCGAGCTTGCGCAGGTCTGTAGCGTTGACCTGAGTATGACCACTGAAACAGCGGAAATATTGGTCAACGAGGGTCGAATTGAGATAGACGAACAAGCCAAGAGCCAGGTTCCGCTCCAAACCCTTGCCGTTTGCGTGGAAGTAGTTCAGATGATTTTCAAAGCCAAGCCATGCCGCCTTCACGTCGGCAGGATCAAAAAGGCAAGCCACCAAACGTCGGCGTTCCTCTTTGGAAGTGAACCGTTTTGTAAGCAGGTAAAGACCGGAAGGCACGAGCCAAGGTCGAGTGTCGTCGTTATAGAGAATCGCGTTTGGCTTCCGAGCACCCACCTTGGGCCAATGAATCGTACCGCCGTTGAAGTGGCAAGGGTATAGCAGCGGCACTGTTCCCGGCCCCGGATCTGGACGTAGCGCGTCCTTTAACCGGAAATCCACCACACGCCCCGTGGAGACGGTCAAACCAAGAGAAGCGAGACTGGCGGGCAAATCAGATAGCCGCGCCGTTGCGCTGGCGTGTGCTGAATCGGCGGGAATGTGAATGAATCGTTCAGCGTCGTTTGAGTGAACAATTTCACCAAAAGGAAAATCCTTTGCTGTGATGATTGAACCCGCTTCGCCGCTGCTGGATGAAACAGTAACGAAAGGCGGTTGTTCAATGCCTTTGGTGGCGTGAAAAATGATGTTTTCTTGCAACACAGCATCGTCACGAAAGGCCGCATCGCGTGACTCGAAAACGTGAAGGCGTTGCAGTTCCATCCTGTTTAGAAAGTCTTCACGGAATGGACGGAAGTAGGGGCCATTGCAGAAGCTTCTAGGCGTGATGGCTACCAGTTGCCCGCCATCGTCCAGCAAGCGTGACAGAAGCCCAACAAAACCCGTATAGAGGTTACTTGTCTCCAAGCCGACGGAACGAAGTGCCAGACGTTCGGGGGAGTTCGTGTTGATCTTTTTGTATGGCGGATTGACGATAGCCACGTTGAACGAGGGAGCGGCGGAACTGAACAAGTCGCCCGACAACTTCCCGGCCATCATTTGAATGAAATCCGTGTGATGAATTTCCGCCGTGAAAGAAATCCTCCGTTTTCTGCAAAGAGATTCGCACTCCGCCAGCATCACACGCAATGCCGGGACAATTTTCGTATCGAGTTCGTATGCCGTGGCGTGAATGGACTTCACCCCCGAACCCTTAGAGCAAGCACGCCGCACGAGTGCCGCCGTGAGTGCTCCGTCCCCTGCTCCCGCATCAATCAGCCGCACGTCACGCGGCAAAGCATAAAAAAGCGAGGCCATGAAATCGCCCACAGGCGAGGGCGTTAGGAACTGCCCAAGGGCTTCCTGTCGCTCTCTGCCGTCCAGCACTAATGCTTGGGGGTTGAGTTCAGCAATCATGGCTCCATGATGCACCCATCAAAGGGCGTGCGTCAATGCTTTGCTGCCAATCTACGCCATTCTCACGCCTCCACTGGGAAAACCGTCACAGCGTAGCGGGAGCCGCGATTGCTATCTGCCGCCTTCTTGAACTCACAGCGGCGGTGCTGTTCATCCATGAATTGCCAGCCTCGCAGATGCTTCCGCTTCACATAATGACCAAAGGCACGGTTTGCGTCCTTTGCCTCTGGCAGCATGTCATCCAGCAAATCGTTTTCCGTTGCCACGGCGATACACGCGCCCACCTCAAAGGTTTTCGTCTGGCCTGACTCCACGACTGCCGCCAGCTTCACAAAGAACGAACGCCATGCATCGCCTTGATCGTCCATCCCCATCAGCGGCTTGGCGAAAGGATTGCCAAAGTGGCTGCATTGCAAGATACCGCCAATGAACGCTTCCCACTCAGGGCAACGCGTTTGCGTGGTGGCCATGCGGGCGCATTCACAGTACTCACTCCACCAGCTCACGAGCGCCCACAGGGCGGCGAGGAAGAGCTTGCGGGACGCCGGCGTTTTCATCTTCTCAAGTGTTATTGGCCGCTTGTATTTGCGGCCAATGGCATCAGACGAAAGGTAAAGATCAACGCACAGCAGGCGACTTTCCAAGTCACGATTCGCACGCGCCCCATTGCCGGTTATCACCACGATGCGCCGATTCTCTGCACTGCCGCTCTTGGTTGCCCCAAGCACCCGATAGTCATACACGGGAGCCGTGATAAAACGCGCCAAAGCCTGTGCATGAAGTTTCCCCTCCACATTGTCTAAAAACAGGTAGCGCCCGCCTTCATGCGCGGCGGTGTCCAGCACCTTTTCAAGCGCTTCATCGTTTCGCTTGTAACCCGATGCCTTCACCTCCCCGAACACAGGAGTAAGAGCGCCTTCCGCCAGCGTGCTCTTGCCGATACCCTGCTGATTGCCACTGTAGAAAAAGCCCATGTGCTGCATGCCGTGGGGAATCATCTCCAAACAGTAGCTCGTCAGCATGCACGCCAAATGAGCGCAAAAGCTCCGCTTCTTTTTTAGCTCTCCTTCCTCCGCCCATGCGCTTTCTTCAAAGAATTGCAACAGAAACGCGCACGCATCCTCTGGCTTCATACCGGTATCATAAGGCAGCAAATCAACGGTGAAAATGCCGCTTCGCTCATGATAGCCAGGTGGCAAGAGTTCCACCTTGTTCCTCTCATCATTCGTCCACACGGGAAGGCGCACTTTGTTTACCCCGTTCAGCTTCCGCAGTTGCTTATGAAAGACGCGATTGGCTAGGATACCCTGCGCCGTGTCCCGGCTCATGCTCACTGCCTTGAAATCGCCATCATTTGGCTTTCCGACAACGGCGTATTCTTCCAGCCAAGAACGGAATGTTACCGCGTCCATTCCCTCATACTCGCCAGTTTCTTCATCCACAAGCACCAGCCTTTTGTTCATGAGAAACAACGGCTTGTCATGAAGCAAGCCGCCGATATGCCGCGCCAGCTCTGACAGCGGCAAAGTGATGTCCACTTTCGGCGCGGTTCGGTCATCACTCAAAGGCACGCCCGCCACGTCATGAAGCACGCGCATTTTGTCGGACGGCGGCAATTCCGCTTTTTTCTTGGCTGTCTTTTTTGGAGGTGCTTTCACTTGATGAAATCGAGAATGGCCGCGTTAAGCGGCGGGCGCGGGTTCAGGTAGATGAGGCGTTGCAGCGTGGGGCGCTCATAGCGTTGCAGACTGCCATCTTTGGCGCGTTTGCCGTGTCGCAGACAGCCAGGGAGGCGGGACAGGCGAACGGCGCTCATGGCCGCGCCATCAGCTCCGAGTGAGCACAGCAGCGGCAGCAGTTCATCCCGCCGCGCATCCCATTCCAGCTTTCCGCCTGCATCCAATCTCACAAGCGCATGCAGCGAGCGCCCGCCGCTCGTGTAAATGGCCGCGATAGGGAGCGGCAGCATCAGCAATGCACGAAGCCAGAGCGCATCCGGCGCGGAGTCTGATTCAAGCAGCAGATATCGCCAGCTCGTCACGCATTCACCATGCCTTCGCCCCCATCGTGGCGAGCCTCCCGCTGTGTGATTGTGTGCATTGATGCGCCAGTCTCCGCACACGGGATTAGTGAGGAACCAAACGCCCTCCGCAGCACCATCCGGCAAGGCAGACGCTACCGGATCAACACCGCGCTCTCGTGCCAGACGCAAGCCACCAGCTCCCGCATGCCAAAGGAAATCCCCCTGCGATAGCTGCGAAGTAAACACCAGCACCCTTTCACCGACATCATACAGCGCATCCAAGAAGGTTCCCGCCGTGGCAATGCCCTGCTCATGCGCAGGCGGCACGGGAACGGGCGAACGCTCCGCCAGCCAGTCACACGACACAGCCCGCCCGCAGAGAGACGCCACGCGCTGCAATGCCGCCGGATCATACGGCGGGCGCTTTGGCCCGCGTGGCGGCACTGGCAGCGGTGCCACGGCTCCCAAAGGGGAAGGATGCGGGCAGCCGCTCCTCTCGCTCTCCGCCGCGCCAATGCGCCGCCGCAAATCAGTATTGAAATCTTCCACCTCCGCAGCGCACGAATCATGCACACACTTGCCCGACGGTGCGCCATCCAGCCAGACTTTGAAATCACGGCGGCCATCTCGATTCGAGTGCTTCGCCTTGCCAGGACAAGTCGCATACCCGTCCGCATCCAGCGCAAAGCCAAGCAAGCTCTCCGCGATGCGCTGCCGCAATGCCATATCAATCTGTGAACTCATACCAGCGCCTCAGCTTCCAGCCTCTCGATTTCCTCGATTGGAATCCTCACGAGCGTTGGCGAATACACGCGCACTTTAAAGCGGCCATCAGCTCGCCAGCGGCGGAGAGTGACGGCGGAGATGGAGAGGCGTTCAGCGGCCTGATTGTAGGTCAAGCCGCGTGGTTTAGATGCAATAGGGGGTGGTGATGTCTGAGAGTCTTTCATGACGCCAGAGCACTCCCACACGACTGCAACGAACATCAGGGGGCGCGCCCGCAATTCATCTCCCGATGGGAAAACGAAATCGTCACTTTCCCCTTGTGATGTCCTTTTTGATGGGCGGAGCCGATGGCAAGCCAGACAGTCCAAGTCTTGAAAGCTCCCTCGTGAAATCGCGCTGCGAGAATTTTTTCCCCAAGTTCTCCCATTCGTTTTCCACCGCTTCCCGTAACTCAGCTTTTGTAGGAACACCGAAATTGGCAGTTCTTTTGAGTTCTTCCCCTGCCAGCTTTGGCATTTCTAAAAGTGCCTTGCGTGCTTTGCGTGGTCCCATTGTCCTCACCAAGCTATTCCCCGCAAACTTTAACATCATAGCGGCAAGCAAAAAGGCGTCATCCTCCGAAGGCGGCGGCTTGACCCTTTCCCGTGTCTTTTTACAGCAATCCTGAAACATTTTCCATACCACAACTCCCAATGTGGGCCGCGCTTTAAAAGCACGTTCCACGAAAGAGTTGTCGTCTTGAATTAAGGCATGCGTTACACCCTTCATTGTTTCCAACAAATCAGCGAGGCGGCGGAAGGATGCTGCGTCACGATCTTGAATCCACTTGTGGAGTATCCCCCCAATTCTTCGGCTAAAGCTATTTTGAATCGCTCCAAGCTCTGTCTGCGCCTTCTCATTGCCTCGCAAGTCTGTCTCTGCCATTAGATCGGCAAAGGGATGAGCAAAAGGCAAGGGACGGGATGAGCGCAAACAATCAAATAGCGTTCGCTCGTCAGACAATTCTATAACCCAGGCTGCATTGCCCTCGCTGAAAAGCAGAGAATCAGCCAAGAGACTACGCCGATGAAGAACGGCTTCGTCGGCATTGTATGCGGCATGGAACTTGGCTTCTTCCTCTTGTGTCAAATTGCAGGTGTCGGGAATACAATTGCCCCCCGCCGAGCCCTCCCTCCAAATTGTGTAAAAAGAGCTTTTGCTGTGGCGCTTCTTTGGCGTTGGTGGCTTGGCTTTCATGATATTTAGCTTACGCCTGTCCGCACTCTTCATGCTCTTTTGCGTTTGGCGTTCGCGGGTTTGGCTAGCTTCGCAGGCACGGGAAATGCTGTCACGTTGGAGGACGTCACAGGCGCGGAGAGAAGCCCGCCAAGTCCGACTGTGACGCGTTGTTTCTTGTCCAGATAGTGCGCGCTCGTGATGCCAATGTCTGCATGGCGGAGAAATCGAGAGGCGGCAAAAATGCCGTGCTTGTCAGCCACCATTGAACCAGCCTCTTTCCGCAGTTCGTGCAATGCCTTCTTGGCCATGATGCCCTTGGATTTCAGCCAAGCCGCCAGCGCATCAAAGGTGCGCTTGGCGCGGTAGTGGTAATGCAGCACGTTCGCCAGCGGTGCCACGACTGAACGCAGTACAAAAACGCCATCACGATCAAGCGCACGCCAGCCGCGAAGCATGGAGACAACTTCCGCGTCAAGCTCAATGCTGCCTTTGCTGGCCTCGCACTTCGCTTGGAAGTGCTCATGATCTTCGATGCGCAAAACGCCCGCCGCGAAGTCCACCGATTCCCACCGCAGCTTGTCCGCCTCATTCTTCCGCAGGCCCGCGAACATCAGCAGCACAAAGGCTTTCCATGCTTCCACGTTCTCAGGCACTCCGCCAAGCTCCGTTTGCGCTGCTTCGATCAACGCTGGCGTGTCGATTTTCGATTCGTAGCGCATCGAAGCCCGTTCAAAGAACTCCACACCGGCAAAGGGATTCGGGGGCAGCACCAGAGCACCATTCAGGAACTTGAGCACCTTGGATGAAAACAGAGATTTAGCTTTTCGCAGCGTGCTGTTAATCGTGGTTTTCGTGGCCCGCTGCGTGGCTGGATTCCCGCCCGCATCTTTCAGCCGCGCCAGCCGCCATGCTTGGATGCTCTCAGGCGTGAGGATGGACAGCGGCAGGGCGTCCACTTTCTCCCGCCACTTGTCAGCACCGCCTGAACGGCCATCCCATTTCGCTGCATCATCACGAGCCATGCCCGCCACATCCGCAGCGAGACGCCGCAAGCACTTGGAATACTCCCACACGGTCAGGGGCCGCGCTGCCGACACGCCCCGAACGGCTTCCACAAACTCGCCCACACTTGCCGCCTTGGGAGTGAGCACGGCCTTTGGCTTCCATTGCAGCAGCACGGCATCCCATCCCTCGCCTACAAGCTGGCGGTAGATGTCCGCCGCTTTCTGTGCCGCCGCTGCTTGATTCGGTGTGCGCAAATTCAGCGTTTCCCGCCGTCCTGCATGCGCCAGCTTCATGCACCAGTCTGCCACCTCCCTGCGCTCATTTCCACGCGTGTAAGCACTGCGGAAAAGCCGCTTACTCCAGTATCGCTTATCCGTCTTTCCGAAGCCGTGGCCTTTTTCGGCCTTTTCTTCGGAGTGTCCAAGCAGATCATGCTTGGACACTTCTTGGACACTTTTTTTGTTCATGGCAGGCGGTGGCTTGATGATCCCTGATAACGTTAGCGAGGCTGTAAGCCTTGAATTATCAAGGATAATCGCGCTCAGAGCCTATCATGCCTTATCAGGCGAAATCAGGCAAGAGGAGAACTCATAATCCCTTGGTTGCGGGTTCGAATCCCACCGGGAGCACTTTTTTGCAGTCATGGTCCTGTGACCAAGGGCAGGGGATGGAGGTTCACTTGGGCCGTTTGGTTTTGCCCACCGGGATCACGGCACGGATGGTGGTGCCTTTGCCGGGGGTGGATACAATGCTGAAGACGCCGTTGACCATTTCGACGCGTTCGCGCATGCCGGTGAGTCCGAGGCGCTGGCTCCACTGGGGGGAGGAGAGGAGGTCGACGTCGAATGCTTTGCCATCGTCGGTGATTTCGAGGCAAACGCCGCCGCGTGCATGGCGCAGGGTGACGCCCACGTTGCGGGCCTGGGCATGTTTGGTGACGTTGACGAGCGCTTCCTGAGCGACGCGGTAGAGGACGGTGCGCTTGTCGTTGTCGAGGGCTTCGACATCGGGAGTGGCGGTGAAGAGAATCTGGCGGCCTTTGCGCTTGGGGATTTCGTTGATGTAGGTGCTCAGAGTCGGGATGAGGCCGAGCTGGTCGAGCATGGCAGGGCGGAGCTCGCGGGCGTAGTCGTGAACGATGCGGACGGACTTCTCAACCAGATCGCGCACGGGAGCCATGGCCTGAGAATCGACGCCCGAGGTGCGGGTGAAGACGGCGAGGCGCACATTGATGCCGATCAGGACCTGGCTGATTTTGTCGTGCAGCTCATGGCTGATCTCCTTGCGCTGATTTTCCAAGGCGAGGAGGTTCTGGTGGGACATCCCGCGTATTTTCTTCTGCAGCAGACGCGACTGCTTCAGCAGGGACTGGGCATGATGCTCGCTTTTGGTGAGGGCGGCCTCCACCGCCTGACGGTGGATGATTTCCTGCTTGAGCTTTGCATTTGAGGCGGCCAGCACCTCGACGCGGCGCTGGATTTCCTCGGCACGCTTGCGCTCGGTGATGTCGTTGAAGAAGCAGACCACGCGGTGGTCGCCGGAGGGCAGGGTGACGCGCTGGATCTGCCATTCATAGGCCTCCTTCACCCGGGTGTCCTTGCGCCGCTCGATGAACTCGGGCGACTGATACGGCTCCCCGGTATTCAGCGTGTGCCGGAAGCGTTTTTCGATGGCATCGGCGACCCGCTTGGACCAGAGGATGCGGATGACTTCGGCAAAGCTGCGCCCGAGCAGCGGTTTCACGTTCTTGAAAACGGGCAGCGCCTTGGGATTGACCTGGACCATGCGCAACTGATCATCCACGACATAGACGCCGATGGGGGCCTGGCTGAGGAGCGCGGAAAAGAGCGCTTCATTGCGGCGCAGGATGTCCTCCACCTGCTTTCTCTTGGAGATGTCTCGCACAGTTTTCGAGACGCCGTGAATGATGCCTTGGGAGTCTTTGATCGGGGATGCCGTGACCGAAACGTGAATGAGCATTCCATTCTTCGTCAGGCGCTGCGTTTCAAAGTGCTGCACGGAGGAGCCGCTTTTGATGGTATCCAGGATGAGATTCTCCTCATTCCGCCGGTCGGCTGGAATGAGCCGCATGATGGAAGTCCCGACGATTTCTTCAGATTTGTAGCCGAAGATTTTTTCCGCACCTTTGTTCCAACTGGTGATGATGGAGTTCAGGTTCTTGCCCATGACGGCGTCGTCCGAAAATTCGACGATGGCCGCCAGCCGGGCGGAAGCCAGCTCCGCCTCTTTGCGCGCAGTGATGTCCATCACCACGGCGTGGCATTCCATCTCATTGCAATGGCGTCTGGCCTCAATGTTTACGATGAGGAGAGGCTGGCCATGGCGCAGCAGCTCGAAGTCGCCTGACTGCCTGTCATCGCCGACAAAGACCCGGGAAAGGAAGGCATTGAAGTCCGGGAGGAATTTGGGGTCCAGCAGCGTGCCGAAGCGCTGGCCCAGCAAGCGGGAGCGCTGCACGCCGACCATGCTGGTGCCGGTGAGATTGACGTGCTGAATGGTGCCATCAGGGCTCAGGGTGAAATAACCGACGGGCGCGAAATCATAGAGGTTGGTGTACTTTTCCAAGCCCGCGTCCACTGCGGCCTTGGTGAGTTTGAGCTCCTCGTTTTGCAGCTCCAGCTCGATCTGGTGGATCTGCAGTTCCTGGAGCGTGCGCTGCGCATCGGCAAGCTCTGCCACTGACAGCTTTTTCGCAGGCAGCTCACGCAGCCGGCGTTCGGCAAGGCTGCGTAGATCGGCGGCACGTTTTTTCATGGCTTGGATTTCCGTGTGGGAGCGGCCACGCTGCGGCTCTTGGATTTGCCGAGGGCTTTGTCCAGGGCGCGGTTTTGTTCGGCGGCCTGCCGGGTCATGTGACGATGCTGCTCGCGCAGATCGGCCTCAGTTTTCTTGGCGGAGGTGATGTCGGCAAAGGTGATGACGACGCCGTCGATGCGATTGTCCACGGTGCGGTAGGGCATGATGCGGACGGTGAACCAGCGGCCGTTTTGTGTGGCGATGGAGCGCTCGCTGAAGACGAGGGTGCGGAGTACTTCGTGGGCGTCTTTGACCAGCTCAGGATAAAGCAGATCAGAGGCGAGATCGGTGATGGGGCGGCCGACATCGGTGGCGATGAACTTGATGATGGTCTTGGCCTGCAGGGTGAAGCGGCGCACATGCAGATCGTTGTCCAGAAACACGGTGGCGATGTCCGTGCTGTTGAGCAGGTTCTTCATGTCGTTGTTTGTGCCAGAGAGCTCGTCCAGCTTGGCCTGGAGCTCTGCATTGACGGTTTGCAGCTCTTCATTGAGGGACTGCATCTCCTCCTTCGAAGTCATGAGCTCCTCGTTGGTGGACTGCAGTTCTTCGTTGGTCGATTGCAGCTCTTCGTTCATGGACTTGAGCTCCTCCTGTGAAGTCTGCATCTCCTCGCGTCCGGCCTGCACTTCATCGCGGGCATGCTTGAGTTCGTTTTGCAGCTCGCGCTGACGGGCTCCGCTGGTGGCGGTGGTCTTGCCTTTCGTACGGTCAGGATGCGGCTCGGCAGGGATGACGGACTCCGTGAACACGATAAGAATCATGCCAAAGAGCTCTTTGGGCTCCTCCACGGACTGCACCATGATGTCCACGGATTGCGAGCTGGCCTGGGGGCCGAGTTTGATGCCACGGACGGTGACCGTGCCTTTTTTGCGGATGACTTTCTGCATGGCGCTGGAGAGTTCATTGCGCAGGCCGTCATGGGCCATGGCAATGACATTCCAGTTGGCCTTGCCGGCGGCGGGTTCGAGAAATTTGCCGGTTCTGCCGCTGATGTAGAGGATGTCGCCATGCTCATTCACCAGCACGGCGGGCGGAGCGTAGCGCTTCTGCAGCATCTGATCGGCGAGGGATTGCAAGCTGGGTGCCTGATTGCGTGAGGAGCCCAGATTTTCATGCGTGTCCTTGTGGGCGGGCATGAAGACGGCGGGGAAATCCAGATGGCTGCCCTGCATGGCGGTGGCGTTGCACTGGAAGATGCGCTCCTTGAGGGAGAGGGCGGTGAAGAGGTGGGTGAAATTGCCGATGCTCTCCGCGCTGCCCAGGAACAAGATGCCGCCGGGGTTCAGACTGTAGTGGAACAACGGGAAAAGTTTTTTCTGCAATTCCGGAGTGAGATAGATGAGGAGATTCCGGCAGCTGAGGATGTCCAGCTTTGTAAACGGCGGATCCATGATGAGATTCTGCGGAGCAAAGACCACCATGGAGCGGATCTCTTTGTTCACGCGGTAGCCGCCTTCTTCTTTGACGAAAAAGCGTGTCAGCCGCGCGGGCGACACATCGGCGATGATGTTCTCGGGGAAGAGGCCGAGACGAGCCTTGTCGATGGCGTCCTTGTCGAGATCGGTGGCATAGATTTGCAGGGAGAAATTGTCGGTGGATTTGAGGTGCTTGAGAGTCTCCTGGAAGGTCATGGCGAGGGAGTAGGCCTCCTCGCCGGTGGAGCATCCGGCGACCCAGGCGCGGAGGGTAGTGCCGGCAGGGCGGTCTTTGAGCAGAAGCGGGATGGCCTTGGTGGAGAGCTGCTCCCAGGCGGCTTTGTCGCGGAAGAAATTCGTCACGCCGATGAGAAGCTCCTTGAAGAGGATGCCGAGCTCCTGAGGATTTTCCTGCAGGTAGCGGACGTAGCCGCTGATCTTTCCCACCTGATGGATGCCCATGCGGCGCTCGACACGGCGATACAAGGTGCTGCGCCGGTAGAGTGTGAAATCATGACCGCTGTGAGCGCGCAGCAGGATGACGATTTTTTCCAGAGCGCTCTGAACTTTTTCATCCAGATGCAGCTCGGACTTGGCCAGATGCGGGAGATGGCGGCGATAGGCGATGAGCTTGTCTGGCAGATCCTCAGCGGATGCGACGATGTCTGCGAGGCCCGCATCGATGACACTGCGTGGCATGGCGTCAAACTTTGCGGTGGTGGGATCCTGTACGAGGACGACGCCGGCTTTCTCCTTGATGGCGCGGAGCCCGAGCGTGCCATCGCTGCCCATGCCGGAGAGGATGATGCCGATGCTATGCTCACGCTGATCTTCGGCGAGCGAACGGAAGAAGAAGTCGATGGGCAGCCGCAGTCCGCGCATTTCGACGGGAGCCAGAAGATGGAGCACACCGCGCAGGATGGACATGTCGCTGTTTGGCGGAATGACGTAGACGCAGTTGGGCAGGGCCTTGGTGCGGTCTTTGACCTGCATCACCTTCATGCTCGTGGCACGCTGGAGCAGCTCGGGCATCATGCTTTTCTGTGTGGGGTCAAGATGCTGGACGATGACATAGGCCATGCCGCTGTCCTTGGGCACATGAGCGAGAAACTGCACCAGAGCCTCCAACCCGCCTGCTGAAGCACCGATGCCGATGATGGGACACTCGGGGTCTTTTTTGGGCAGTGGTTTCCGCTGGGCAGCGGGGGCGGATTTGACCGTACGCTTTCGCGCTGGAGTGGGGGCGGACTTTTTCATGACTCGATCACGAGCCCCGCCTTGATGTCTCGGTAGCGACTGTGCCTTCAGCAGACTCCACGAACGGCTTCTTGTCGAGCGCGGTTAGCGAGCCGCTTCTGGGGAAAACACCCCATAGCGATTAAGAAGAGCGTGCGGCTAGCTCTCTGCCATGAAAACACTGTACATCGCAATTCTACTCATGTCCGTTTCGATGGTCTCGTGCACCAACGGACCTGGCGCGCGTAATGGGACCATCATTGGGGCACTCGGCGGCGCTGCCGTCGGTGGTATCGCCTCCAGAAGTCTTGGCGGTGCCGCCATTGGAGCTGGTGTCGGCGCTCTGGCTGGAAACTACATTGGTGGTCGTCGTGACCGCCGCCGCTATTATTAAAACCTGCGCAGCTTTTCCACCTTACCCTCATGAGCTACCAAGCCAGCATTCATCATCTCACCACGGGGCGATTCCTAATGGAATGCCTGGTCGAAGGGCGCGATTTGCGCGAGGCGGAAAACGCGGCGATTGCCAGTGCGGCGCGCAAGTCGCGGGCGCTGCCGCGTGAGATGGATGTGCGGCACCTGCATCAGTGCATGGAACGCCGGAATCCCAACGCTGACGAACATCTGGCTGCCTGAAGCCCCGGTAAGGATGATGACCTTTTGGTCAGAGGTTAAAAATCAGCGCGACTGACCGCGCTGCAAAAAACAGCACCGTTGCTTAGCAACTGGTGCTATTGCTGTACTGACGGGTGCGCTGTGGATCGACAAGCTGCCACTGGCGCGCGCCAGCCGCTCAGGTGAGGAATGCGATGCGGCTTATTCGGTGCGATCACGGCGCTGCTGAAGATCTATGAGATGGCCTGAGAGTGCGGGGAGCAGGGTGCACTTGATGATCGCCTTGGCGGCCTCGGATACGTCTGCATTGGCCAGAGCGTTTTCATACTGGCTGATGCCGAGCTCTTCGCCGGCCTGCAGGTTTTTCAAGACGGGGGACTCGCCAAGCAACGCATCTGCGATCTGCAGGGTCTCTTGAATACCGGACCAGGTGCCGCTGCCGGAGGCGGGCTCAAGAGCACTGTTGGAGATGAATTTTCGCAGTTCGAGGACGTTTTCCTGGTGATCGGCGCGAATGCGATCGAGCGCCGTGTCGATGGCAGCAGCGTCGAATTTGTCGATCACCTGACTGTAGGTTTCAACGGCGGCGATTTCTCCGATGAGCAAGGCGTTGAAGGTGTCGAAGGTCTGGTCTGTGGCAGTCATGGAATGGCGGGGGATGGGGATTGTTGATGGCGGCATGCGGCCGCAGATCCAAAAAAAAGAGCTGTGACAGCCGGGCGGGGGGGCGCCTCAACTGCCACAGCTTGTTGCGGTGCAAGGTACGTCAGAAAATCAGGCAAACAGATTTCCCGCCCCTTGCGCGCAAATTACTTGGCGGCAAGTTCCGTGGCCTTGGCGAGGTGCGCCTTGATCGTTGGGAGCATTTTTTCAGCCCACATCTTCACGTCGCTGTCCTTGGAGTCCTTGGCGGCTTCTTCGAATTTGCTGACGCACTTCTTGTGACCGTTGATCATGTCGGCGAGGAATTCCTTGTCGAAATCGGCCTTGGTGGCTTTTTCCAGGTTTTGGAATTCTTCGGCGTGTTTAGGGCTGATGACGGCGGAGACTTCCACGCCTTTGGTGGTGGCAAGAGCGCCGAGCTCCTTGTTCGCCTGGGTGTGGTCGGTGACCAGCGTTTGAGCGAATGACTTCACGTCGGCGCGTTCGGCTTTTTGCACACCGAGTTCGGCGATCTTCAGTTCAGCCTTGCCGGCGGCGGATTCGGCTTTGACGAATTTGACGTCAGCGGCGTCGAGGGTGTCTTTCGGCGCAGCGTTGCTATTTGGAGCAAGGAGCAGAGCAGCACAGAGTGCGAGGGTGGAGGTGGAGAACAGGGTGGTTGATTTGGTTTTCATGTGTTTGGTTGTGTTGTGAAGTGGTATTGAGTTTCACAGAACATAGGTTTAGGTGATTCACGAGGGATTCACCATGGGGTGAAACCCGACATTTTTTATTTGGTGCTTTTGTTGTAATGACGCGGGAGGACCACACGGAAAGTCGAACCTGCACCGGGGCTGGTCTCCAACTCCAGGCTGGCATCCAGCAGTTCGCACAAGCGCTTTACGATGGAAAGACCAACGCCTTCTCCGGGCAGCTGACTTGGCGGGAGAGTTGTGGACTGGGCAGGCACGGTGGGTGCATTGGCGAGATCTCCCGCCGCTCGATCTTGTGCGTGGATGTCGTCGGCCGCGTGTGCGGTTTGCGTGGCTTCATAAAGCTGGCGTGCGAGGGGTGCGCCGGGGCCGGCGTCCAGTCTAGGACCGGTATCTTGTACGCAGAACATCCAGTCTTGTGTGTCGCCATCTTTGCCGGCACTCCAGATGACGGTAACGCCACCACTCTGTGTGTATTTGAGGGCGTTGAGCAGGAGGTTTTGCAGGATGCGCTGGATCTTGGCGCGGTCGCCATGCACTCGCAGGGAGTCCGGCCCTTGCATTTTCAAGTACAGGCCGCGCGCCTTCGCGAGCGGCATTGAGGTCTCACAAAAATCAGTGAGCAGCACGCCGGCATCAAAAGGCACGACTTTGCGATGTTCGAGGCCAGCATCGAGACGCGCGAGACTCATCAGGTCCTTGAGCATGTCGTGCAGTGATGCCACGCCCTTTTGCAACAGCGTGGCAAATTCATGACGAATGGGTTCCGTGACGTTTTTACGGTCGAGCACCGAAGTCGCTCCTGAGACCACGCTGAGGCTGCCCTGCAAATCATGAGCGGCTTCGCGCCATGCGGCCGCGCGCGCCCGGTCGAGATCGTTCAGAGTTGCCAAGGCCTGCTCGAGTTCACGCACATGCCCGTTTGCTTCGGCCTGGTGAAGCCGCCAGTATTGAGTGGCGCTGTCGCCGATGCCCTCCCAGCACAATTGAGCCCAGGCGCGACGTGCGGCCGGCATGACGGCAGGCTGCAGGCTGGGATGAGCTGGAACATAAGCTTCCAGTTCCTCCATCACAGCCATTTGCAGATGGCCCCACTCCTGGGTCAGCTCGCGCAACTGGTAGCCTTGCTGCCAGCGCTGCAGACCATGCTCTATGACCTGGTCTTTTTCATTCTGCTGTGCCTGGGGGCTTTCGACCTGGGGCCAGGCGCGGAGCCTGAGAGCGAATGAATCCAAGACGCCGGGAATGTGGTCGTTAAACTGCAACCGCGTCAAAGAGGAGGCGATGGTCAGCTCTGCCGTGTTCTCCGTTGCAGTGCGCCAGCGTTGCAGGATGGATTCACGCTGCTCACCCAGGTGGGCCGCGAGCGCGCTCAACTGCTCGCGGGTTTGTGCCGTTGATTTTGGGGTGTTTACCATTTCATGCGTCCCTGGTGGATCTGGTCCTGGAGGCTCAACTGCGACCAGAGGTATTCATCCGTGGCATCGATCATCATCTCATCAATGAAGCGATGAAGGGTGGTGGAGATGAACAGGCGGGAGGCAACGCCAAATTCAGAATGCAGGTCTTCGAACTGACGCATGTGGTAGATGAGAATGGCGCGGAGCTGCATGAGTTCGCGCAGCATTTCGGGGAGTTCGTAGCCCTGCCGCAGGCGTGTGGCGCCGTGCTCGCCGGCGTCTTTGACCGACTGCTCGGCCACAGCTTCACTGCCGTAAAACCGCAGTGTCTCGGTCAGGTCATCAAAGATTTCAGGAAGGTGGTTTTTGAGCGCATCCTTGTTGAGGCGCTCGCTCGCGATGATCGCCGTGTCACCATGAACTCGCTCCAGCCATTCATTGATGATTCCTTCTTTGTGCGCACAGAGGTGGTCTGCGAGCAGGACGTTGACACTGGCAGGAGTTGTTTCGGGTGGTGGTGTGATGGGGGATATCATGAAGGGTGGGGGGGATAGCACTGGCTGGTGCGATTCATCGGCAGGATGCGACTGCGATGAAAAGATGAGCACGGCGGCAGGAGAGTCTTATCTGGCCGGGCCTTTCAGTGCAGGCTTAGCAGGGGAGGCAAGGATCTCGGTGGCCCGATTGTCCTCTGGGTCAGTTTCCTCACTCTTGGTGCAGATGCCCTGTCCGCCTGCGTGGGCGAAGATGACTTCGACCTGGGTGATTTCCGAAGGGGTTTCGGTATGAACGGAGATGAGAATGCTGCCATCCTGAAGCCTGCCTTCAGGGCGTCGGGCTTTGAGTTTAGGGATGCTCATGCCGATCAAACCGCCGGAGATTCCACCAATGGCTGCACCTGTCGCCACGCCCAGGAGCGCGGCCAGGACTGGACTGGAGTCAATGAAAGAACCAAATCCGGGAATGGCAAGAAGGCCGATGCCTGCAATCCAGCCGAGTGCGCCGCCCATGCCTGCACCGGCAACGGCTCCCTCGGGTGCCTTGGTGCGGTTCACATGCGAAAAATCGTGGGTCGTGTGGTTGTCTGCAAGCAGCGCTGAGATGGCGTTGCTGGGGAAGCGTGCGGCTTTGAGCTGATCGACGATTTGACCTGCCTGCGTGCGCGAGGTGGCGAGACAGAAAACAGATTTATGGGGCATGGTGATTGAGGACTTTCAAGGGTTGATGGGGTGAAGGATTCTGCTGCAGCTGCTGGCCGGCAGTTTGATCTGTCGGTCCCTGAGTTATTTCACGGCGCAGCTGCGCGGTGGTTGCCACGCCGACCTTGCTGGCATGCTGGTCGGATGGCGTGAGGGGATGGCTGTTGCTTGCGGAATTGTCCGCGTCGGTGGTGAAGAACGGCTGCCGCTGATAGGCGCGGTAGATCCCGCCGACAAAGCCGGTGTGCGTGAAGTCGGGCCATTCGCCGGGCTTGAAATGAGGTGCGTTGCGCAGCAATGCCTTGGACGCTTCAATCTGGAGGGTGACCCCGTCTGGATTTAATCGAAGCGCTGTGGGTGGCACGGCACTGAGCTCAATGCCGGTCCCGATGAGGCCGTTTGTGGCCACGATGATGGACACAATGCGTCCGGACTCCACATCCAGCACGATGTCCGCCACCTGGCCGAGGGTTTCATCCAGCGGGTTTTTCACCTTCATGCCCATGAGGGTGCCGGCTCTAATCGCACCTTTGAGCTTCTCCTTTTGCGGGCCCTGATGGTCCGGCAGGACGGGGTGGGTGGCGGGATTGTCCTCGGCAGAAGACAAAAGCGTCAAGGCAAAGAAGGCACCGAGGCTGAGTGGAAGATACCGGTTCATAGGGTTCAATGAGTCGTAACACCCCAGCATGAGCCGCAGGGTGCAGATTCGCCATGGAGTGTTCACCCCATTGGCGGCGGCGGCAGAAGCGGTAGCTTTGACGCATGAGTTCTTTTACTTCCCGCCGATCCAGATCCACCGGCTGCCTGATCGTGGTGCTGCAACTGCTGGTGGTGTACCTGCTCAGCCACGGTCCGGTGCAGGCCCTGTATGCGAGCCAGCGAATCTCAGGCCCGGTGCCGAATGCTGTCACCGTCTTCTACCATCCGCTGCACTGGCTGTATGAGCACACTCCTCTCGGCACGCCGATGAGCGCTTACGACGGCTGGTGGAAGCACCTGCTGAAGAAGTGATGTGCTGAGCCAATAAAATGGGGGAAACCCTACAATTTTGAGTGTTCGTCCCAGCAGGCCAGGACAGGTAGGGTTTCACCCCATAGCTTGTCTGCCGCGGCTGGCTGATAGCTGACTCTGAACAGCTGCACCAACCAAGGGTCGAGCCCCATTTTTCCAGGGTGCTGCCATTCCAGAACAAGCATGAGTGAATCCCAGCTGAGCCAACTGTCAGGCCATTACCTGACTGCATTGCGCACCCATTTGGAACAAGGCCGCCAGGCGAGCCTTCTCCCTGCGCATGAGCTGGGCATTGAAGCGGTGAACATCGGTCTGGAGACGCTTGATCTGGCCAAGGTGCACCATCAGGCGCTGGAGGCGCTGATTCTGCCGGACTGTTCGCCCATCACGCGCGATGAGATGAGCCTGCGTGCGGAGGTGTTTTTCACCGAAGCCATCGTCCCGATCGAAAGGACGCACCGCTCCGCACTTGAAGCCGATGCCGGCCTGCAACAGCTGCAGGAACGGCTGGGGCAGAGCACGCTGGATCTTGCGGAATCCGATCGTGACCTGAAACAGGGCATCACTGAACGCATGACAGCGGAGGCGGCGCTGGAGAGCAGCAAACGAATCTCCGGCGAGCTGCTGCAAGAGTCCCGCGTGCTGGAGCAGCAGTTGAAGGACATGACGCGTCAGATCCTGGCGGCGGATGAGGTGGAGCGAAAGAAGATGAGCCTCCAGCTCCATGACGACATAGGCCAGGCGCTGCTGGGCATCCATATGCGCCTGCTGACGTTGAAAAAGGAAGTGGCCACCAGGCATTTGGGACTCACTCAGGAAATCGCCATCACCCAGCGGCTGGTGGAGGCCGCCGTGAAGACCATCAACCAGTTCGCCCACGAGTTTGGCATTCCAAATGAAATATAAGCGCACGGATCTTTCGCGTCTCTACCACGCGTCTTTGCAGCACTTCTTGAAGGAAGGCCCTGCAGCGAGCATGGCACCTGCGCACGAGCTTGGGCACCAGGCGATCACCCTCGGGCTGGAGACGCTGGATCTGGCACGCATGCATGAGGTGGCGCTGGTGTCTCTGGTGCTGCCCGGCTACTCCTCAAGCACGAGTGATGGATTGATGGGACGAGCAGGCTTGTTCTTTGCCGAAGCCATCACACCGCTCGAAGAAACGCACCGCGGAGCGCGTGAGGCCAACATCCACCTGAATCAAATGGTCCATACGCTGAGCCAGCGAACCCATGAGCTGGCGGCCTCGGTGGAGGATCTCAAAAAGGAGGTGGTGCAGCGAAGAGCCATCGAGGAGTCACTCCGCGTCAGCCAGCAGACCTCAAGTGATCTGCTGAAAAAGTCACGCGAACTGCAGGAGGAGCTGAGGCAGCTTTCACGCCAGCTGCTGTCTGCGCAGGAGGAGGAGCGCAAAAAGATCAGCCGGGAGCTGCATGACGTCATCGCGCAGACATTGACGGGGATCAATGTGCGGCTGGCGGCCTTGAAGACAGATTCCACGGTCAGCAGCAAGGCATTGAAGAGCAAGATCACGAGCACGCAGGAGCTGGTGGAGAAGTCGGTGGACATCGTGCATCGTTTCGCGCGTGAACTGCGCCCTTCGGTTCTGGATGATCTGGGGCTAATCCCTGCGCTGCAGACCTTCATGACCAGCTACATGAA
>CAILZI010000233.1 GCA_903838675.1 uncultured Verrucomicrobiota bacterium
GCCATTGGCCTCTAAAACCGGCCTAAAACCTCTTTCAAATCGACCTCCAGAGGCGTTTGAGAGCCGCTCGATTTCCCCTGGGAGGCGCGAAAGTGGGTCATTTCTCCTGTGGAACTGGGTTGTTTCGGTTTGCGGCTTACATCAAGGCTTCCTCTTCGCTCTGCCGATTCTTCGCAGGGCGTGCTACTTGATGTCCTGCTGCGTGGGGACGGGCATGATGCCGAGGATGCGCAGGGCCTCGTTTCTGGGCAGGCCATCGAGATTGATGACCTCGATGTCACGAAAGAGATCGATGTTGGATACGAACAGGCCAGGGACCCCTTCGGTCTGAAGCGAATCCTCCTCCATCTGGCCTTGGATCAGCACGCCTTTGCAGCTTGCAAAGAGGGTCTTGTCCAGGACTGCAAGCTGGAGGGTGAATTCCTCAGAGGGTGGACGCTGAACGGGGAGATCGCTGAGCGCAATGGGTGGCATGATGCCGCGCGGGGTGGGTGTTTTATCGTGCCGGATGCCGAAGCCTTCAAGGGTTCGTACCACGAAGGTATTGAAGTTCCCCGTGGAGGAACTGCGCACAAGCAGCTGGATGGGTGGCATGGGCAGGGCTCCCTTGGGCGCCTGGGAGCGGAAGCGGGCTCTGATGGCCTGGTTGCAGCCTTTGAAGTCTGGCACTTCGATCCGGCCATAAATCATGCCCGGCCTGGTCTGCAGCCAGCCATCTACTGTGAGATCTGTGCGTGGCAGGGCTTCGACCTTGGTCCAAACTCCTGCAGGATAGGAGACCGGATGAGCTGTGGGAATTGGAGCGCCATCCGCCTTGCTTGATGATTGCTTGTCAGGGATGGACGAATCTCTGGGGGCAGTTGCCGCCGGCTTTTTTGAGACCAGGAACGCACCGGTGCCGATGATCGTCGCTGCAACAATGCCTCCGAAGAACTGACTGGCAGCTGACTTCTTCACTTTCCTGCCCTGGGGCATGGTGGCATGCCGTGAGGAGAGTGTCGTGGCGGGCTGTGCTTCTTTGTTCAATCCGCCCGGCATCTTGGGCAGGCCGTCGAGGTCGAGCCGCATTTCCTGGGCTGAGGAGTAACGCAGCTCGCGATCTGTGCACATGGCTTTGTCCACAATCGCATCAAACCGAACATCCATCTGGGGCACGAGGTCTGAAGGTGACTCGAACCGGCCGCGCGGAAGGCTGCCTGTGAGCATCTGGCAGAGCATGACACCGACGGCATAGATGTCTGCCCGGGCGTCAATCTTGATGCCCGGGTGGAATGTCTCCGGGGCCATGAAATCGGGGGTGCCCATCGCCACATTCGTTTCGGTCAGCATGGTGGCGCCCTCGCTCACGGTTTTGGCCAGACCAAAGTCGGCCACTTTGACGCGGCCCCGCTTGTCGAGCATGATGTTGGATGGCTTGATGTCGCGGTGAACGATGCCTTCTCCATGGGCGAAGGCGAGGGCATCGCAAACGTCGGTGGTGATCTGGATGGCGCGCTGTGGATCGATGCGCCCCTGGCTGGCGATGAACTGACCGACATCGGTGCCTTCGACGAACTCCATGATGAAGTAGAGCAGTCCGCCGGGCGTCTCCCCGGCATCGTGCACAGCGACGATGTTGGGGTGACTGAGCTGAGCCATGGACTGCGCCTCGTGCTTGAAGCGCGCGGCGAACTGGGGGTCTCTCTCCTTGATCTCCGGTGGCAGCACCTTGATGGCGACGGTGCGTCTCAGGCTTGTCTGCATGCCTTTGTAAACAGCGCCCATGCCGCCATGCGCAATGAAAGCGCTGATTTCATACTGAGGCAGCAGCTTTTGCAATTCCTCGAGACTGGGAGGACTCCAGCCAGGTTTAAGCGAAGTGCCCAGCATGTCTTCCGTGCATGCGTTCGTCAGCCCACCATCAGCTGCCTGATTTGGCAGATTCGGTTTAGGTTCTGGTAATGTTCTATCGCCCTCACCCATATCGAGGACAATTCTTAACGTCCATTAGCGCAATGTCCAATGTAGGAGTTGGAGAATCGTTTTATTGACTCACGCAGATTTTCCAGAGAGGGCGGGCATTTATGATTTATGATTTTCCGGAGGTGGAGAGGGCGGGGGAATAGGACGGATAGGGCTGATAGGACCTATGGGGCGTATGGACACGTGGGGACGCACGGCGGCGGCTTGGGGGACAAGCCGCCCTAGCTGGCGGTGGGTGGCGCGGGTGATTTTGGGGCGTGCGGATGCCCAGAAACCGCACAGCGGAGTGTGCGGACCACTGTACTGGTGTCCCTCTCGATGCCCCACGGCGTCTCTCAACGTGGGGTTATGGGCCGTGCTGGGGAACCCAGCTGCCCAGCAATGGCCCGGGCTACTTGATGTCCCGCTGGGTGGAGATGGGCATGATGCCGAGATCGCGGGCGTCGGGGATGGAGATGATCTGGACGTCGGGATCGGCGTCGTCGGAGTCGTCGTCGAGCTTGTCCTTGTACTTCTTGAGGTTGGCGTTGCCGATGCTGACGGCGCTGGTGAAGGTCTTGTAGGAGGCTTTGAATTCGTCGAGCTTGGCTTTCTCGGTGAGGTGGGGGATTTCTTCGACGGGTTTGATTTCGTTGTTGCCGAGCATGGTGGTCTCGAGGCCGACGCGCTTGGCGTCGTCGTCATCGCTGAGGTCAAAGGCGAGGAAGCAGTGGCCGGGGATCATGACGAGGTAGGAGGTGATGCCGATCTTGCTGAGGACGGAGGCCATGAGGACGGAGCCGTCGACGCAGTTGGCCTGGGTGTCCTTGATGGAGTCATCGAGGAAGCGGACGGTCTGGCTGACGACGGTTTTGCTGGGGGTGGTGTGGGAGATGTCGCTGTACTTGATGCCACGGCGCTGGAGGGCATTCCAGACGGCAAAGACCTGCATCATGACGGCTTTGGGGTCGCCGTCCTGATAGCCGTCGAAGTCGGAGACGATGCCGCTTTCGAGGGCTTCCTTGAGGATGATGTCTACTTCGGGGTGGTTTTCGTTGACGTAGGCGGCGAAGAGCCAGGAGAAGTCGTCGAACTGGTCGCTGTCTTCGGCGTACTTGACGTAGAACATGCAGTCATTGAGGGCGCGCATGACGTAGGTCTCGGTGTCTTCAGGAATGTCGGTGCCGTTGACGGTGGCCTTGAAGGTGACATTGACGGGGCGCTGCTGGCGGACTTTGAGCAGGGCATCGTAGTCCCAGATGGCTTTGGGGAAGACGCGCGCCTCGCCGTCTTTGGTGATCTTGGTGATCTTGCCTTTCCAGGTGGAGGGCTTCATGAAGCCGTCGATGGAGATGGTGACTTGGACATCGGCGTTTTTGGGGACGCCGGTGAGATCGACGGCGAGCCAGCCGTTTTCATCGCCATAGATGGGGATCTCCTTTTTCTTGGGCTTGGGATCGTCGGCGGACTTTTTGTCTTCGGCGTCCTGATCGTCGCCATTCCAGTCAACGGTTGCGGTGGAAACGATGGCGCTGGGGTAAAGATCCTGGTCGGTGTAGGACCAGGGATCGAGGGTGATCTCTGCCTGGAGCGAGGAGGAGATGACGAAGGCGAAGAGCAGGAGGGAGAGGCGTGAGCTCATGGCGGGGAAGATGGTGAAACTAAGAATGGAAAATGGAGAATGGAAAATGGGGGGGGCGAGGGCGCGTGGGAGGTGAAGTGGACTGAAAAGTGAGAACTGGGAATTGAAAATTGGCCGGAGCTTTTTTGCGGGGCGAGGTGTGAGGGAGGAGGGCAGATTGTAACATGTGTGGGCGCGGGTGGCTGCGGGAATTTGAGGAGGGGGGGAGATTTTGGGTGGGGTGGGAGAGGGGGGGATTTATGATTTTATTAGGGGGAAGGGGGGGGGCGAGGCGGTGACTTGTCTCTGGCAGGTGGGTGAATTGAGACAGGATTAACAGGATGGCAGAATGATGCAGGATTGGGTCGTTGTGATTTGAAGGCGCGGGGTGAAAGCGGATGGAGGAGCGGAAGAGGAGGCGTCGGGGTGTGCGGGAGACTGGGGGATATGGGAAATGGGGGTGACGCGAGAGCGGCGCTGAAGCGCCGCACTCCGGGGACGCTTGCGCGGGTGTGAGGGAGGTGCGGTTTTTTGGGTGCGTGTCTGGCTTGCACTTGTGGGGGAGCGTTGGCAGGGTGCGGCATGCCCAAGCGCATCGCTATTTTTGGAGGCAGCTTCAACCCCCCGGGAAACCACCATGCCGCCATCGCTGTGCGGCTGGCGCAGGTGTTTGACGAGGTGCGGGTGATCCCGTGCGGCCCGCGGCCGGACAAGCCGGAGACGGACAACAGCGTGCCTTCGGTGTACCGGGCTGCGCTGGCGGACATCGTGTTTGGCGGGCTGGCGAAGGTGACGGTGGATTTGTCTGACTTTGAGCAGGAGACCTTTACGCGGAATCACGAACTGCAGCGGCGTTTTGAGGCCGAGGGGGAGCTGTGGCATGTGGTGGGGGCGGATCTGCTGGTGGGGGGGGCGAAGGGGGAATCGCTGATCCAGCGGACCTGGGCGAAGGGTGTGGAGCTGTGGCAGAGTGCGAACTTTGCGGTGCTGAAGCGCCCGGGCTACACGCTGGAGGCGGCGGATCTGCCGCCGCATGCGCAGGTGATCGAACATCTGGTGGAGGGCTCGAGCACGGAGATCCGCGAGCATTTGAGCCATGGGAAATGTGTGCGTGATCTGGTGCCGCCACGGGCGGAGGCCTACCTGGCGCGCTACGGTCTCTACCGGGCACCGGTGCCGGGGAACTGGGCGCGGGGCACGCTGGAGGATGCGAAATTTTTCCTGCAGGCGGACGAGGCGAACCCGAAGGCGCGTGAGCTGAGCACCAGCCTGTATGGCAAGCATGTGGCTGCGGGGGAGGCGGATTTCATCAACGTGGTGGGAGGAGATGGCGCCATGCTGCGGAGCATCCGCGAGCACTGGCGTGCGAGGCTGCCGTTTTTTGGCATCAACGCGGGGCACCTTGGGTTTCTGCTGAATGCGCCGGAACAAGTAACGGCACATTCGTTTCCGCCGAGTGATGTTATTTTTCGTCAAATGCCCATGCTCTTCCTTGAGTTTGAGGATGAAGAGGGGCGCAGACACCCGGCGCACGGATTCAATGATTCGTGGCTGGAGCGTGCCACCAGCCAGTCGGCCTGGCTGGAGATCACGGTGAACGATGTGCGGCGAATTCCCAAGCTGGTGTGCGATGGGGCGCTGGTGGCCACGGCTGCCGGATCGACTGCGTATGCGCGCAGCATGGGGGCGCCGCCGTTGCTGGCGGATACGCCGGCATGGTTACTTGTGGGCTCGAATGTGCTGCAGCCGGCGCACTGGCACAGCGCGCTGCTTTCCCCGGACACGACGGTGGAGATCCGGAACATCGACCCCAAGCACCGGCCGGTGCAGGCGTATGTGGACGGCCTGAGCATGGGGCGCGTGGTGGCGCTGCATGCGCGGATGTCGCGCGCGGCGGCGGCGGAGCTGGTCTTTTGCGCCAGCCATGACATGGCGGAAAAAATCGCAGCCATCCAGTTCGGCGCATGATCGCGGCCCTGCAAAAAGATGAGGCCCTGCTGGCAGACCTGGCGGCGGCTTCCACCGACGAAGGCACGCTGCATGTGTGGTGGCTGGGTCAGAGCGGCTTTCTGGTGCAGTGGGCCGGGGAGAGGCTGCTGTTTGACCCCTATCTCTCAGATTCACTGACGGAAAAGTATGCGGCGACGGACAAGCCGCATGTGCGGATGACGGAGCGCTGCATCGATCCGCGCCGGCTGACGGGCATCAGCCGCGTGACGGCCAGCCATGTGCATACGGACCACCTGGACGCAGCCACGCTGGTGCCGCTGGCGGAGGCGAATCCGGGCTTCCGGCTGTACCTGCCGCACCCGATCATTCCCGAGGCGCAAAAGCGGCTGGGAGATGCCGAGGTGGCCTACTGCGGCACGGGGGATCGGGACAAGTATTTCGAAGGGAAATGGGAGATCCGCGGAGTCATCGCCAAGCACAACGAGGTGGTGCGAGATGCGAATGACAACTGCCTCTACACCGGATTTCTGGTGCGCTGCGGGCCCTTCACGATCTACCACAGCGGCGACACGCTGTGGCACGATGACATCGTTAGCATGGTGCGTGATTTTGACTGCGATCTGATGCTGCTGCCGATCAATGGGAACCGGCCGGAGCGGCGGGTGGCGGGCAATCTGAACGGGACGGAGGCTGCGGCCCTGGCCAAGGTGGGCAGTGCAAGGCTCGTGGTGCCGTGCCACTATGACATGTTTGAGTTTAACACGGAGACGCCGGAGGAATTTGTGACGGCATGCGAGAGGCTGGAGCAGCCGTTTCGCGTGATGCGGTGTGGGGAGAAGCTGGAAGTGAAAAAGGGAAGATAGGCCTCACTTTGCCACGCCCTGGCCGGTGGCGGTCCAGGCATTGAAGCCGCCTTTGAGGAGGAGGATGTTTTTGAAGCCGAGCTGGTGCATCTGAATGGCGATGAGCTCTGCGCGGCCGCCGATGGCGCAGTAGACGATGCAGGGCTTGGTCTTGTCGAGCTTGGCCAGATTATCGAGCGTCTTCTGGCCGTGGAAGTAGTCGAAGTTCAGTGAATTGAGGATGTAGCCGCGCGTGTGGCGCTCGTCCTCGGTGCGCACGTCGATGATCAGCGTGTCCTGGTGGTCCACGAGCTGGCGCACGACTTGGTCAGGGGCGATCTGGTGAACTTCGGGCGGAACCACCACCGCCGGTGGAAGTACCGGGCTGCTGGGTGACTCGGCTGCGAGTGCAGCCGTGCAGAGCCCGAAGAGCAGAAGCGCTGGCATGAGGAGGAATTTCATGGAGTGCGGAAATGTGCCCTCTTTGTGGTGAGTTGGCGAGCGGAACTCGACAGGCTGTGAACGGGGGGGCGAGTGCCCCAGAACCTTGTAAGTGGGGCTGGAGTGGAAGAGCCACTCCAAGACCTCTCCATGCCGGAGGCACTTGTTTGCGTCTTCGGGTCTCATTCAAAGCCTTTGTCCTTCATGTCTTTCTCCTTATGTTGGGGGTCGGGTTGGGGGCGGACTTGGGGTGGAGTTGAGGGGGCATGGGGCGTGGATGCGACCGCATTCATGGAGTGGATTGATTTCCAAAGGTCTGAGCGGTGCCTGAGGTGAGGTGCATTGCGGTCGTAGTGCGGGGGCTATGCTGCCGTATAAAATGCCAGGCATTTAGTAGTTGCTTCAACGGTGTCCAAAGAACGAAAGGTGAAAAGCCCCTGCGGAGGTGGATGCATGACCATCGCTGAGCCGCTGACGAGTTGGTTATTGAGGGGTGTATGACTGATTGAGCGCACGTTTTAAACTCGTCCTGTCAGGTGCCAGGAGCTCAAACAAACAGGTGCTTCATGCTTGACTCATGAGGGTCGCAAATTTTTTGTTTTTATGCCCTCCCCACTTGCTGAC
>CAILZI010000234.1 GCA_903838675.1 uncultured Verrucomicrobiota bacterium
AAGTCTTCGCCGCGTTCAATGGCGAGGTCGATGGGATTGGGGGCGAGATCAGCATCGGCTGGTTTTTCCTGCCAGCCACGCAGGATGAGGCCGCTGGCAACCAGCCATGGTGGCGGGACTGTGGGGGCTGGACCGGGTTTAAGATTTGCCACGGTTTTGTCCAGGCGCTCGGTCTTTAACCACGTGGCGGCCTTGTCCTCGCCGAGTCCGCTCAGCATCGCCCGAGCGATCACGACATGGCCGGTGGGGCCCGGGTGGATGCGATCACCTGCGAGGGAGAAATCCGGCTGTGTGCGTCGGGCTTGGTGGAGGGCATTCCAATACATCGCATTGGTCGGAAGCAGGCGTGCCTTTAATTCGGCGGCGAGTTTGGCGATACGCTCATTCATGCGTGACATGACGCGATTTTTGGGTGTCCCGGGGTCTTCTGTCTGGGGTGTGATGGTCGCGAGACCGATGACTTTGGGTTTCAGTCTGGCGCTGAGCGTGGTGATCAGCTCGCGATAGTTCGCTAGCCATTGGTCCAGGCTTTCCTCCGTCTCATTCACATAGGGCGCGAGCACGTCGTTCATGCCGAGCATCACAATCATGACATCTGCGGGCTTCGCCAGTGCGGCAGCGACCTCAACGCCTTTCACATCGAGATCATGCTTCTGTTTGTCTCCATTTTTGGCCAGACTCAGCCAGGAACCGACGCCCATGCCGCTGCCACCGAGCGGCACGAGATCTGGTTTTGCATCGGGGTACGCCGCGCTCAAAGCCTCGCGCACTTTGAATACATATCCCGCGCCCAACCAGCCGCCACCCTGACCGGTGATGCTGTCGCCGATGAAGACCACGCGTGCGTTGCCATTGAGGCTGGCAGAGTCCGCGGCAATCGCGGCTGCACTGAAAAGCAGCCACGCAAAAAGGAGATGCTTCATATTGCGGAGAGAGATGGATTACGCTGGCTTCACCGAGAAATCGCTGTCGTCGAGCGAGCGCAGCACGAGTTCGCGGGGAACGCAGAAATCGTCCATTTCGATGCAGCTCACGATGCCGTTCGCGATGTGCTCGGGTTTGAGAAAAAGCTGCTTCGGGGCCTGGCGTTGTGAAGCATCATCCCAAAACGCCGTATCCACGCCGCCGGGCAGGATGGCAGTGACACGGATGCGATGCGCGGCGGCTTCCTCTGCTAGGCCCTGGGTGAAGCCGCGCACGCCCCACTTCGCGGCACAGTAAACGGTCTCGCTCGGAATGCCGCGCAGGCTTGCGGTGGAGATGACGTTGATGATGTGGCCGCGCTTGTGAGGGATCATGGCCTTCAATGCGGCTTGGGAGCCGAGAATGGTGCCTTTGAGGTTTACCGCGAGCATGAGGTCGATCTCGTCCTCGGTGTAGTCAGGAATCCAGCGATGACGAGCGAGACCGGCGTTGTTCACCCAGACATCGATGGGACCGAGTTGCTCGGTGATTTGATTGACGGCTGCTTGAACATCCGCAGCGCAGGAGACATCGCAGCGAATCGACAGCGCGTGCGGATGGTCGAGCGTGACGTTTTCGAGATCGAGCAGGGCCACCCGCGCACCGCGTGCGAGCAGGGCTTGAGAAGTGGCAAGGCCGATGCCTTTGGCACCGCCGGTGACGGCGCAGACTTGGTTGGTGAGGTTCATGGATCTTTGTGTTTGGTTCCGGGTTGCTCCACGGGCTGTGTCATGGCCTGAAGGGCGGATTCTTTGCCATAGGCGGTGAGTGCGTCGCCTGCCAGGATCATGTCGTCCCGAGCTGGAATGCCGGAATGGATGTTGCCGTCGCGTTTGATGGCAAGAATGACGACGCCACGATCCCATGGGCGCGAATCACGCAGCGTACGGCCCGCGAGATAACTTCCTGCTGGTACGTCGATCTCGGAAACGACGTAGCCGTGCTGGATGCGCAGCAGCAGTTCGTAATCGAGCGCATGCACCATCCCGGTGCGTTCAAGGGTGTGCTGGATGAGGTGGTCGAGCACTTTTTGAAACCACGTGAGGCGGGAGATAAACAGCATTAGGATGAGTCCCCCGATGAGCCAGCCGAGCATGAGCATGGTGTCGCCGCCGGAACCACTTTGAAGCAGAGTCACAATGAGCGTGGCGAGTGCGGAGGTGAGACCGACGTTTCCCGCGAGAATGAGATCACGGATGATGCGGCGGCGCACGGGATGGTTCACCACGAGTTCCGTTTCCTTGGTAGTGAACCCGACGCCAAAAAACGCGGAGTAAGCCTGAAAGCTGGCCGTGTCCCAGCTGATGCCGGTCATCATCAGCGCCGTCGAACCCACGCGCACCACCAGCAGCGAGACGAGGGCGATGATGAGAAGTGCAATGACGGGGGCGACCACGAACTTGAGTAAAAAGGTTCAGGTTAAAGTTCCAAGTTCAGAGGTGCTTCTCGCTGATGGATTTGTCGTGGTCGTAGAATTGTTCCTTCGTCTGATGGCCCTTCATGTCCCAATAGCGGTTGAGGCCATTGCGCTGACCGTGGTCGAAATTCGTTTCGGCGGACTGTTGGCCGTTCTCCCACCACTCCTTCATTACGCCGTGCATCTTGCCGTTGATGTAGGGGTATTCGCCCTTTTCCTTTCCGTTGGAATGCTTGCTACGGATGATGCCTGTGTACGGCTTGCCCTTGTAGTTCGCCTCTTTGCCTTCGTTGAGCATATCGACGTCCTTGTCGAAGAAATCGACTGTGGCGGGCTGTTTTTCGACTGCAGGGGGCTGCTGTTTTTCGCAGGAGGCCAGGCAGAGGGAACAGAGCAGGAGGATGAAGGGCAGTTTCATGCGCGAAGCTTGGAGATGGAAAGCGGGTTTTCAACTCGCAGCACGATTCACTTTGCCGCCAGCGCCTTCTTCCACGCCGACGGTGCGCCGGGCAGTGTCTCAGCGAGGATGCGGCGGATGTGGCCGCGTTCAGTTTCGCTGAGGTAGGTGAACTGGCCGGTGGTGTCCTTGCCATCGAGGATGGTCCAAAGACGGTTAAGAACGGTTTGCTTCAGCGGGGCGGTGAGGTGCTGGAAGGTGAGGGAATAGACCATGTAGCTGCAACGGTACTTGAAGAGACGGTGCAGGAGCTGGAAGTCCTTGAGGCTGCGCCCATCACTGCTTTGTGGGGCGCGTTTGGTGAAGGCGGTCTGGAAGGCGGGATCGCCCTCGATGCCACCGTCTGGCAGCACGGCCTCGTCTTTGAAGAGCAGAGCTTCGACGACGTCCTCAGCAGAATGATCGATGATGCGGCGCGCGGTGCCGGTGGGTTCGCTCATGACAGTTTCGCCCAGTTCACGCTGAAGGCTGGTCTGCATGTGCATGGCGCGCAGGGAGGCTTGATTTGCCTTGGTGAGAATGTTTTGCACGCTGGTCTGATGCTCCAGCACCATGAGGGCGACGATGTCGCTCTGCTTGCGCTTGTAAGGGGCGACATCGAAAAATTTGGAGAGGTCGGTGACATTGGCTCCAGCGGTGAAGTCGATTTTGATGGTCTGGTCGTTTTTCTCGGTGGCAGTGACGTTGCCACGATGCAGGACGCTGCCGTGCCTGCCGGTGACGTACCAGCCGCCCCAGCGGTCAGTGAATGGGGTCGCGGTATCGACGACGGTGCTGCCCTGGCTCATGATTGGATGTCCTTCAGGGCCAGGATAAACGGAGCGCACGATGACGCCAGGGACTTCGGGCGTGAAGGGGCCGCCGTGGCAGCTCAGGCAGCTATTGTCCCGCTGAAAGTGCAAGGGCTTGGCGGGCTCCTCATTGGGATCAAGCAGGTAGAAGATGGGGCCGAGCTTTGGGTCGATGGTGGCAACTTCAATTGAACCGCCAAGGCAGTAGCCAACATAGGCGTCGTCACCGAAATAGACCACGCGTGGTGTCTGAGGGCTGATGCGGTCGTTCTGCTTGCTGGTCTTGGAGAAGACCATGACCTGCGACTCCTGCGGGATGTCGAACTGCTTCATTACATCGCGCAAAACGGTCCAGGCATCGGTTCGGTCGATTTTGACTTTGCCTGCGGTCATGAGACTTTCGAGACGCTGAGCGGCGTCGTTGGGAGTTGTGTCGGAATAGCGAATAGGGGCGTTCTCGTATTCGTCCTCGGCATGAAGCGTGAGGAGTGACGAGGCCAAAACGGCGAGGCTCAACCGCCCTAAGGAGGCGTATCGCATGGAAGCATTGAAATAATGGGAGGTCATGGCTGGTAAATTCAGCGTTCGGGTTGCGTCATTGCTGCGGCAGCAGCTTCTCCTTGATGCTTTTTCCTGCGGCACCACTGACGAGGTCGCGTAGTGAGTGGCGGTCGAGAGTTTCATAAAAAGCGTTCACGGCCTGGGCGAGCGCTCCTTTGAGCCGGCAGGAGCCGTTGATGGGGCAGGTGTTGTGCTGCTTGTCGAAACACTCGACGATGTAAGGCGTGTCCTCGGTGCGGCGCACGACCATGCCGATGCGGATGTCCTCCGGTGGCATGCCCAAGGCGATGCCACCACCTCTGCCACGGCGGGTTTCGAGGTAACCAAGCTTGGCGAGGAAGTTCACCACCTTCACCAGATGGTGCCGAGAGATGTCGTAAGCTTCAGCGACTTCACTGAGGGAAAACGTTTCTCCCTTCAGCGCGGCAAACATGAGAACGCGCAGGGAATAATCGGAGAAGAGACTGAGTCGCATGCCTCGATTTACGAGGGCATGGAGTTAAACTTGCACCCGGCGTGCATGTTTAAACAAGCTGCACCAAGACAAGCACACTGGCAGACAAATTTGGCACAATGCAGCCACAAAAAAGCCCGGAGAGAATATCTCCGGGCTTTGGCAAATTAGCTTGTCTTATGTTACTTCTTCTTGGCAGGGGCGGCATGGCTGTGGCCGGTGCTGGAGCAGCAGGAGGCACTTGAGCTGGCGCCGGTGGCGCAGCAGGAGGAGGCCGCTTTTTTCTTCGCGAAGATGCAATGGCCATTGGCGCAGCTGCTCAGCAGGAGGCTGGAGGAGACGAGAGCAAGAGTGAGAAGTGATTTCATAGTGTGTGGTGTGTGTGTCTGGAGGCTGGCAAAGGCCTTATGGCCTGCGCGCAGCATTAAGAGGTTTAATCAAACGAGTTATTTCATGCAATCTCAAGAATAAATGCGAATTCGCTGAGATCTTGATTCCGAATTCCGGGCATGAAAAAGCCCGAAAGGGTCGCTTTCGGGCTTCAAAGGCGAACGGATCACCTCACTGGAAATCAGCCTTCCTTGAGGGATTCCACTTTCTTGTGGGAGCTGGTGGCGGTCACTTTCTTGCCGACGAGCTTGTCAGCGCCGGTGACGGCAGCGGTCAGGGTAAGCTTGACTTCTTTGCCGCCGGATTCGATCACGATGGACTTGGAGTCAGCATCAACGGACTTGAGCGTGCCGTTGGTGGTGTCGATTTTGCCGCAGCCTGCGAATGCGGACACGGAAAGGCCGAGGACGGCGAGGGTGGTGAGGATGGATTTCATGTTAAGTTTGAGTGAGGTTAGCTTTCCGTCAGGAAGTGACCGAGCGGATTTGCGTGCATTCAAAACGAAAGAAGTCCCCCCTGCCAATCAAAAAATGTGGGGTTTTTGAAAAAAGCTCGTCACATGGAGCTTGCCTGTGCCACGCTGGCAGGATGAAAAACACGGCCCCCAGCCTCTGCTTGCTCGCCATCATGGCGTTTATAGTCCCCTGCCTGGCGCATCCGCTGCCGGATGTGGCGGTACGGGCCCATTTTGAGAAAAACGGGGACTGGATGCTCCAGGTGGAGATCGACCCCCGCAGCTTCCAGCCCGACCCCAACGTGGCACCCTACCTCACCAACGCCGATCTGGGCGTCACGCCAGCAGAGCAGCAGGAAAAACTCAAGGCCGCTGCCCGTGAGTATGTGCAGAAGGTGGTCGAGGTAGTCCTGGATCCCGTGGTGGAGGTAAAGCCCGACCTCACATGGGAGTTTACTGCGGCAGAAAATGCTCCGCTGAAACTGCCGGAAGACCCGGTCATGCTCACAGGCACCTGGCGTACGAAGCTTCCTGCCGGTAGCACCGGTTACTCGATCAAGGCCCTGCCGACGGGGACACTGAGCGTGCTGTATCACAACACGGCTCTGGGCAAGAAAGTGGAGCGCTACCAAATCCTCTTTCCCGGTGAAACGAGTTACGTGCTGGATTTGATAACCTTCACCCCGCGCACCAAAGCTCCGCCACCCATCACTGCGGAATCCTTGGAAGCTGCAAATGCGGCTGCGGGCAGCCCTGATGCCATGTGTGCGTGGTGCGGAACTACTCCAGACAGAGGGTACATGCTGCCTACGTTGGCTGCTGTGACGGGCATTGTGGTGCTTGTCACCTGGCTGCGCAGGAAGCGGACGGCTTGATCTTCAGTGGCAACTTCCATTTGCGCCACCATCCTGTCCGCGTAAATGCCGCGCGTGAAACAGGCATTTGTATTGGGCGCAGGCATTGGTGAGAGGCTGAAACCGTTGACGGAGCAGCTTCCGAAGCCGCTGGTGCCCGTGTTTCACCGGCCGCTGATCACCTATGCATTTGATCACCTGATTGCGGCCGGCGTGTCTCGTCTGGTAGTAAACACGCACCACATCCCGGAAGCCTATGCCGAGGCCTTTCCGGATCAAAGCTACAAGGGCATTCCAATCCAATTTCGCAACGAAAGCCCAGTGAGGCTTGAAACCGCAGGGGGCATTGCCAATGTGCGTGATCTCCTCGGCAACGAGCCTTTCCTCGTCTACAACGGCGATATCCTCACGGACCTCCCGCTGAAGCCGTTGCTGACCGAGCACCGTGAAAACGGCAATCTCGTCACCTTGGTGCTGCGCAGTCATGGGCCGTCCCTGCACATCGCCTTTGATCCCCGGCGTGGCCTTGTCACTGACATCCGCAACAAGCTTGGCACAGGTGATGAAGGGAAATACCTCTTCACCGGCATCTACGCCTGCGATCCGGCCATTCATGATTGGATCACCCCAGGCAAGGTCGAGTCCGTCATACCCATCTTCCTTAATATGATTCGTTCCGGGGCGAAGCTCGGCGCCGTCGTGATTGATGAGGGCAGCTGGTGGGATCTGGGCAGCCGAACAGCCTACCTTTCCGCCCATTCGGCCCTGAACGGCATGTTTGCCCCCGCGATCGATCCAGCAGCGCAGATTGCGACCGGGGCCGTTTTGCGCGGGATCAATGTAGTCGGAACCGGGGCTGTGATTGAAGCCGGAGTGCAGTTGGAAGACAGCATTGTCTGGCCTGGCGGCCGGGTGCAGGCAGGCGCGGAGCTGAAGCGTTGCATCGTCCGCAGTGGCATCAAAGCCGCAGGGAATGCCGAGGACGTCGATTTTTGAGCAATTCGGGCTTTGCATTGGACATTCGTCCTTATGCATTCGTCATTGCCCCCTTTCCCCAACCATGCTCCCCGAACACGAGGCTTTGCTCATTTTCACCCGCGAACAGTTCCCTGAACTGAACGGCACGCCGTGCGAGGTGGAAGTGATCCTCAAAGGGGCTTCTGACCGCCATTTCTACCGCCTCAACTGGCAGGTCGCCCGTGATCCGATGATCCTCATGGTTTACACCTTGGCGCGTCGTGACAATCCGAAGTTTGTCCCAGCCACCTACCGGCTTAAGAGAATCGGTGCGCATGTGCCGCAGGTCTATGCCTTCGACGAACAGCGCCTGTGTGTCTGGCTGGAAGATCTGGGGCGTGTTGATTTGCAATCCTACAACGGCCAGCCCTGGGAACAGCGTTTTCCGCTCTACCAGGCCACTCTGCGTGAGGCGGCCAAGTTTCATGGGGTGGGCGAAAACACACTCGCGCCGGCGGATATCGACGAACTCGAACCCGGCTTTGATGAAGCGCTCTACGAATGGGAGCAGGGCTACTTCCTTGAGCATTTTGTACGCGGATACCTGGGACGCGAGTTTTCCAATACCGAGTTCAACGCCGCCCATGAAACGCTCCGGCAGCTCCGCCGCCGCTTGGCCCGCCTGCCGCGCTGCCTGGTGCATCGGGATTTTCAAAGCCAGAATGTTCTCATCCGCGGTGAGGAGGCGTGGTTGGTCGATTACCAAGGCCTGCGCCTCGGCCTTGCCGAATACGATCTGGCCTCGCTGCTCTACGATCCGTATGTGAACCTCACGAGGACGGAGCGCACCAGCCTGCTGCGCTACTATGCAGAGCATCGCGGCCTGGCGCTGAATGAAGTGCGCGAAGTGTTTTACCTCTGCGCCGCCCAGCGCCTCATGCAGGCGCTCGGGGCTTATGCCAATCTCAGCCGCAATCTCGGCAAACCTCACTACGAGCAGCACATCCCCTCTGCGGTGTCCAACCTAGCCGAAGTCTGCGCCGAAGGGCAGGGACTGAGCGAACTGCGAATGTTTTTTGCCGGTGGGCTGTGATCAGACCGGCCAGCGGAAACACTGCCCTGCTGCCAGCTTGCCACGCGAGTAGGCGGATATGCGGACGCGGTTGGCGCTGTTGCCACTGAGCAGCCAGACATTGCTCTGATCCAGTGCGTGCAGGAAGCCCACATGACCGCTGGCCCCGGCGCTGAGGGGCTGCATGACGACGATGCAGCCGTAGGTAGGTGCCACGGCACGGCCAAAATTGATCCATTGGCCGGCCAGGCCGGTATGGTAGCCTCTGAAGCCCGAGTTTAGCAGGTTCCAGTTCACAAAGGCGGCGCACCAGCTCGTTTCATCCCCGCCACGAATGCCGACGCTGGCGAGGTATTCGACGATGCGTGGGTTGTCGCCTGGATTCCACTCAGCCACCCCCTGCTCACGCAGGGCAGACTCCATCCACGGCGGAGCCTGCGGCACGAAACCGGCGGCGGGCTGCGTCGGATTGGCCGGAGGAGTGTCTGGTGCACCCTCGGGCGCATCCACCTGCAATACCTGGCCGGGGAACAGGATGCGGCAGTTGTTGTTTGCGTCACACAGACCGGGATTGACGGCTTTGAACCGGTCAAAGTTCATGCCAAATTTGCGGGCGATGCCAGACGGGGTGTCGCCGGGCTGGATGACGTAGGCTGCCATGAGATTTGAAATTAACGGGGCATGAAGGAAAGCCAAATGCGAAATCGCATTGCTCTCACCTGCGGGATAGGCTCTTAATGGCCCACCCCCAACCCGCCGCATGCCCGAAACCGCCGCCGCCAAGCCGACCATCGCTCCCAGCAAGCGCCGAGTTTTCGCATCCCGTTTGTTCAGCACCTTGCTGCTGTGGTCGCTGCTTTCGGTGGCCTTTCTGGAATGGCAGAACACTTGGCTCGTCATTGCGATCACGGGATTTTTCGGGGTCGCGGGGGCGGTCGAGTATTTCCGGCTGCTGCGCAATGACCCGCATGCACGCTCCTTCAATGCGCTCGGCTTCATCATCTGCATCACGTACTGGGGGGTGGTGATCTGGTACACGACCTCCCGTCACAAAGCGCCGCCCATGGAGTTTGATCTGGCTGCGCTCACTGCCAGCGTGCACGGCTCCTTTATTCTCTGCTACCGCCACCAGCTCGAGGGCGCGTCCACCTTGCAGCGAATCTTTAACACCGTCTTTGGCACGGTTTATACCGTCATCTTCTTCGGCTTCATGGTGCGGCTCATGTACTTTCATGCCGACGGCAAGGGCATCACAGACATCTTTCTCGTCCTCTTTCTCATCATGGTCACGAAATTCAGCGACATGGGGGCTTATGTGGTGGGCCTGCTGTTCGGTAAGCACAAAATGATCCCGCATATCAGTCCCGCGAAATCCTGGGAGGGCTTTGTCGGCGCTTTCATTGGTTCGTTTGGCGCCGCTGCGGTGCTTCTGGCCACCATTCCCGAAAAACTCGCGCCCATCACCTGGATGCATGGCATGATCCTTGCCCCGGTGCTCTGCGCGACGGCCGTCACGGGGGATCTGGCCGAATCCGTGCTCAAACGCTGCGTAGCCATCAAGGACAGCGGTCAGGCGCTCCCTGGCATAGGTGGTATTCTCGATCTCACTGACAGCCTGCTCTTCACTGCGCCGGTATTTTATTTTTACTTGTCCGCCATCGCACGATAAGCCAAAGCAAGCATTCGTGATGCGCAAAGTCCTCCTCCTCGGCTCTACCGGCTCCATTGGCACCAGTGCCCTAAAAGTCGCGCGCGACATCCCCGAGCGCATGCAAATCGTCGGTCTGGCTGCGAACTGCAGTGTCGAGGCGCTCGTGGAGCAGGTTCGCGAGACCGGCGTGAAGCAGGTGGCGCTGACCGATGCCGCCGCTGCTGAAAAAGCCCGCTCGCTGCTTTCTGCGGATGTGGTGCTGCACACGGGCACGCAGGGACTGGTCGATCTCGTGAACGAATCCGACGCTGACATGGTGCTCGTCGCCATCGTAGGCACAGCCGGCCTCGCGCCAGCTCTCGCAGCCATTGAGCGGGGCATGCATCTGGCCGTGGCCAGCAAGGAAATCCTCGTCATGGCCGGCGAAGCCGTCACCGAGGCAGCCAAGCGCAAAGGTGTAAACATTCTGCCCGTGGACAGCGAGCACAACGCCATCTTCCAGTGCCTCGAAGGCCACCGCCACAGCTATGTCCAGCGCATCCTGCTCACCGCCAGCGGTGGCCCTTTCCGGACGCTGCCTGCCGATCAACTGCCCGGAGTCACCGTCGCCCAGGCGCTGAAGCATCCCACTTGGACCATGGGCCGCAAGATCACGATCGACAGCGCCACCCTCTTCAACAAGGGCCTGGAAATGATCGAGGCGAAGTGGCTTTTCGATGTGCCGATGGACAAGATCGAGGTCGTCGTGCATCCTCAGAGCATCGTCCACAGCATGGTCGAGTTTGCCGACAACAGCGTCATCGCCCAGCTCAGTCACAGCGACATGTGCTTCCCGATCCAATACGCTGTGACCTGGCCTGACCGTGTGACGAACAATCTCAAGCCGCTCGATTTCGCCAAGGTTGGAGCCTTGCATTTCGAAGCGCCCCGAGTGGACGATTTTCCCGCGATCAATCTCGCCCGCCACGCCGGTACCGTCGGCGGCACCTTACCTGCCGTCCTGAACGCTGCCAACGAAGTCGCCGTAGATGCCTTCCTCAACGGTAAGATATCGTTTCCAGGCATCTGGCAGACTGTGGAGCGTGTCATGACGGCGCATCAGGTGGTGGAGCATCCGGAGCTTGAGGCGCTTATCGAGGCGGATGCCTGGGCGCGGCGTCAGGCTTCGGAGCTGATCTGAATTGTGGTTTTTCGAGTTTCCAAAAACTCTCCAAAAATATCCTCGCCGCTGCGGGGGGCGTGCTACTCTCAGGGCGAACCCACTGTTCGCCATGAAAACCTCCTTCAGCCTCGCGCTGCTGCCAGCCATGACGCTGGCGTTTGTTTTAGTCTTTGATCTTTCCCACGCGGCTCCGCCGAAAAGCCGTTCAGAACCGAAAATGCCGCCGCAGCAGGAACTGCACGCGAAGATTTCCATCAATCCAGAGGAACTGGCACCGGAATCGACCATCGAAGTTGTGTTTCCAACGGCGATGGTGGCAAAAGATCAAATCGGCAAAAGTGCGACCACTTCGCCGCTCGTCGTCATACCGGAATTGACTGGCACCTTTGAGTGGACGAGCACCCGCAGCGGCCAGTTCCATCTCACACAGGCGCCAAAATTTGCCGCCAGCTATGAGTTCAAACTGCACGCGGGTCTGACGGATCTCGCCGTAAAACCTCTTGCGGCGGAAAAACTCGATTCGGTGAACAGCGCCCGTTTTCGCATCATCGACCAGCACCCACGCTGGTTCGACGACGATGCGCAGAATCGAACTCCGCGTTTCCTCTTCGAGTTCAACGACAGCGTGATGCCTTCCGAGGTCGTCAAGCACATCAAGTTCGTCTCTGAATCATCGCCGCAGCCGGTCGCTGCCAAGATCCGTCACGCCACGGGCAAGGATTTCACCCGCATGGGCACCGAGCCGCAGGCGACCTGGGCGGAGGAAATCTCCAAGGTGAAACCGTCTGTGGGAGATGATGCGGCCCGACTTAGCGCCATCATCATCGAGCCCGAAACACAGCTGGCCATTGGCAAATGGCGCCTCACCATCGCGGAAACACTCAGTAACGCTTCTGGCATTAATCAGATTGCCACGGGCGACGACATCCAGCTCGGCGAGATCAAACCGTTCGAGGTGAGCGAAGTCGAGGCACATACGCCGTTCGACAGCGACTACTACATTGATGTCGATTTCAACAAGCGCCTCCTGCCGTCGACGAGTGATGAAATGACGCAGGAAATGAAGGATGCCTTTGCACAGAAACTCGCACCTTTTGTCACCATCCGCCGGACTTCACTGGGCCAGAAGCTGGCTGCAGTGGTTAACAAAGATGAAGGTCCGATGACGGGGCTCAAGGTCGAGATTATCGGTCGTACGCTGCGTTTCACCGGGCCATTTGAGGTGAACAAGAAGTACACCGTCACGGTCGATATGGCGATGACTTCAGGAGACAACCTACCCTTGCAGGCGAACTACAAAAATGAAGTCACATTCATTCCAAATCCCCCCTATCTCGCCGCGCCAACTTTCATCAACGCACAGCTCGCGAAAGGCACTGCCAATTATGAATTCAGCGCTGCAAATGTGAGCCAGGTGCGGGTGAGGGCGAAGCGTCTCAACGGTCCCGAACTGCTCAAAGCACTCGATCAATACCGTGCTTACCGCACCGCCTACTACGGCAACGACAAACAAAAGGCTGCCTACAAGATGCAGTTGATCGACAGCTACCCTGGCACGCAGGTGTTTGACCGCAGCTTTCCGGTGAACAAGCCGCTCGACCACAGCGAGATCCTGAAGCTGAACTGGCGTGAAGTGCTTGGTGATTTCCCGGCTGCACCTCTGTTCATTGAACTTGAAGGCACGGCCTCTGCGGGGCTTGAGCAGAAAGGTGTCATCACCCAGACGCTCGTGCAGTTCACCGACCTGGGCATCATGCAAAAGAGCAATGGTCGCGAGTCGATGATCTTCGTGACTTCGTTGGAGACAGGCAGGCCGGTTTCCAGTGTGCGTCTCACTCTCGTTGACAACGATTTGAAACTCATCGGCTATGGCGACACCGACGCCAGCGGAATCGCAACCGCGCCGGGTGCCACGCCAGCGTTCGTGCTTGCTGAAAAGAATGGCGACTGCGCCGTCATCGAGTGCAGCGACAGCGGCATCAACATTCCCTACGACATCTCTCAGGCTTATGAAAATGTCTGGCAGCCGCAGCGGCGCACCTTTGTTTTTTCCGACCGTCCGCTCTACAAGCCCGGTGACACCGCGCATTTCAAGGCGCACACCCGCCTGCTTGTCGGAGACGATTTGAGCCTTGATCAAGCGCCTGCACAGGGGCGTCTGTTGATCCGAGACCCGCGCTACCGCATCGTCGTCGACAAGCCGGTGACATTCACTGCCAGCGGCGCCTGGGCAGATGATGTGGTGCTGCCGACCGGCCCTGCGGGCTGGTATGATCTCTCAATCAATCTCAAAACGGCCAATTCGAACAGCCAGAGTGAAGCAGGCGGCAGCATGACTTTCCGCATCGATGACTACAAGCCAAACACCTTTGAAGTGAAGCTCGACGCCAAGACTCTCAAGTTTCAGCCAGACCGCATCCACCTGCCGCTCAGTGCGAACTACTATATGGGGAAGGCGCTTTCCGTCGCCAAGGTGCAGTGGAGCGCGAACTCGCAGCGTGACTACGAGGCGCCGCAGGCCTACAGCCAGTATCACTTTGGTGAAGCACCTTTGTGGTCGCATTATGCGCAGGATCGGGATGCCGATGGTGATTATGCCGGACATGGCAATGACGAGGTGGAGAATGAGTGGTTCGTGAATGGCAATCTCTTCCTGGCGGAAGACGGCACCGCCACACTCGAAATGCCGAGGCCGCCGCCAGACCGTGCTGCGCTGCCGCAGCGTGTGCGGGTGAACGCAGAAGTCACCGACATCAACGAGCAGACCATCAGTTCCTCCGCCGAGTTTGAAGTGCCTGGCGCAGATTTCCTGCTTGGCCTCAAAGGTCCGGATTATTTTGGCACCGCCGGCAAAGCCCTGCAGCTCGAGGTCGTTGCGATTGATTCCAAGGGCGCGCCCGCCGCAGGCAATGTGCATGTAGATCTCAAAGTCGAACGCCAGGAGTACCACACACTCAAAATCGCCACTGCTGGTGGCGGATCAACGACCAAGGATCAGGTCATCCTGCGTGAAGAATTGAAGCAGAGTTTCGATTTGAAAGCCGCCACCGCAGGTTCGGCACCCTCGGTCACCGTTCCATTCACTCCTGCAGGCGGCGGTGTCTATTTCCTCACAGCCGAGGCGGTGGATGCCAAAGGCACAAAGGTGCTCTCCCGCATGGCATTCTATGCTGTTGGAGGCAATGAATTCCCATGGGCGATGGAGGATGGAAACCGAATGAACCTCCAGCCAGAGAAAACCAAACTCAAGCCCGGGGAGGATGCGGTCATCGTGGTCAAAACTCCGATCGCCGGAACTGCGCTCGTCACCGTGGAACGCAACAGGCTGCATCGTCAGTTTGTGACCGAACTCACACTCGAAAACCCGATTATTCGCTTGCCGCTCGGTGAAGATGAGTTTCCCAATGTATTCGTTTCTGTCATCGTTATTCGTGGTTCTGCGGCGAGCACCAAGCAGCACAAGATGCCGGAGTATCGCGTCGGCTACTGCGCTCTCACCGTTGAGTCGGACGTGAAAGAGTTGAAACTCGCAGTGAAGCCGGATCATGATGAAGTGCGTCCTGCAGAAGAGGTGAAGATCACCACAACGATCACTGATGCCAAAGGGGCTGCCGTGTCAGGTGCTGATGTGACACTTTACGCCGTCGATGAAGGCGTGCTGAGTCTCATGAAGCATGAGACGCCTGATCCTTCCGCGTATTTCCATGCCGAACTGCCGCTCGCGGTCGACAGCTTCACCTCCTTTGACAATCTGTTGTCTGAAGAAGCTGCGGCTCGTGATCGTGGCAACAAAGGGTTCGTTGTCGGAGGTGGTGATGGAGATGGCAACGGGCCGAACGCGAACATTCGTAAAAACTTCATCGTCACACCGCTATGGCTTGCGTCAGGCACCACGGATGCGCAGGGCAGCCTGACCGCCAACGTCACCGCACCGGACAATCTCACGCGCTATCGTATCATGGCCGTGGCAGCACATGGCGTTGATCGTTTCGGCAAAGGGGAATCCGCCTTCAAGATCAACAAGCCTCTCATGGTCGAGCCCGCTGTACCGCGTTTCGCCCGCCTGGGAGATGAATTCCTGGTGAAGGCTGTCGTTCACAACACCACGCCCGATGCCGGTGCAGTGGAGGTCACGCTGGAACTGGATGTCACGGCAAACTTCATTCAGGAGAAGCGAGATTTTGTTCCCGCTTCTCTAAAAGCCGATACTGGTGGCAGCGCCAAGCTGCAGAAAATCATCCTGCAGATCAAAGCCGGTGAGACCGCGGCCACCGCTTTTCCAGTACAGTTTGTGCAACTGGGCACCGCAAAATGGAAATGGACCGCACGTGGCGTGAACTGGCCCGTGGCAGCCAGTGACGGAACCGAATCGACCTTTGAAGTCAATCATCCCGTGCCCGAGCTGCGGTATGTGAGCTACACGCGTCTCAAGTCCGATGAACCGAACGAGAATCTCATCAAGGACGTGAACCCAGCGCTGCTCGAAGGCGAAGGCTCGCTTTCACTGGGCATCAGCAACAGCCGCCTCTATGAGGCACGCGATGCGCTTGATTACCTGCTGCACTATCCCTATGGCTGCGTCGAGCAGACGACTTCTGCCACGATGCCCTGGCTCGCCCTCGGCAGATACGAGCCGCTGTTTCCAGATCAACTCGGTGGTGGCAAGGCGAAGCAGGTCGTTCAGGCCGGTGTCGACAAGCTTCTGCAGATGACCACGGATGAAGGCGGCCTGGCCTACTGGCCCGGCGGCACCGAGTCCAGCTTCTGGGGCAGCGCCTACGGCGGATTGCTGCTGCTGCGCGCCCGCGATCAAGGTGCGGACGTTCCTGCGGATGCGATCAACAAGCTCGTCGAATTCCTCTCGAAAAAGCTACGTGGTCTCGATGAGGAAAAAGACCTCTTTAACATCACCGATTCCGCTTTGGCACTGTATACTCTGGCGAAGGCTGGCAAACCTGAGCCTGCGTATCAGAACCTGCTATTCGGCAAACGCGAGCATCTGCCTGAAATCGCGAAACTCTACCTCGCGCTTTCGATGTGCCTGAGCAACGCACCCGAGCAGCAGATCAAGGACACGCTTGGCTGGAGGCCTACTGAGCATCCCGCTCCGGCAAAGGCCGACATCAAGAGCAAGACTGCCAAAACAGAAACCAAGGCCAAGGCGCCACCCGCGCCAGCACCGCACCCTGTGGTCTGGAGCCACTGGGCTGGCAATGGTGCAAACAAGGCGTTGCGCTTGATCTGTTACACGCATCTCGGCCTTACCGAAGACGCCGAACATCTGGCAGTGTCAATTCTGCAATCCCGCAATGGGAAGGGCGAATGGGGCAACACTTTCACCAATGCCTGGACGCTGACTGCCTTGGCCGCCTACGAGCGCAGCTTGAAGAAGGTGGGCGAGCCTCTCGCGGCGACGGGGCATTGGGACACCCAGGCCGTGCCGCTCAATCTCGCTGACGGATTCTCAAGCACACATGTGAACTTTGCGCTCAATCAGGCGCTCAGTGCGAAGCCGCTCAGCGTCGAACTTCCCGCTGGCCGTGAAATTTACGGTCGCATTGAAGCCCGGAGCTTCCCGCCACAGCGCGAATTCGCCGGTGAGAACAAGGGTTACGCCATCGAGCGCAGCTACGAAGAACTGAACATGGACGGATCCACCTCCGGAACCGACGACCTCCGCGTGGGTGACATGGTGGTTGTCACTCTCAAGATCGAGATTGGCGGCGGAGATAGTTACCTCGCCATCGACGATGCGCTTCCAGCCGTCTTTGAAGCCATCAATCCCGAGTTTGGCACTCAGAGCGAACGCGAAGGCGAGCAACTGCCCGACGGCACGCAGCAATGGTTCTGTGACCACCGTGAAATCCGCACCGACCGCGCCCTGTTCTTCACCGATTTTGCTCCAGCTAAAGGCAAATTCAGCCTCCAATACCTTGCCCGCGTCATCGCCGAAGGCGACACCATTGCTCCGCCTGCGAAAATCGAAGCCATGTACCAACCTGATAAATATGGGCTCAGCCCAACACAACGCATTCGCACTTTGCCTTCTGGCAATACGAAAGTTGCGGAAGTGAAGTGAGACAGATGCATTCGTCCGTCGTAATCGTTTTCAATGCCAGTATCTGCCGCTGAATCAATCTCCCGAATACGCGCCTCCTTCCCGGAGCAGGGCTTCTTTGCGGAGAAGGAATGGGTGCTTTCTCCAGAATCGTTCGCGTTGGATGCAACGACAGTGGCGCTGATCCGCAATCTAGGACCCGCATTGCGCGCGTTTCAGCGGGCCTGCAATCGGTTGTACTTTGATGCGACGTATCCTTGGGTGGCGAAGCTGCTGGATCAGGGCAAGCCTCTGCGGGTGACCGAACTGGGGCGGAATCCACGCTGGCATGAAGACCTGCCGCGTGTGCTGCGGCCGGATTTGGTGCTGACGGAAACCGGGGTGAGCATCTCGGAGTTGGATTCTTTGCCAGGAGGCATCGGATTAACGGCATGGCTGAATGAGACGTATGCCGCTCTGGGACAAGATGTGATCGGCGGAGCTTCTGGGATGATTGAGGGGTTTGCCGCTTCATTTCCGAGCGAAGACATCCTCATCTCGCGTGAATCGGGTGATTACCTCCCGGAAATGAGCTGGCTGGCCGCTAGACTGGGCCGCCGTGTCCTGCGGCCATGGGAGGTGCAACCCTACGAACTCAACGGCGCTGCGATTTATCGCTTCTTTGAGTTGTTTGATCTCTCCAACGTGGAGAATGCTGATGTGATGATGCGCATGGCGGAGCGTGGAGAGCTGAGCTTCACCCCGCCAATCAAAGCCTTCCTCGAAGAGAAGCTGTGGCTCGCGCTTTTTTGGTCGCCCACATTGGCAGAGTTTTGGCAGTCGGCGCTCAGCGCAGAGCATCTGTGTCTTTTGCAGAAATGCATCCCGATGGGCTGGGTGGTCGATCCGGTGCTGCTGCCACCCTTTGCGGTATGGCCGAAGCTCGACATTCAGAGCTGGCATGAGATGAAAACCTTCGGCGGCAAGCAGCGGCAGCTTGTGCTCAAGATCAGCGGCTTTTCCGAGCGTGGCTGGGGATCGCGCGGAGTCTTCATTGGCCACGATTTATCCCATGAACAGTGGGCTGTGGCGATTGACGAGGCGCAGGCGAGTTTTCCGACCAATCCGTTCGTGTTGCAGGAGTTTCATCGTGCCAAGGTGGTTACGCATCCGGCATGGGAAGATGACAAGCAGGCTACGAGGGCCATGCAGAGCCGGGTGCGGCTGTGTCCCTATTTTTTCGCCACATCGGACGAGGACAATGACCCGGCCCTCGGCGGGGTGCTGGCCACGGTCTGCCCGGCGGACAAAAAAATCCTCCACGGCATGCGGGATGCGATGATGCTGCCTTGCGTTGCGCGGTGATTTCCGCTCCATTAGCGGCACCATGAAGCTCATTCCAGCCCTTCTGTTCGTCTCTTCCTCACTGTTTGCCGCTGAACCTATAGTGGTAAAACTCTGGCCCGGCGGCGCGCCGGAAAAACCCGGAGTGAAAATCGAGGCCGAGAAGGAAATTCCTAAAAAGTCGCCGACTGATGTGGTTCGCATCACGAATGTGACCGACCCCATGATCACGGTATTTAAACCGGAGAAACCGAATGGCACGGCGGTGTTGGTCTGTCCTGGCGGTGGTTACGGCATCCTGGCCTATGAGCATGAAGGCTCGCAGGTGTGTGATTTCCTTGTACAACATGGCGTGACGGGCATCCTGCTCAAATACCGCGTGCCGAAGCGTGACCCGAAGGATCCTGGCCGCGAGGCGTTGCAGGACGCGCAACGTGCGATGGGGCTGATCCGCCATCACGCCGCAGAGTGGGACCTCAAGCCAGATCGCATCGGCATTCTCGGCTTCTCCGCTGGCGGTCATCTGACGGTGATGACGGCGCTGCATGCGAACGAGCGGACTTACACGACCGATCCTGCCCTGGATGTGGAGGATGCGACCCCGAATTTCGCCATTCCGGTTTACCCAGCCTATCTCGTCAGCAAAGAGGACATCACTCACCTGCTGCCTGGTTATGAAGTCACGGCCAAATCGCCCCCCATGTGTCTGGTGCATGCCAATGATGACGGCTGGCCGGCCAGTGCGAGCGCATTGCTCTATCTTGAGTACAAAAAGCTCAACATCCCCTGCGAATTGCACATTTATGCCAAAGGCGGTCACGGATTCGGCATGCGCAAAAGCGGCGGACCGGTGAACGACTGGCCGAACCGCGTGGCAGAGTGGATGAAGTCGATGGGATACATCCCTTGATCGTGCATCTCTGCGGTGGCTTGTGCTTCACGCTGGGTTATGGTGAGGATGTGCCTGCATGAAGACACGTAAGACCCGAACTACTGCGCCGCCAGCTGCGCTGCATGTGCTATTGAACTCAGATCCCTACCGCACGGTGGTGGAGGATCTGACGGAGACGATCTGCCGCTTTCTCCCAGACGGCACCTTCACCTATGTGAATGAAGTTTTTTGCCGTTTCTTTGCCATGACGCGAGAAGAGCTGATTGGCCGGACATGGCAGCCCTTTGTGGTGGAGGCCGACTTACTGCTGATTGAATCCAGACTAAGGATGCTCACGCCGGAGAACCCGGTGGTTGTGATCGAAAACCGGGTGTACGATTGCACAGGACAGGAGCGCTGGATGCAGTTCGTCAATCGTGGCTTCTATGATGCGAATGGGGAATTATTGGAGATGCAGTCCGTGGGCCGCGACATCACGGAGCGTGTGCAGGTGGAACAGCGGCTGCAGGAGGGGGAACAACGCTGGAAGTTTGCTCTTGAGAGTTCGGGCTTTGGCGTTTGGGACTGGGATATCAAGCGTGACACGATCTTCCGTTCCAGCCAGTTTAAGTTGATGCTTGGGTATGGCGCCGATGAGCCAGTTGATGGCGCAGAGCTTGGCTGGCAGACACTTGTGCATCCAGAGGATCTGCCGGGAACCGAACAGGCGGTGATTGATCATTTGATGCAGCGTGCTGACGGCTTTGCCCGGGAGTTTCGCATGCGTTGCAAGGACGGCTCATGGAAATGGGTGAAGGGTCGCGGCAAAGTCATTCGTCGTGATGACGAGCAACGCGCCATGCGCATGACGGGTACGCTGGAAGACATTTCCCGGCGCAAGGCTGCCGAGGAACGCGAAGCTCACAATCTGCAGTTGATCGTCGATGGGGCGCCATGCGCAGCTGTGCTGGAGGCCATTGTGCGAAGTGTGGAAGCGGGGCACCCAGGCATGCGCTGCAGTGTGATGCTGGCTGATGAAACCGGCACACGGCTGCGTATGCAGGCGGCTCCCAGTCTGCCCGATTATGTGAGAAAGGCGCTGGATGGAATGCCCATTTCGGCTGACCTCGGCATATGCGGTGTGGCCACATTCAGCGGCAAGCGGGTGATTTGTGCTGATGTCCTGGCTGATCCACGTCTGGAGACATTTCACAAGCTGGCTGAGAAGGCCAGACTGCTCGCCTGCTGGTCGGAGCCGGTGATAAGCGGTGCCGGGCAGGTGCTGGGCGCCTTTGCCTGTTACAGGCGGGAGATTCATACTCCGGAACAGAGAGAGATTCATGCGATCACCGCCGCCGCACGTCTGACCGCACTGACCATCGAACGTGAAGAACGCAAGCTGGCGCTGCAGGTCAGCGAGGAGAGATATGCGCGTGCCATGCGAGCCACTTCCGACGGCCTGTGGGAGTGGAATATTGTCACCGGTGAAACTTATCTCTCTCCACGCTGGAAGCAGATGCTGGGATTTGCAGAGGTCGATCAACTTGGCAAAGATCAGGAGTCGTTTATGTCCCGGCTGCACCCGGAGGACTGGCCGAGGGTTCAAGCGGCACGAAAGGCGCATTTTGAGCAACGAGTGCCCTATCAGGTGGAACTGCGTTTGTGCACCAAAAATGGGGAGTATCATTGGTTTCTCACCCGGGGAGAAGCCGATTGGAATGAGCAGGGAGAGGCGGTGCGCATGACCGGTACCATCTCGGACATCTCAGACCGCAAGCTGGCGGAGCAGGCGCTGCTGGCGAGCGAGAAGCGGTTTCGCGCGGTGTTTGAGCAGGCTGCGGTCGGGGTGGCTGAGGTGGAAACCGCCACAGGACGTTTTCTCAGTGTGAACCAGCGCATCTGCGAGATCAATCAGCGCTCACGCAATGAGATGCTGGGGATGACCTTTAAAGGAGTGACTTCTCCGGAGGATTTGCCAAGATCCTTGCAGCGTATCCAGGAATTGAAGTCAGGAAAGATCCGCAGCTACAACTTGGAAAAACGAAATGTTCTTCCAGATGGTACTTTGAAATGGGTGAACCTGACGGTTTCTCCAATGTGGCTTCCCGGTGAGCCGCCTTTGCGCCATGTTGCTGTCGTCGAAGATATCACAGAGCGAAAGCGGGTGGAGCAGGAACTCCAGGAAAGTGAGCAGCGGTTTCGTGCCATTTTTGAACAGGCAGCAGTGGGTGTGGCAGTGATCGATACGCCCACCGGACACTATCTCAGCGTTAACCACCGGATGTGCGAAATCAACCGGCGCAGCCGTGAGGAAATGCTGCAGCTGACCTTCATGGACGTGACCTATCCGGACGATCTTCAGGATGATCTGAATCAGATGGAAGAGCTGAAAGCAGGGAGAATCTCCAGTTTCAACATGGAGAAACGCAACTTGGCCCCGAATGGGGAACTGACCTGGATCAATCTGACAGTTTCGCCGATGTGGCGGCCTGGCGAACCGCCACTGCGTCACATTGCAGTGGTGGAGGACATTACGGAACGCAAACAGGCGGAACTCAACTACCGTCGTGAACTGGCCTACAACCAGGCGCTGGTAGGTCACACATCCGCATTTATCGTGGTGCTGGACCTGGCAGGACGTTTCGTTCACGCCAATGCGTCTTTCAGCGAGACCATGGGTTACAGCAAGAAGCAGGTGATTGGCAAAACACCCTGGGAGATTGGGCTCATGGATGCAGCGGAGACGGCGCTTTCAAAGGAACGCTTCGCGCGTCTGCTGCGCGGGAAAAAAAATCCACCAGCCGATTCACGGCTCCGGACGAAGAATGGAGAGTGGCGGAGCGTCGAACTGCGCAGCACAGTCACTTGCAAACCAGATGGCAGCCTGGATCGCATCGTGGTCACGGGAACGGACATGACTGAACGCAATCGTCTGCAGCAGGAGGTGCTGCGTGTGGTGGAGCAGGAGCAGGCGCGCGTGGGGCATGACCTCCATGATGGTGTGGGCCAGACCATGACCGGCATTGTCTCGTTGCTGGAGGCATTGGAAGCAGATCTGGATGGCGAGACCCGGCAGCAGGCGCAACGCATTCATGAACTGCTGCGCCAGTCCGTCTCCGAAGTGCGCCGCATGTCACATGGTCTTTCCCCCACCAGCGTGAAGTACCGCGGTCTCGTCGGCGCGTTGCAACTGCTGGCCGAAACTGTGCGCACCAACTTCCGCACGCCCTGCGAGTGCGAGGTGGACGCCGGCATCTCGATTCAAAACAATGATATTGAGGCTCATCTTTTCCGCATTGCGCAGGAGGCGGTCAACAATGCCCTGAGGCACGGCAAACCATCGAAAGTGAAGATGTCACTGCAGCATGTGAGCCAGACAGAGTGCGAGCTGCGAATCGAAGACGATGGTGCCGGGTTGAAAAAAAGCAAAAGCGGTCAGCATAATGGCATCGGCGTGAGGGTGATGGATTACCGTGCCAACCTCATCGGTGCACGGCTCACGATCAAAACCAAACCCCGCAAAGGAGTCATTGTAACCTGCCGCTTTCCATACCATCCGGGCAAGAAAAAGCGCTGACACTTATTTGCGAGAGATGGGTTCATTCATGTCAGGGGCGCACAAAGTTGTTTTCCAAAAAGCAGCCGTTTTTGAAGTCGGAAGTAGTGCAGAACTACATGCTGTAATGACAGGATGAACAGGGCGAAGCTGTAAGACAAAACAGGCGCGCAGTTTCAAAGCCGCGCGCCTGTTTCTTGATTCGAGTTGGAACCTGACTGGTTTAATGCTGCAAAAGCCACTCGGTCGTGCGTGGATTGAAGTCGCCCATTTGTTCCCAGTGGAAGGCATGGCCGGCGTTGTCGTAGAGGTGTAGATCAGCTCCAGGAATGGCTGCGGCCACTTCTTTGCCCATCCACTGAGGGGTGAAGGTGTCGTCTTTGCCACCGATGACGAGCGTGGGGCACTTCACGTTTTTGAGTTCGTTGAGGGTGTTGTGTGTCATTGCGGCGGCACTTTGCGCTTCGGTGGCGTGCAGGGGCTGGGGCGCAGGATTAGTGGCGGCGTCTTTGAGGCCCTGCTGCATGTTGTTCCAGCAGTCGTCATTGTCGAACCAGGGCTTGGTGAAAATGAGCATCTGAATCCACTGCATGAAATCTTCAGGCCGCATGTTCGCCTTTGCCTTCATGAGGTGCTGCCAGGTGTAGAGACCGAACCGGTCCTGTCTTGCCCAGGTGCACATGAGGATCATGCTTTTCACTTTCTCGGGATGACGCAGGGCAAGTTGCTGGGCAATGACGGAGCCAAGAGAGCAGCCGACGACGCGGGCCTGCTTGATGCCGAGCTTGTCCATGAGGCCAGCGTAGTCATCAGCCATCATGGCAGTGGTATAGGGGCCGGCGGGCTTGTCGGTTTCGCCCACACCACGGTTGTCACCGAGGATGCAGCGGAAGTGCTTTTCCCAGGCCTGGGCATGTGCGTCCCACACGCCGCCAGGGGCGGTGACTCCCATGATGCAAACCAGCGGTTCGCCGCTGCCGCGCTCTTGGTAAAACATTTTGATTCCGTTGGTTTCGACGTGGGGCATAAAAGTGAGGTTGTCGGGTGTGTGGTTCTCTGTTCGCGGTTCAGGCCGCGGACGGCAAATTGTGAACAGAGATTGGTGAAAGCAACAAGCAAAAATTGCCTGTCGCCGACCGAACTTGGCGCATAGTGGATGCACTCCATGCCTGAAGCCCCAATCGCAACAACGCAATCTACCGTTCCGCCCTGGGAAGCGAAGGTTCCGATCACGCGACGCAGTCTGGCGCGCAAGATAGTGTTCTGGTCGGTGGTGGGCGCACTGGTTGTGGTGATGTTCTATGCCTTGCAACCACGGGCGGTGGAAGTCGAGACTGGGGTGGTGCATCAGGGGCCGTTGACCGTTTATGTCACAGAGGAAGGCAAGACGCGCATCCGCAACCGCCATATTGTCGCCGCACCAGTGGCTGGCAGCATGCAGCGCGTGATCTTAAAGCCAGGTGATTCGGTGAAGGCTGGTGAGACGGTGAAGGCTGGTGAGACGGTGCTCACCCGAATTGAGCCGACGCTGTCGCCGCTGCTGGATGCACGGGCGCGCTCTCAGGCGCAGGCACGTGTGGATGCAGCAATTGCAACCCGCAGCCGGGCCAACGAAGCCATTGAGATGTCACGTACTGGGTTGAAGTATGCGCAGGCCAGCTGGGATCGCATCAAAAACAACACGGACAAAGGCACCATCAGCGACACTGACCGTGATACGTTTGAGCGTGAGGCTGATATGAAGGCACGAGAAGTCCGTTCGGCGGAATTTGCCCTCCAAGTGGCCAATTATGAACTGGAACAGGCCAAGGCGGCGCTGCAGCAGATCGACCAACCAAGCACGAGTGGTGGTTCCTTCATCGAAGTTCTCGCTCCGGTCAGCGGCGTTGTACTGAAAGTACAGCAGGAGAGTGCGACGATTGTGACGCCAGGGACAGCTATTTTGGAGATCGGTGATCCCACGGATTTGGAGATTGAGGCGGAAATACTTTCGCGCGATGCGGTTACGATCAAACCAGGGGCTCTTGTCACAGTGGAGCAGTGGGGGGGGGATGCCCCGGCAAAAGCCCGTGTGCGACGCGTGGAACCTGCGGCTTTCACCAAGGTTTCCGCACTGGGCGTCGAAGAGCAGCGCGTGATTGTGCTGAGTGAATTCACTGAGCAGACACCGGAGTTAAAAGCGCTGGGAGACCGTTACCGAGTGGAAGTCCGAGTAGCGGTGTGGCACAGCGATGACGCATTACTGGTTCCAGCAGGGGCGCTGTTTCGTGAAGGCAGCGAGTGGAAGACGTTTCTGTTTTCTGGTGGCAGCGCCAAGGCTGTTTTAGTAAAGGCTGGCCACACCGACGGCAAATTCACGCAGGTACTGGAAGGCCTCAACAAGGGAGATGAAGTGCTGATGCATCCGCCGGATACAGTGCGGGATGGTACGAGTGTGGTGAAGCGCGCAGAGGTGAAATAAAAAAGGCGGCCCCTAACGAGGCCGCCAGTGAAGGAACAGACGGATGCGTTCCTAGACTTTCCAGTCCGCGCGGTATTCACGAGTGAGCCATTTGGCGTCGCCACCGCTGACGTACTCGTTCTTCTCAGGGTTCCATTTCATGGAGCCGCCGTGGTAGTAGGCCTGGCTCATGAGGTGGCAGGAAATGGCCGTGCTGGCGCCGATGGCGACATCGCAGATGGGCTTCTCACGGGTCTTGATCGAGTTGAGCCAATCTTCGTGATGGTTCTTCGAATTGTAGAGCTTCACCTTGGCGTCTGCGAGGTATTCACGCTCGGTGAGGATCACTTCGCGGTCGAGGGAGGTACCTTTGTCGGCTTCCTTGTCCCAGAACTTGTGAATGGTTTTGCCGCCGAGGACGAGCTCGAACTTGCCACGATTGACGTGCACTTCACCGTTGGAACCATAGAAGGAGACACCTCTGCCCTTGCCGTTATGCAGGAGAGGAATGCCGCTGGCGTAGATGAGCTTGGCGCCGTCGTTGGCGTTCGCATAGTTTTCCGGAGCGATGATTTCGACCGGGCCGTGCTCGTCTTCACCGAGGCCCCACTGGGCGATGTCAATGTGGTGAGCACCCCAGTCGGTGATCATGCCACCGCCGAATTCGCGGGTCATGCGCCAGGCGGGGAAATGATTGTGAACACCGCGAGGGCTGAGCACGCTGCTGTAAGGCACGAGCGGTGCCGGACCGCACCACATGTCCCAGTCGAGGCCTGGTTCCATGGGCTCTTCAGGATTAGCGTTGGGCTTGGCAGGGGCGCCGAAGGCAGTTTCGACGTGGTCAATCTTGCCGATGATGCCGTTGCGCACGAGTTCAGCGGCCACGCGGAATTCTTTGCTGGAACGCTGCTGGGAGCCGGTCTGCAGGACGCGCTTGTTGCTGCGCACGGAGTCGATGAGCGTAAGAGCTTCGTGAATGTTGTGCGTGAGCGGCTTTTCGCAATAGACGTCCTTGCCGGCATTCAATGCAGCGATTGCGATGAAGGCGTGCCAATGGTCAGGCGTTGCGATGACGACGGCGTCGATGTCCTTGCGCTCCAGCAGCTTGCGGAAATCGGCATAGGCTTCGCAGCCTTTGAAGCCGGCGTCCTTGTCCTTGCCGTAACGTTCTTCGACGGTCTTTTTGGCGAATTCTCTGCGGTTGGTGTCGACGTCGCAGACAGCTACGATCTGGACTTCTTTACGGCCCAGGAAACTTCCGAGATGGCCGCTGTTCATTTTGCCCACGCCGATAAAGCCGAGTGTCAGGCGTTCGCTGGGGGCGGTGTCAGCGCTCCAGACTCGTGAAGGGAGAATGAAAGGAGCTGCCACCGAGGCGGCGGCAACTTTGACGAACTGACGGCGTGGGGATGCGGTTTGCATGGTTGGTGTTGGGTAGGGTTTGAGGGTGGAACAGTACTGTCCGTTTGCCAAGTCTCTTGCACTCGGGGTTGGCGTGGGTATTCGGCAGGATGGAATTCTCAAAACAGCGTCTTGGACAGTTGATCATCGTTTCTGGGCCGTCGGGCACCGGCAAGACGACGCTGGCACGGAAGGTGTGTGACCGCGGCGAAGCGGTCTTTTCCGTCTCCTGCACGACGCGGGCGCCGAGGGCGGGCGAGGTGGACGGAAAGGACTATAATTTCCTGACCGAAGAGGATTTTCTGGCGCGGGTGGAGCGTGGCGAGCTGTTTGAGTACGCCCGTGTACACGGGCGTCTCTACGGCACGCTGAAGAGCTACGTGTATGAGAATCTCAAACGTGGAGTGGATGTGATCATGGACATCGACGTCCAGGGAGCGAAGCAGGTGCGTGCGAGCGCGGACGAACTGGTGAAGCGCTGCCTGCTGGAGATTTTCGTAATGCCACCGAGTTTGGAGGAATTGCGCAATCGCCTTTCAGGCCGTGCGACGGAGGATGCCGCTGCCTTTGAATTGCGCATGCAGAACGCGGCGGCAGAGATGGAGCACTGGCACAAGTATGGCTATGTGCTCGTCAGCGGCGCGCGGGAGGACGATGCACGGCGGTTTGACGCCATTCTCGAGTCGGGGCGGATGAGGACAAGTCTGTGGTGATCAGGACGGGATGCCTGCATCCCGGAGAGCAGGGAACTGACTCCGCCAGGCGCGGAGAACGGCTGGGTCGATCTGGGCGCTGATGACACGCTCCTGCTCGGCGGCGTCGGCGATGATGAGGCCGTGGGGATCGACGACGATGCTGCGACCGGTGTAGGTGAACTCGGGGTCGGTGCCGCAACGGTTCACACCAATGACGTAGGCGAGGTTTTCGATGGCGCGTGCCTGGAGCAATGTGATCCAGTGCTGAATGCGTTTCACCGGCCAGGCGGCGATGAAGACAAGCACCTCTGCTCCAGCGCGGATGGTGCTGCGGGCGAGTTCAGGAAAACGCAGATCATAGCAGATGAGCGGGGCGATGCGCAGTCCTTGCCATTCAAAAAGGCTGATGCCGGTGCCTGCCAGGTGGACCTGATTTTCGCCGCCCAGGCTGAAGGGATTGTTCTTCGTGTAACGAGCGAGGACGCTGCCATCCGGAGCGATGACGAGGGATTGGTTCATGCCGCGACCGTCGCTGGCTGATGTCACGACGCCACCGATGACACAGCTTTGGTATTGCGCCGCCATTTCGCGCAGGAACTGCTCGGTTGGACCCTTCTCAGGCTCAGCGGTGACGGCGAGGTTCATGCTAAAACCAGTGGAAAAGGTCTCAGGCAGGATGATGAGCGATCCTGGGAGAGGAGAGGCGCGTTCGATCAACTGGCGCGCCTTGTCATGATTGGCAGAGCGATCTTCCCAGACGGAGTCTATTTGCACGAGGTGGACATTCATAGGCGTTCTTTGGTGGCTCCTGGACGGAGGCGGTCGGTGGATTCAGAATTACTGCGAGCGCGGACACCGATGAAACAGCTGGCTGAGAGGATGGTGATGCCGCAGACGATGGCAAAGGTGTCGAACGACATGACTTTAATCATGGCGAAAGCCAGGGAGGGGGCAATAAGGCCGCGCACGCCGGTGAGAAATGTATGGACGCTCATGTACTCGGCGACGGCGTGTTTGTCGGCAAGTTTAGTGACCCAGAGCGCCCAAGTGACGTTGCCACCTGCATTGGCCATGCCCCACAAGCCCATGCCAAAGGTCCACCAGAAGAGGCTGTGCCCAAGAAAGAAACACAGGATGCCGGCGGCAAAGAAGACATTCAGCACCGCACGCACTGTGAAGAGATGGAAGCGGTCATAGACCAGTCCCCAGGGATAGGAAAACACCACGCGGGCCAGTACTGGCACCACCCCGGTGATCCAGGCGACATTGAACTCGCTCAGATTGATGCCGTGTCGTGGGTTGGCGAGGTATTCGACGAACAGGCATGCCGCCGCGAGATTACCGATGCCCATCATCATCCAGGAGATGAGCAATGTTCGGAAGTCGCGGTCTTCACGCACCCAGCGCATGGAACTCCAGAGGCTGGTGCTGGAGTTTTCCGGTGCCTCCCATTCTGTAATCGGCAGGCCATAGGTCCAGAAGCCCGAGATGAAGCCACTGGCTGCAAAGGACCACAACAACCAGGTGTAGTTCCCGATGTCCCATCCGAGCAGCTTGCCACCTACAAAGCCAAAGCAGACCGCAGCTGCTGCCCGTGTGACACCGGTGACAGCATAAAGCTTGCCGCGTTTTTCGGCGGGGTAGTTGATGCGGTAAATCTGCGTCATCAGGGGGATCTGCATGGTCAGGCAGAACAAGCCAAGGCTCAGCCCCCCAATGTAAAGCAAAGGGCTGTGTGGAAACGCCGCTGAAACAGCCATGCAACCACCGCCTAGCAGCTGCACCTTTGCTGCTGTGCGTGCGATGGTGCTTTTGGCCCGGAGCAGGAGCGGCACCACGAACAAGCTGGCTACCATGCCGCCACTGGTGGCGCTGAGAAAGACGGATTTTGCCACATCACTCATGTGAAACACCCGCACGGCGATGAGCATGCCAAAGGTGGCGGTCAGGGTGTCAATGACTCCCGAAGGGATCGAGCGCCACAACTCGTTGCGCAAAGTTCGGGAGGTGATGGCATCAGCTTCATTCACGCGGGCTATTCGCATGAACAACGATGCGCGTCCAGCACAGAGGCTGGACGCGCATCAGACAAGGAGACAAGAGATGCGAGGCACAGTGGCCTCGCGCCACATCAGGCGGCTTTTTTGGACTTCTTCGCAGCAGGGGCTTTGGCAGCAGGAGCCTTCTCAGCAGGTTTCTTGACCAGTTTTGGCGCAGGCATCGGAACGACAGTCAGCCATTCCTGATAATGAACCCAGCTTTCACTACCTTCATCGCGAAGGTAATCAGTTTCAGTGAGGATGCCGCGCTTCTGGAAATCGAGGATTTCCTTCTTAGCGAAGGGGCCAAATTCAACGAATGCGCGACTGAGGTAAACGAGGTCTTTCATGGTATGTTTTTATTGGTTTGTAGGTTTCGGGGGACAGGGCCGTAACATCACATGAGCTGTGGAACAAGCAGCAATCTTGCCACAGTTCCACAATAAGTGGGGTGAATAATTGATGCCTAATTTTTGCTTTAATTAAGCCATGTCTGCTTGCGACACCCAGTACTGGCCTCTAGTTTATATGACAATTAATGATTATTTGCCTCGAATCGTCCATCCTCGGCGGGTACCTTTGCAACGAGGTACCCGGGTTGGTTACAGGTGTGTTGCATCTCGCAGGTCAGAATCAGCCCGTACGACTCGAATTGGTGGGGAATTTTCTGCGCGACATCGCTGGCTGCCGGGTGGATTTTCATAATCCGCTTCCAAATGCCAATGAAGACCATGTGGATGCCATCTCGGCCCTGCAGCATGGATACAGCGGATTGATGACTGCCTCCTCTCGCGTGGTGAAACTCCCTCGCCGCAGGTCACAATCTGGCACGGTCTGTACTTTGCCTGAGCAACCTGGATTGAAAAACCTGCTGTTCTTTGAATGGTTTAATCACGATCACCAGCGCATTCTGATTCAGTCCTGGCATTTGCAGCTGCGTGTCTCGTCACCGCGCTGGCAACTGACAAAGGATGAAGAGGCGGCCTTGCTGCGCCAGAACCGTGCCCGACGAAAGCATTTCCTGCTAGGTGCCAGCCGCAATTCAAAATCTGCAGACGCTTTGCACAGTCCTGGTTTTGACGACCCCTTTCAACCCGCCAAACCGGGGAGTGATCCTTTTGGCGCGGTCAAGCGTGATCCTGCCGTCGAGCCACCACGTAAAACGCCCGCCAAGGCGCAGGGCAGCGCCGATCTGGACCCCGTTGCACGTTCTGCAGCGCTGGCCAAGGAGCTTAGGCGCTTTCAAAGCCTGCTCGTTTTCAATGAGGAAGTCCGCACCCGCCCGGCGGTCCTGCGTTTGCTGTCCACAGTGGCGGATCTGGCAGCGCATCTCATTCATGTGTTGCGTCAGTTTGCCCAGGCGGAAAAAGACCAGTGGCAGTTTTTGGTGGTCGATCTTGAACAAAGCCTGCCCCTGTTTGCGGCCGCCTTAAATGCCACGGACAAGCTGGTGCAGCAGCATCCCCAAGGGGCTGACATGGAATGGTTGGCCGGCGTACAGGCCAGCCTGCTCAACATTGAGCTGCGTATGCGTGAACTGCTTGGACTGTTGCGGTGAAGGTGAGAGGGAGTTGATCCGCACAGTGCTTGCGTCTAGCATGCACCATGCGTCTTTCACATTATGCCCTGGCACTTACGATTATTTTGCTCGCCATTACAGGTTATCTGGCTTGGGAGGCCCAGGAGGAGGCCAAAGGTGCACGCAAAGAGCTCGAACTGGTGCGCAGGCAGCAGGCAGCCCACGAGATGGCCATGCCTGCGAAGCCCGACACCGTGACAAATTTACCGCCGCCACCGGATGTGCCGGTGCCCACAGTGCCGCCTTTGGCTGGAAGCAACCTGATGCCAGGAACTCCGCCTGCCTATGTTTCCCCGGCAGCTGCCGCCGCACCTTTGACAGATCTACAAAAGCAGCTTTTGGGCATGCCTGCGTTTGCTAAAGTGATTGAAGTCCAAAACGACCAGGGCTTTGCCGTGATCAGTGCCGGAAGAGACAAACAGCTGGCCAGTGGGATGAAATTCGATGTTCGACGTGGCAACGGGCTGGTGGGTCGTGTGATCGTGGGGGAAACCATTGAAGCAGCAGAGGCGGTCGTGGATATCGACAACACGGTCGCGATCCCAGGTGTTCGTATTGAAGCTGGCGACGAGTTGATTCCGGCGATTCGGAAATAAAGATCTTCCAAGATGCCGCGTGAACGTCTTGATCTCGCCTTGGTGAAACTTGGCATTGTGCCCTCTCGCGAACAGGCTAAACGGCTGATCATGGCTGGTGAGGTCAGTGTCATGGGCAAACGCATCACTCAACCGGGATGGTTGGTTGCAGAGCGCCAGCAGATCGTCGTGCGGGAGCGCCCTAAATTTGTCAGCCGCGGCGGATTGAAGCTTGAAGGTGCGCTGGCACATTTTGGCATTGATGTGGCTGGCATGACCGCACTTGACGTGGGGGCATCCACGGGAGGATTCACTGATTGCCTGCTCCAACGCGGGGCTGTGAAAGTCTTCGCTTTCGATGTCGGCACCAATCAACTCGCCTGGAAAATTCGCAGCGATCCACGGGTGGTCTCGCGGGAGCAGTTCAACCTCCGCCACATGCGTCGGGAAGATGTTGGCCAAGAGGTGGACATCCTGGTGGCCGATCTCTCCTTTATATCCCTGACCTTGGTCCTGCCTGCGGTTTTGCAGGTGTTGCGGTCAGGTGGACAGGGCTTGGTTCTGATCAAGCCACAGTTTGAGCTTTCACGCGAGGAGGTTGGCAAGGGCGGCATCGTGCGTGAACCGGAATTGCATGCTAAAGCCTGTGCACGAATCGAAGAGTTCGTGCGCTCGAAGCCGGAACTGGAATGGCGGGGGATGATTGAGTCCTCCATTCAAGGAACGGACGGTAATCGAGAGTTTTTGGCTTGGTTTGGCAGGCACTAATGCACAAGGTGGAATTAATAATGAGTGGCGATTCGCCCTGAATTATCAAATATGAGACGCTTGCCTGATTGGTTTACGGAAATTTGACAAATTATGGTTGCATCTTTGCAATAAATATCATAAATGACCATCATAGATAAAAGCAGTCATGAAAACTTTCGCCCTCGCATCCAACCAACAAAGAGTTCGCTCTGCGTTCAGCCTTTTTGAGGTCTTGATGTTTGTTGCCATTATTGGAGTGATGGTGGCAATGACGGTGCCGATGTTTGGCCAGAACGATGCCGTCTATGCTGCTCGCGATCGTCGCAATGCTCAGGAACTGTGCTCGACTTGCATGATGGCTCAGGCGGCAGATTTGAATTTCGTGCAGGATGACAGTGTGATTGACACGATTCATGCCATCGTCCGCGGCGGCATATCGGTGCGTGGAGCAATGCGGGGCCGGGTTTTTGTTGTTCCAGGTCTTAGCGAGGAAGACATCCAAGGGGCGGCGAAATACCTTTTGATTCAAGACGGTCAGCTGATGTATACGACCACTGAGACGACGGCTACTTCTGGAAACCAGCGCCTCTAACAGTATCATTTTGGAAGAAAGGAATCACTTGCCTGCCAGGCAGAGGGAATGGTTGGTGTCTCTGGCGAGCCAAAGAGGTAGCATCGCTTAAATCTGCTGAAAGCTGACAAGTTGCAGCCTTGAATTGCCGCGTGTTTTACCTTGCCTGTGGCCATCGGTTCCATCAGCATGAGGGCTTCATGAATTCTGCATTCGTAAAAAAGAACTGGTATTTTTTCACCCCGGCTGTCATCATCATTATTCCGGCACTGATGGTTGTGTTTTGTACCGTCAACTATGGTTATTCCGTCCCGGATTCCATCAATGCAGTGTTCCATGTAGGATCCACAGGTACGCGCTACGCCATGGGGTTTTCTGAACACAAATTCAAGATGGTAAAGCCCGGCATGGATGGCAGAACAGTCTTTAACACCATCAAAAACCCTATGGAAGGCAACGACCCGAGTGCTGATGTTGCCAGCTGGCGTTACAGCCTTCCTACCAGTGGGGCTGGGTATTATCACGAGCGCACCATTGTTTTCGTGAAGGATAAAAATGGCATACCGCGGGTCAAACAGCGCATCAGTCGTTTTCACACAGCGAATTGATTCATGCGCGAAACTGGCGAAAGTGACATCCCCCACGCATGAATCATTGTACGCCATTGCTGCTCAGAGCCTGTTTGATCTTCCCGCTGTTATTGCTGGCCGCGTGTGAGAATTCTGCACACATCAAGGGGCTTCCCAAAGACCTGCCGGTCATCAATTTGCATGGCTCGCCAAACACGCCTGCTCATACAATGGGACATGCTGATTATCCTTTTGCGGAAAACGGTGATTACAAAAGTGATTGGGCTGCAGAAGGCGGGCAGGGGGCTGGCATGGACTACTCCTCATGGCGTTCTTCCCATGGCGGATCGTCCTCGCATGGCTCTTCCAAGAAAAAAACTTCTTCCAAATCCGGTGGCAAGACTTCCCACAAAGGAGGATCTTACACTATCAAGAGCGGTGATAATCTGGGGGCCATCGCACGCAGGCACGGCACCACGGTGGCGAAACTCAAGGCCGCAAACGGGATGTCTTCCGATAAGATCCGTGCGGGCAGAACGCTTAAAATTCCCTAGTGGTCGTGCATTGTCTCTCCTCACGCATCGCTGCTTGGTTTCTGGCGCTGATCGTGGGCGGTGCGGCGGTTGGGTGGTGCGCTGAGCCGGTGCGTTTTTCAACGGTGGTGATTGATGCGGGCCACGGTGGCAAGGATGGCGGTTCCGTCAGGAATGGTTTGGTCGAAAAAAAGCTCTGCCTCGATGTCGCGAAGCGCGTTGAAACAGCACTTAAATCTAAGGGCCTTAAAGTCGTCATGACCAGGCGCACCGATGCTTTTGTGGAGCTTGAACAGCGGGCGCGCATCGCCAATCGCATGTCCTCGTCTGTCTTTGTCAGCATACATTTCAATGGCAGTCGAAAAACCAGCATCTCCGGTGGGGAGGTGTATTACCGCAGTTCTCGCGGCAAATTATTTGCCTTGGCCATCAGTCGTTCGATCAAAAGCAGGGTTGCGGGCGGCGTGCGTGGCATTTTTTACGCTGACTTCAAGGTTTTGCGTGAGACCACGATGCCTGCCGTGCTCGTCGAATGCGGTTACCTCAGCAACAAGCGCGAGGCCCTGCGCTGCGCTGATCCTGCGCATCGACAGAAGGTTGCAGACGCCATTGTCAGCGGTCTGCTGGCCACCAGGGCCAAATGATGGCCATGCAGCTTTCATTTCTTTTGAAAGTTTGCATGTGCGAGGCATCTGCGTGGCATTTGACGAAGCCCCCGCCGTGGTGGATGGAATAAGGTAGATTTCTATGTCAGCCCCAGTTCTCAGCGCCAGCAACCCTGTCTTTCCGTTTCATCTCGTGCGGGCTGACTTGGAACGCGTGGAAACCGCCATTCTCGAGCAAGCGCGTGCGTTTGATCCCGGGGTCGAAGGTTATGTGAGTTATGTTTGCAAAACATCGGGGAAGCGCATCCGGCCTGCTTTGGCCGTGCTCGCCGGCGGTGCCACGGGGGGCACTCACGAAGGGCACACACGTCTCTCTGTCATTCTCGAACTCGTCCATATTGCGTCCCTGGTTCATGATGACATCATGGATGGTGCGGATATTCGCCGTGCCCAGCCGACCGCCGTCGCGAAATGGGGCAGCAGCCTCAGCGTCCTGCTGGGGGACAGCCTCTTTGCCTATGCGCTTGAGCTTGCCACGGAGTTCGAAGACACCCATGTTTGTCGCACCATCGCCCGTGCCTCGCGTGACGTCTGCACTGGCGAAATTCTGCAAACCCAGCGCCGCTTTGATTTCAATCTCTCCGTCACTGATTATCTCAAGATGATCGAGATGAAGACTGCCGCGCTGTTTGCCGCTGCCAGCGAACTCGGGGCACGTCTCAATCATCAGCCCGATTCCGTTCAGTCTGCTCTGCGCGACTACGGCCTCAAGCTTGGCACTGCCTACCAGATCTACGACGACTGCCTCGACATCGTTGGTGACGAAAAAACCGTCGGCAAAACGCTCCGCACCGATCTCGCCCGCGGCAAGCTCACGCTGCCCGTCCTGTATCTTCTCGAGAGTGCCACCGATGCGCAGAAGCAAAAGCTCAACCGCATGCTGCTCAAAGGCGAGCCGATGGACACCACCATTCTCGCAGGCATCGCCGACTACGAAGGAGCCGTCGAACGTGCCGTCAAATTCGCGCAAAACATGCTTCTCGAAGCCCGCGCCGATTTGGTCTGCCTTAAAGTTTCGCCACACAAACAGGCGCTCGAAGACATCGTTGGTTATCTGCACAGCCTGCTGGATCAGTGCCGGGCGCTTCATTGATCGCCCACTTAAAAATTGTGTAAAGTGCGCGCCGATTCATGAGTCGAATCCACGACATCCCTGAAAACGACCGCCCGCGTGAGCGTCTGCTCCGCCTTGGCCCGCAGGCTCTCTCAGATGCAGAACTCCTCGCCCTCTTCATCAACACTGGCACCAAGGGTGAAAATGCCCTGCAGATCGGCCAGCGCATTCTGCGAGATTACAAATCCCTGCGTGATCTCTCCCGCCTGGAGCCTGCCGTCCTGAGGAAAATCAAAGCCCTTGGCCCCGCGAAGACCGCTCTGCTCGCTGCCGCTTTCGAGCTTGGCCGCCGCTCCGCGCAGGAGCCCTCGCACGCCGAGGTCATCCTCGACCGTCCACAGCGCATCTACGAATACATTGGTTCCGAGATGCAGGCCCTTGGCATTGAATCTGTACGCATCATTCTGCTTAACACCAAGCTCGCTGTCATGCGCAGTGAAGAGGCTTTCAAAGGCAGCCTAAACGAATGCGTCGCTCATCCGCGCGATCTGCTGCGAAAGGTGCTTATCCATAACGCCTACGCCTTCATTCTTGTTCACAATCATCCATCAGGCGATCCCACCCCGAGCGAGGCCGACCGGCGCATTACTCGGCGTCTCCGTGAAGCCTCCGAAGCCACCGGGTTGTTTCTCCAGGATCACCTCATCATCGGTACTCCTGCTGAATCACGCCCGCTGCCTTACTTCAGTTTCAAGGAGCATGGGATGCTGTAGCATTGGCTTATCACCATTTGTTCGCCTGAATCACGTCCTTGTCACCCTTGAGGTAATTCACGAGGTTCAGCGTAGCGCGCATGGCCTGGCGGGGGACGCTTTCGTAGGTGCGAGAGCCGATGTGGGGCGTGATGAGGGCCTTGGGGTGCTTGAGCAGCGGGTGATCGGCAGGCGGGGGCTCGACATCAAGCACGTCGGTGCCATAGCCGCCGACTTTGCCAGCATCCAGCGCAGCGATCATGTCGGCCATGTGGACGAGCTCGGCACGGGAGGTGTTCACGATGAGCAGTTCGGGCTTCGCCAGCTTCAAACGTTCGGCGTTGATGAGGTTGCGGGTGCTTTCGCTGAGGTTCGCGTGCAGGCTCAGCACATCCAGGTGAGGGAGCATGGTTTCGATCTGCTCGTGCTGGGTGACGCCAAATTCATCGGCAAAGGCCTTGGGCCAGTACTGGGGCAGATCCATGGCGTGGATCTTCATGCCGAAGGCTGCGGCACGTTTTGCCACCTCCTGGCCGATGCGGCCGAGGCCGACGATGCCGATGGTCTTGTTCCAGATTTCATGGCCGGTGACGCGCTTCCACTGGCCGTTGCGCACGGAGTTGGCAGAATCGACAAGATTGCGTACCAGCGCCAGCAGCAGGCAGAAGGTGTGCTCGGCCACGGTCGTGTGATTTACGCCGGGGGTGAAAAGCACCGGCAGCTTTTTCTCCGTGCAGGCAGCCACGTCGATTTTGTCCAAACCAATGCCGTATTTCGAGATCACGCGCAGGCGGGGCAGGGATTTGTCCAAAACGGCACGGGTAATTTCATCGTCGCCACAGAGAAAGGCGTCAAATTCACCCGCCAGCTCCAGCATGCGGAGTTCCGGCAGGGGGCCGCGTTCACGATGTACGTCGTAGCCTTGCGCAGCGAGCAGTTCGTGGTGGTCGCCGGGGGTGTCCTGATAGCTGGTGGTGGTGAGAAGGATGCGCATGGCTCGAATTCAGATTGCAGATGACGGTTTGCGGAATGAGAGGGTGATCATGGGACAAGACGAAATCGAGCGCAACATGGGCTTGCAGCCTCTGGACGGGATCATGACCGAGCATGAACTGGGAAATCACGCCCTGGTGGCCGCCAGTACGGAGCCCATGACCCACAAAGCCGTCCAGCGCGCCCGCAAAGGCCGCCGCCTGACCAAGCACATGAAACAGCGCATGGCGGACGCGCTGAACCTCCTCCTCAAGCAGAAGGGCGTGGAGATCGAGCGCCCATGGGTGGTGAAGGATTTGTTCACGTACTGAAGTGGCAAAACGGATAGGCACAGGTGCATCGCCTGGCTTGCCGTGGTGATTTCATCACGCTAGCTTCCGACCACCATGTCTGATGCCATTTCCAACCGCCGTTTCGTCACTGCTGCCGAAAAAATCGACTATCAGTCTCCCTGGACGCTCGAGGAGTGGATCTGCCGCAGCGACATTGTGAACAACGAGCACCTCATGATGGTGCGGGCCAATATGGAGCCTGGGCGCAGCCATCCCTTCCACTCCCACCCCACCCGGGAGGAAATGATCTACATCATTGCAGGCAAGGCCGAGCAGTGGGTCGGCCAGCAGAAGAAAATCCTCGGTCCCGGTGATACGGCCTTCATTCCCATGGGCGAAATCCATGGTACTTGGAACGTAGGCGACGAAATTCTCGTCTTTCTGGCGATCCTATCTCCGGCCAAGGCAGATGAGCCCGGCCTCGTGGATCACAGCGAAGAAGAACCCTGGAAGTCCCTTCGGGTGGCCTAGGGAGCTGCACAGAGAGGGGCGCGAAGTGCGTTCCACGGCTTGACTCTCCCTTCAGGCTCGCTTGAGATTGTCTGTCCGCGCCATGGAACTGATCTCGATCGTCGAAGCTCTTCTTTTTGCCACCCAGGAGCCCCTGGGTGTGCCGCAGATGTGTGCCGCCGTCAAAGAGACGGCCAAGGACATCTGTGATGCTGCAAGCGATTCACTGACCGAAGGCAGCCAGATCCAGATTCCGGATTGGGTCGCCCCTTTGGCTGCCACGACCGAGGAGCAGGTGCGTGCAAGTTTGGATGAACTGATCGCCCGCTACGCAGCTGAGAAGCATGCCTTCACCCTCGTCGAGCGTGCGAACGGCTGGCGCATCGCCGCCCGTGGCGAGTATGCTGAGTGGTGCCGTGCTCTTTATCCCGGCAAGAAGGTGCAGCGCCTCAGCCAGCCCGCGTTGGAGACGCTCGCCATCGTGGCCTACCGCCAGCCCATCACGAAAGCCGGCATCGAGGCGGTGCGTGGGGTTTCGGTGGATGCCATGGTGCAGCAGCTCATTGATCGCGGATTGATGAAAATCGAAGGCCGCGCCGACCTGCCTGGCCGCCCGCTGCTTTACGGTACCACAGAAGCCTTCCTCGACCATTTCGGCGTACGCAGCCTCGATGACATGCCCAACGCTTCCGAACTCCGCCGTGTGAAGCTGCCGACCGCAGAGGAAGGTGCGCCTGCTGCCGAGCAACCGCAGGAGCATCAGCTCTCCCTCGCTCCTGTCACGCCTGCTGCGGCAGACGAGTCTTAACCTTTTTTCTCCTGCGGCCCATGTCCCTCGAAGAAGTCCGCAACAAGATCGACAGCATCGATCAGCAACTGCTGCGTTTGCTCAACGAACGAGCCGAACTTGTACACGCCGTTGGCGAGATCAAACGCAAGGACGACCTCGACATCTATGTGCCGGGTCGTGAAGACAAGCTGCTGCGCAAGCTGGCGGAGATCAACCGCGCCCAAAACGGCCGCCTCACCGAGCGGGCCATCCGTGCGATCTATCGTGAGATCATGAGCGCCGCGCTGGCCTTGGAAGACAGCCTCAAAATCGCCTACCTCGGCCCTACGGGCTCATGGACGCATCAGGCGGCGGTGAACAAATTTGGCCATTGCGTTGAATACCTCGCCGAAGCCAGCACGGAAGGCGTGTTTGGTCGTGTCGCCGCGCAGACTGCTGATTATGGCGTGTTACCCATCGAGCACTCCACCGAAGGCGCGGTGCATCACACGCTCGATCACCTGGCCGACAGCACGCTGCAGATCTACGCCGAAATTCTGTGGAAGGCCGATGCCGCCGTCATGGCGCAGGGGCCGAACAGCACCATCACCGAGATTCATGGCCGGGCGCAGATGCTCGCGCATTGCCGTCCCTGGCTCATCCAAAGCTTTCCTGGAGCCCAGCTGATGGAGTCTGCCAGTTCCAGCGCTGCGGCCACCCTCGCCGCTCAGAATCCCGCCGTGGCTGCGCTAGGCACGCCCTTGAGTGCGGAATTGCATGATCTGCGCGTCATCGCCACCTCGCCACGAGAATACGCCACCCAAACTCGCTTCATCATCCTCGGTCGGCGTTCCGGGCCTCCTTCAGGGAATGACAACACCATGCTCATGATCCATTCCAAGGATCGCGTTGGAGCGCTTATGGAAGTCCTGCAGGTCTTCGCCTCAGGCAACGTCAACGTCAGACAGATCGAAAACCGCCCCACTTCCTGCGGCGCCCAGGCCCGCTTCTTCCTCGAAATCAGCGGTCATCATTCCGATACCGCTCTGCAGCAGGCCATCGCTGCGCTCGAAGGCATAGCATCTCAGGTGAAGATCCTCGGCAGCTATCCGGCTCCGGGCTGGGTGGAAGAGCGGTGAAATTTTACTCAACTGGTGGCTTTCTGAATTTCATCGGTTTTCATTGCACGAGGGCATTCATCCAGTTGCCTGCATCCCAGTCCTGACTTCCTTCGTCTGTGATGCGCTTGATATCGGTCCTTCTCCTTTTCACGCTGTCGCTGGGAGCGGAAAACTCGGCGAAGCCTTCGACTGATTCCGCACCGGAGGCCGCCTTCTGGACGTTTGCGGACTATGAACACTTCACTCCGACAACATTTCGTCTGCAACCGTCTGTGCTGCGGGTGATGGAACGGGCGAAGTTGGATGCAGGCTTGCTGAGTGCGGCGATCTTCTTTGCCACCAACGCGGCGAGGGAGAAGCACAAGCTGCCGATGTTTCAGACTTCCCGCGCGCTGACGGCTTGCGCCTATGAGCACTCACGGGAAATGGCCTTGGAGAATTTCTTTTCTCACGAGAACCCGCATGATCCGGCGAAACGCACGCCGTGGCAGCGCATGGAGGCCTGGGGCATGAAGAGCGGCGAGCGGGCTGAAAACATTGCCATGCGCACCTCGAACGGTCTGACCTACCTGGCCTTCGCGGATGAGATCGTTAAGCTGTGGATGAATTCTCCCAGCCACAGGGCGACCATCCTGAACCGTAATCTCCTCTTTTTAGGCTGCGGCGTGCATGCCTGCACCTGTCAGAAATTTCACTTTTACGCGACACAGAATTTTGCCTCGGTAGTCCCATGAAGATCGTCGAGGCAGGAGAAGCGCTAAATCCAGCGGTTTTAATTGTGGCAACGGGTGCCTCAAAGTCCGCGAACGACCCGAAAGCCGACATACGTTGCAGTCAGTTCTCCTGCCAGGCTGAAACGACTCGCGCAACGGGCGTCAGCGGCCGTGTGTCGCCAGCTGCCCCCCCTGATGACGCAGTATTTGCCCTTGTCTGGACCATGGGGATTGTTCAGCAGTGGCACTGGAGTTCCGTAGCTTGGGTCGTAGAAATCCCAGCACCATTCGGCCACGTTGCCAGCCAAGTCATAAAGGCCGAAGCCATTGGGATGGAAACTGCCAACGACGGCGGTGTAGGGAGTGCTGCTCATCAGGGCTGCCGCTGTTCCTTCATGCTGACTTTTGTCATATTCGATGATGGTTGAGCCATGGTAGTTGGCCTTTTCATGTGTGATCTCATTGCCCCATGGAAAACGTTTGTCTTCGAGCCCCCCGCGGGCGGCAAACTCCCATTCAGCCTCCGTGGGCAGGCGATAACCATCGGCCTCCCATTTGACATGGTGGTTGCCGATGTCCACCATGCCATTGCGAGCGACATTCTGCTTGGTGACCTCGGTGTAATAACAAGGTGTGCGGCCTTCCTTTTCGCTGAGTGCGTTGCACCATTTCACAGCATCTCCCCAGGAGATGCCATAAACAGGGTGGTCTTGCGCCTTGCCACTGCCAGAAGGGAGATCTGGATAGCCGTGGTCTCGGCCCCAAAGCATGACACTGTCCCAGAGACCCAAAGTTACTTCATGTTTGGCCATCATGAACGGTGCCAGATTGACCTGATGAGGCCGTGCATCTTTCGATTCATCAAAGGTATCCCCCATTGTATAACCTCCACCTTCGAGAGCAACAAACTCCGATTCGTGTCTTGTTGCAGGCAAAGACGGGGGCTCAACACTTGGCAAGTCCGCCAGATCTGTATGATCTGGCAGAGATACTGGGGGCCGGTAATTTAGGCCGACTAGGTAACCGCAAACGGCGACCAAAAGGAAGCCTGCTGCAACGAACCATTTTTGAAAGGGCTGAAAGCGCCGATTGAGCTGCGAGGGGCGGCAGTAGAACGGCCTCTCATTGCCCCAAGTAACTTCAGACGATGATACTACTTCGGATGCTTGTTCCCTGGCTACTTCCAGACTCGTCGGAGAAGGAGTTCCTCTCAGCCGGCGCACAGCATCGCCCGACTTTTGAGGCGGGGGAGAAAAGGCGGCGTCGTCTCGAAAGAACATGGCGGCTGAAGGGACAGATTTAAAAAAACGTCACTCAGCAGCATTCAGTGCATGCAAAAATGAAGAATTCAGTCGTGCTCTCCTTATTTTTCCAATTCCGCCCATGGAAAAAAGGTAATAAGTCAAGGATGTCGGAATAGCCATTGGAGAAGCTCTGGGATTAGACATCGAGAATGTTTAATCTGAGCAGAGTCCACGCCAATAGAGTGGCAGAAGACGAGACTGGTTGGTGCCAGTCTCGCACTTCAGGTGAGATGGGTTGGACCATCGTCACTTTAGAAAGCGGTAATGGGACCAGCTAAGCACGCCAACTTCCATGTCGGAAATCAGGCATGGCCTAAAGCACCGAGCACCTTAGCGACTGTGTTTTCGACGCTGAGGCCGTGTTTTTTGCGGAGGACGGAGGGGGTGCCGTGCTCAACGAACTGGTCGGGCCAGCCGATGCGCACGACAGGGGTTTGAATTCCTGCGTCGCTGAGCTGTTCGATAACACCCGCGCCAAAGCCGTTGCGGAGGACATGGTCTTCGAGGGTGCATATGACCTTCACCTTTCGGGCGAAGGACGCGATGCAGTCCATATCGAGTGGTTTGATCCAGCGTGGATTGATGAGGGCGACGGAGAGGCCTTTGGCTTCGAGTTCTTTCTTGGCGGCTTCGGCGATCGGGAACATGTCGCCGAGACCAATGAGGGCGACATCGTTGCCATCAGCAATGACTTCGGCCTTGCCGATTTCGAGGCGGACGGGCTTGTCCTTGGGCATAATGCCGGGTCCATTGCCTCGTGGGTAGCGGATGGCGATGGGCCCGCTTTCATAACAAGCCATGGTCCAAAGCATGTCCACGAACTCGTCTTCATTGCGTGGCTGCATGTGAACGATGCCGGGGATGCCACGGAGGTAGGCAATGTCAAAGAGACCATGGTGCGTGGGGCCGTCGTCACCGCTGAGGCCGCCACGGTCCATGCAAAGGCGCACTGGGAGGTTCTGGATGGCCATGTCGTGCACGATCATGTCGAACGCACGCTGCATGAAGGTGGAGTAGATGGTGAGGAAGGGCTTCAGGCCACGCGTGGCGAGACCGCAGGCGAAAAGCGCAGCATGCTCTTCGGCGATGCCCACGTCGAAATAGCGCTCAGGGATTTCCTTTTTGAAGACGCTCAGACCGGTGCCGCCGGGCATGGCACCGGTGATGGCGACGATTTTTTTGTCGGCTTTGGCGAAGTCGGTGACGCTGCGGGCGAAGACCTGAGAGTAGGTGGGCTTGTCGCTGGTGGGGGTTTCACCTGTTTCGCTGTTGTATTTCCCGAGGCCGTGAAATTTGCCAGGATCGTTGAGGGCTGGGGTGTAGCCGCGGCCTTTTTCGGTGATGATGTGAAGGATTACCGGCTCCTCCTGAGTCTTGAGGAACTCAAAGGTCTGGATGAGCAGGGGAATGTTGTGCCCGTCGATGGGGCCGTAGTAGCGGATGCCGAATTCGTCGAAGAGAGAGCTGCGATTGGATGGCGTCTGACTCTGCGGCAGCAGGATGTTTTTGGCGTGGTCTTCGACCTTCTTGGCGATGCGGCGAACGTCTTCACCGAGCATGAACTCAAGCAACTTGCCGGCTTTTTGATGAAGGTTGGCGTAGGCGGGATGCGTGGCGATGGAATTGAAGTACTTCGCGATGGCACCGACATTGCGGTCAATGGACCACTCGTTGTCGTTGAGTACAACGATGAGGCGCTTGGTGTGCGCGGCGACGTTGTTCATCGCTTCAAATACGGGGCCGCAGGTGAACGCAGCGTCTCCAGCCACGCAGATGACGTTCTCGTCACCACCAGAAAGATCTCGGCCAGTGGCCATACCCAGGGCAGCGGAGAGGGCGGTGCCGGCGTGGCCTGCACCATAAGAGTCGTGTTCGCTTTCGGTGCGAAGGAGGAAGCCATTCAGGCCATCATGCTGGCGGATGGTGTGAATGCGGTCCCAGCGGCCGGTGAGCATCTTGTGGACGTAACCTTGATGAGCGACGTCGAATACAAAGCGGTCCTTGGGGGTGTCGAAAACCCGATGCAGGGCAATGCTAAGCTCCACTACGCCGAGATTCGGGCCGAGGTGGCCGCCGGTCTGGCTGAGGGTCTCGATGAGGGTCTGGCGGATTTTCTCCGCAAGTTCGGGCAGTTTCTCCAGCGGCAGGGCTTTGAGGTCGGCGGGGGAGTTGATGTCAGGCAGTAGGGTATCCACAGGTCTAAAAAAGTCGAATTTCTCCGCCTTCAGGCTCGGCTGTTTTACGGCGGCGGGCAGGAGCGCGGTTTTTTTCGGTGTCTTCGGCGCTCTCGTCGTTATCAGCGGCACCGTCAAATGAAGTGAGCGAGGCTTTGCCACCTTCCAGGTCGGCACTGATTACATCCACGCGGCGGCGGGCTCCGTCGATGCGCTGGCGGCAGAGCTTAAGCAGTCGCACCCCGTCTTCGTAGCTCGAAATCATTTCCTCTAGGGAGAGCTCGCCGTCCTCCATACCAGCCACGATCTCATCCAGACGCTGCATGGCGTCTTCAAAGGAAGGCTCGTCGTTTTTGGGGATGGGTTTGCTCATGGAGACTATCTCGCGCCAAGGCGGCATAGAAGGGCAGCCATTATCCGGGCTTCGCAGGGAGCCGCAAGCAGGAAAAGCCGCAGGAGAAGAGCAAATACCAGCCAGCATCCATAGCCAAGGCTGCTGAATGATGCCGAAAAGGAAATAGCAGGGCTGCAGTGCCCCCGAAGCATCCGGCCTGGCAGGAATGGAAATCGTGAAATTATGGAATGATTCAATATTTATTGAATATATATTTAACATGACTAAGCTTATGCTTAGCCCGTGAAGATAACCCAAAGCAGTTTTTTCCTCTATACCTGCGTCGTGGGGGCCATGCTCTGGCCCCAGGACTCCGCAGCTTATTTGGGCGGCTTTGAGGAGCAGGATGGCTATCGCGTGCCCATGAATGGACAAATCACATCAGGATATTTTCCTGGTGATGCCCAGTTTTATCTCAACAACAACCCTGCCAACGGTTACACGGGAGTGGTACCATTGGGAGCCTACCCCAACACGCTGGGAGATGGTACAAACGGCCCTGACGTAACGCGCTATAATGCGGGGCAGTATGGCACAAACAACGGTGGCCTTGGCGGTGGAGCGGCGGACATACCTGACAATTCGGGCCTGTGGCAGGCACTTGCAGGAGGCAGACTGTATGAAGATGCGAGCGCGCCCTACTACTATGGGAGCCAGTATGACCGGAACCAGATCGTGGCCTATCGCAACACGATGCCGCACTCGGGGTCCCAGACTCTGAACCTTATGGCTTCGGATCAGAATCTCAGTTACCTCTATACCATGGATTCTCGCGATTTTGGCGGGATCTCCCCAGCCAGCACTGCAGGATTGCAGGTTCAAATGTCATTTTGGGTGAAGCCCACGGACTGGGATGATCCGGACACGGGCAATATTTTTGGTCTGTCGCTGCTGGATTCGGCCAATCACTCGATGTTTGAAGTCGGCTACACCGGTGACAATCATCTACAGTACCGGATGACCGGCGGCGCATGGATTACGACGACTTATGTAATCGGCAGCTTGGGCTGGTCTGAAATCACTGTGACGCTGGACACGCTGGACAATACCGCCAGCCTTGGCGTAAGCGCCTACAACGACAGCACTTCACTGCTGGCAGGCAACAGCAGCGTGCTCAGCAATCAAAGTCTTGGGGTGGTCAGTGGCGCATTCACCAGACTGCAGTGGGATTTACGGGGTGGCACGCTCAATAACGGTGCCGTCAGCTACATCAACAGCTTTGACGATTTTAATTTTAGTGTAGCCCCGGTGCCTGAGCCGGGATGCGTGACACTGTTGCTACTGGCTGCTGCTTTGCTACGAGCTCCACGTCGGCGGAAGTGAGCCTCGCGCAGCAGCAAGGTCTGAGGGTCGAGAGAACATAAAAAAGCACCCGGCCTTGCGGGCCGGGTGCTCTCATGGAGGAGATGATCCTCAGTAGATTACGCGAAGATGTCGGTGACCGGAACGCCCTTGTCGCCGACCGTGAACGGACGGTTGGAGGGTGACATGACCACTTCATCCACTGGAAGGCCCATGGCGTGACCGATGGTGGCCTGGAAGTCCTGCGGTGTGCACTGCTTGTCGGCAACGCGGCGGCCTTCCTTGTCGGTGGAACCATAGACGAAGCCGCCTTTGACGCCGCCGCCTGCGAAGACCGTGGAGTAAGCGAGCGGGTAATGGTCGCGCCCATCGTTCTCGTTGATGTCCGGTGTGCGTCCGAACTCGGAGCCCATGACGATCATCGTGGATTCAAACAAGCCGTTGGAGATCAGGTCTTCGATCAAAGTGGCAAAGACATTGTCCATGGTAGCTGCGGTTGTGCCGAGTGCCGTTTCAATGGTGTTGTGCATGTCCCAGCCACCCGACTGAACTTCGACAAAACGCACCCCGGCCTGCACCAGGCGACGGGCAAGGAGGGCTCCCTGACCGAAGTTGTTTCTGCCATATTTTGCACGCAAGGCTTCCGGTTCCTTGCTGAGGTCGAAGGCCTTAAGGTCTTCGCTCTTCATGAGCTTGACGGTTTCGTCATAGAACTCCGAATAGGACTTCACATCGTCCGACTGAAACTTCTTGCGGAAGGAGGTGTCGAATTCGTCGGTGAGTGACAGACGCTTCTTGAACTGCTCATCCGAAGTGGTTGGCTTGATGTTCTGCAGCCCGGACTCAGGGTTAGAGATCGGGATGGGGCTCATCGTAGTTGGGAAGAAGCCAGCGCCAGGGAATGCATTGCCACTGTTGACGACAACGCTGTCAGGCAGTGTTGGTCCCTTGATACGGCCCAGGAAATGGGAAGCCCAAGCACCGATGCAAGGATGGACGATCGTTCCACGCGGCTCATAGCCGGTTTTCATGACGTAAGTGCCCTGATCATGCACACCGGTCTTGGAGCTCATGGAACGGATGATAGAGAACTTGTTGGCCACCTTGGCCATCTTCTCCATGGTGCCGCCGAGGCGGTCCATATTGCCGGAACCCGCATTGACTTTGATCGGATCAGTCGGGCCCTTGGTAGGGCCGTCCTTGGGATCCCAGGTGTCGATGTGGGTCATACCGCCACCCATCCAGAGGAAGATGACGTTTTTGGCCTTGCCGAAGCCGGGGGTGCCTGCACCTGTGGTGCCGGCAGCAGCCAGATTCAGGGATGGCATGACGGTCACGCCGAGAGCGGCCTGAGCCGTGCGCATCATGAAGTCACGACGAGCGATAGGGTTGAGTTTGTTGAATGCTGATTTCATAAGTGATGTAGTAGCGCGTTACGTTTTGGGTGGATTACGGTGGGTAAATTATTGGACGAAGATGAACTCACGTGTGTTGATGAGAGCCCAGATCATGTTGGCATAGCCGTCATCGCCACCGGAGAGAGCACGCTTGGCAATGTCTTTTTCTGCAAGGGTTGGTCGACGGTTGAGGACGGAGACAAAGAGCGCCTCAACCTTTTCTGGCGGAGACTTCACTTTTTCCATCGTGCGGAAGATCAGCGAATCCGGGCTGGTGAGCATCTGCTGCGCCTTGCCGTTCATCATCATCAGCACCTGAGGAACCGAGCCGGTCTTGACACTGCCGTCAATCAAGGCGCGTGGGGACTGGCCAAAATCGATCAGGAAGTGGCCGTTGGGTGCTGGCTGCTCCAAGGTGGCGGCGCGGCGGAGAACCATGCCGTTGTAAGTCAGAGAAGCGTTCTCCATCATGTCTCCAGCAGGCTTGGCCTCTGCCTTGCCCTTGCCTTTAGCCTTGCCGCTGTCCATCATCATGTCATCGCCACCGGCTTCAGCCAGACCGCCACCCATGAGTGCGCGTTCTTTTTCGGCCATTTTGCGGAAAGCGTCATACTTCACCAGCACGGTCTGTGCATCAAGTTTGGGATTGCTCAGGTCCAGGTCAATGGAGCGGCTGTAGAGATCTTCCAGCGGCTTGGCATACTTGTCGGGGTCACCGAGCACCAGGGTCATGTAGGAATCCCAGGCCTGTTCGGCGCTCATGCGGCGCAGCAGCGGCCCCTGGAAGTAGTAGGGTTCTCCCATGGCGATCTTTTCCGAGGTGGCTTCTGATTGATAAGCACGGGTGTTGTAGATGATGCGCATGAACGCCTTGATGTCGAACTTCACGCGGACCATTTCCTGGGCCAGGTGGATGAGCAGTTCAGGATTCACGGACTGCTTTGGATCATCAATGTTGGTCACTGGCTCAGAGATGCCCTGGCCGAAGGCGCGCTTCCACATGCGATTGGCGATAGCCATGGCAAAGCGTGGGTTGGTAGGATCGGTGACCCATTTGGCAAATGCTGGACGGAGTTCTTCAGCAGACTTCATCTTCTGCTTGTAGGCGGGAAGATTCTTGTCGTTCTTGCTCCAAGTGATGAACTGGGGTTCCACCGGATCATTGGGCTTGGCATCAGGGTACTTGTAGTCATGCGGCAGCTTCATGCTGTTGGTGTCCATATCGCCCACAATGGCATTATTAGCGCCCATGTAGTTACGGATCCCATTGCGCAGGCGCTTGATGTCCCCGCCGCTCTTGGTCACAATTTCCTCAATTTTGGGCATCAGGTCCTGCATGGCGTTCATCGCCATCATGCCGGAAGAATCCTTGCCTTTTTTGCGGTTTGCCGCTGCAGTCATTCGGGTTGTCGTGGCACCGAAGAAGGATGCCATCTCATAGAACTGATGCTGAGTCCAGTCGGAGAACGGGTGGTCGTGGCACTGGGCGCAGGCCACGTCGGTACCCAGGAACACTGCGAGCGTGTTGGCCAGGTTGTCCAGCGGCATGCCGGCGTCACGGAGCAGATAGCCTGCAGCACCATCCTGCCACATCTTGCCTTTGGCGGTCAGCATCTCGAACACCATCTTGTCCCAGGTCACATTTTTCTCGATCTGGTGCTGCATCCAGTTGATGTAGGGAACGCCACGCAGATTGTCCTGCTCAAGGCGGTCTTTCACACGCAGCATTTCCGCGAAGTAGTTGTACGTGTTGCTGTTGTAGCCGGGGCTGTCGAGCAGCATGTCGATCAGTTTGGCACGCTTGTTAGGATTGGTGTCCTGAACGAACTGCATGGTTTCCGAGTAATTCGGAATGCGCCCCACGATGTCGAGGTAGACGCGGCGTACGAACTGCTCGTCATTGGCCATCGGGTTGAAGCTTTTGATGGGCGCCTTTGGGGGATTCATCTTGAGGCGTGCAGGATTGGCACGGACCAAACCATTGGCCACAAGGCGGTCAACTGCGGCTGAGGCTTGGGCGACCGTTGCGTTTGCCAGCATCACCGGCTCTTCGGAGGGCTTCATGCTTTTTGCCAGCGCCTGATCTTCCGGAGACAATCTGGTCAGTGCGAACTTGTGAGTGGCGCCATCTGCGGTTTTCAGGATGATGTCCTCACCATCGAGTCCGATGAATGAGGCGGTGACTTGGCGGCCCGAAGTGTCCGTCCAAGTGCGAATTTCCGCAAAGGCGGAAGACGCAACAAGTGCGGAAACAAGCAAGCTGCTGAGCAGTTTCGTGGTTTGTTTCATGGTGGTGTGGAATGAAGGGAAAGGAATTCCGATAGCTCAAACGTGCCAAAGGAGGCTCCAATTAGGTTAATTAGCCGTTTTTTTGCAGTTTCAGCAAGTGTGGACGGAGGAAATGGCCTATTTACCCCCTCCCAGACGGGCCTTTTCCAGCGCGGCAGCCATGCGGTTGGCCTGATCTGGCTGAGTTTTGGCAAGATTTTGCTGCTCTCCGAGGTCTCTTGACAGGTCATAGAGCTGGGGGCCTGGGGCATTTCCGGTTTCGCTATTGGTTTCTTTGTTTCTTGCAGATCCAGGGCTGGAAGGGATGAATTTCCAGTTCCCTTCCCGCAGACTGATTGGGCCACCCTGCTCAACCAGTTCCGTCCGACCGGTTGCGTCAGCTCCAAGAATCGCGGGCAGGATATTATGGCTGTCCACAGCGGTGGCTGGAGCAGGCAGGCCGGTCAAAGCGGCGAAACTGGCGGGGAAATCGACCTGGCAGACCAAGGCAGAACTCACCCCTGGCTTAACCTTGGCGGGCCAGCGTACGATGAACGGCACCCGTGTCCCACCCTCGAACGCACTGTACTTTCCACCCCGAAGGGGACCGGCGGGCTTGTGATCGCCAAGCTTTTGGACAGCCTCGTCCTGATATCCATCATCCACCACCGGGCCGTTGTCGCTGCTGAGCAGGACCAAGGTGCTTTCTTTCAGTCCGAGCCGGTCGAGTGCCGCTAGGATCGTTCCCACGCAGTCGTCGAACTGCAAAATGGCATCTCCACGTGGTCCCATGCCACTTTTGCCGACAAAACGCGCATGGGGGACGCGCGGCACATGCGGATCATGTGCTGCAAAATACAGAAAAAAGGGACCGCTCTTGCTGGCCTCAATGAACTTTACCGCCTGATCCGTAAAAGTGTCTGCCATCTCCTCATCCTTCCAAATGGCCGCTTTTCCACCCCTCATATAACCTATGCGGCTGATGCCATTGATCAGGGCCATGTCGTGCCCATGGCTGGGGTGCATCTTGAGCAGTTCGGGGGTGGCCTTGCCCGTTGGTTCACCGGGGAAGGGCTGCTTGTAGCTCACCTGGATCGGGTCTGCCGGGTCAAGCCTCGCGACTTGGTGATTTTCTACAAACACACACGGCACCCGGTCACCCGTGGCAGCCATGATGAAACAGTGATCGAAGCCGATCTCCAGCGGTCCCGGTTGGATCGCCCTGTTCCAGTCCAAATCACCGTCGCCAAGTCCCAGGTGCCATTTTCCGACCACTCCTGTTTGGTAGCCTGCTCCTTTAAAAACAGATGCTAGAGTCGTCCGGTCTGGAGGAATGATCATTTTGGCGTCGCCCGGCAAAATACCCGTGCCCTTCTGACGGAAGGCATACTCGCCCGTCAACATCGCGAATCGTGAAGGGGTGCAAGTCGCCGCCGCACAATGGCCATCTGTGAAGCGCAACCCCTCGGCCGCCAGCTTGTCGATATGCGGCGTCGCAATCGTCGTCGAGCCGTAGCAGGACACATCGCCATAACCGAGGTCATCCGCATACAGCAGCACCACATTCGGTTTGTCCGCAGCAAATGCCACGGAGACAGCCAGACTCAGAAAAACCGCCGTTTTCATGCCGCAGGATTACTTCAGCGCCTTGGCGATGAACGCCGCGATGTCTGCGTGCATTTTCTCCATGTCCGGGCGGTTGGTGTACATCATGTGGCCGGACTCATATTCGGCGAATTCGATGTTCCCGCGCAGCTCGTCAGGCAGGTGCATTTGGCGCACGCTGAGTCGCATGTTGTCAGGCGGTGTCACCAGATCTCGCCAGCCCAGCAGCGCCAGCACTTTGAGATGGGGGTTTTGCTTGATTGCCTCCGAGAGCTGGCCGCTCACGCTCGTGTAGCTGTTGCCTTTGCCGTGGTTCCAGTTCGGGAGTGGTGCCAGAACCTCATAGGGCAGGTCTTTTTCATAATGCAGTTCCTCGCGCAGGTAGGCGTTCATCGAAGCCGCTGCGATGCTGCCCACCACGCGCATGAATGGCTCGATCTGAGGATGATTTTCCGACTCGTCACCATCCCTTCCGGTCACCCGGGCATCGTAGGCACCCAACACCAGCTTTTCTTTGCGTAGCAGCATTTCCCGAAACAGCCCGCTGTCGATTCGCAACTCATGCTCCTCAATCAGTTTTGGCTCCAAGCCGGTCAACCGGGCCAGCTTCTTGACCACCACGTCACGTTCGGCCTGCGTCAAATCGCTCCCTTTGAGCAGGGCCGCTGCATACTCGCCGAACGCAAACGCCCGTGACTCCGCCACCGCATTCTTGAAATCCGCCTGCAAATCTGCAGGCAGCTTTTTGTGGTAGTGTGCCGTCGCTGTCATTGCCGGCAGGCCCACCAGATAAGGTGTTTCATTCAGTGGTCCGGCGATCAGTGTCGCATAATCGAGCAGGCCGGACACGATCACGATGCCATTCAAATACATGCGGTGCCGCTGCTGCAAATGCTCCGCCAGTCCGCCGCCGCGAATGCCGCCGTAGCTTTCTCCTGCAATGAACTTTGGCGAGCGCCAGCGCTGCTCGCGTGTCACCCACAGGCGCATGAACTCGCCTACGCAGGCGATGTCCTCCTGCACGCCGAGAAATTCCCCCACAGTTTTGGGGTCTTCCGCGCGGCTGAAGCCGGTGCTCACCGGATCGATGAATACCAGGTCCGTCACGTCCAGCAGTGAAAATTCATTGTTCACCAACCCGCCTGGCGGCAGCGGTGGCGCAAGACCATCTGCTGGCAAATCCACCCGCTTGGGTCCGAAGGCACCCAGATGCAGCCACACCGAGCTGCTGCCCGGTCCGCCATTGAAGCAGAACGTCACGGGCCGCGTGGCCACGTCTTTCACATCCTTCATGGTGTAGGCCGTGTAGAACACCTGCGCCGAAGGCTTCCCATCGGACTTCAAAATGGGCAGCGTGCCTGCCTTAGCTTCATACGAGATTTCTTTGCCACCTATGGTCACCTTGCCTGCCGTCACCACCGGCTTGTCTGCATCAGGCTTTTTGGCGTCCTTCTTTTCGTCGGGCTTGCTTTCTTTTTTCTCCGCAGGCGGTGCTTCAGGTTTGGCTGGCTTGGCTTCTTCTGCGGCGAGACAAAGGGGCATCGCAAGAGCGAGCAGGAGGGTGGGGCGGATGGATTGGCTGCGCATGGCGGGTGAGGTTGGTTGGGGCGGCAATCATTGCAAGGATCAAGGCAGTTGCTTGATGCGAATCTTCCGAAACTCGGTTTTGCCTTTGGAATAGTCGTCACCGCCGCGAAACTGCAGCACTTCGACCGGGCCTTCGATTTTCGGGCCGTCACAGATCTTGATGCCATCGACGAGCATCTCGGTTTTGTCCGCAAGAGCCCTGAGGGTGATCTGGTAAGTTTTGTTGCGTTCGTAGTTGAACAGCGCCGCATTTTTGGGGCGCGGGTAAAGGCCAAAGGTGGTTTTGAAACCTTCGTTGGCGAATTTAACTTTGCCCAACACGAGACGCGGGCGCATGCCATCGAGCACGTTGATTTCAAAATCGACCTGAAAGGGCGGTGCGCGGTTCAGGTCATAGTTCATCTTGCTGTCACCGCTGCCAGTGAGAACGCCAGCCTGCAGCTTCCAATCTCCCGTCGTCGGTTCCCATTTCACCGTGTTGGATTCGGACAGCGGCTCTTCATCGAGGACGGGATGTCCGGGCTGGCCCACCAAGGTGAGCCGCGTTTCCATACTTTGGCGATAGCCCCGCAGGAGGCTGAGAAGAATGCGCTCGTCGAGGCCGACGGCCCGCAGTGGCACGGGTGCTGCCCCTGCGGCCTGCACGGCTTTGCCAAAGGCTTCAATCTTTTCGGCCTCGGCCGTTTTTTTCTCGCGCCTGGCTTCCACCGACCGCTCCGCAATTTCCCACTGCATCAGGCGGTGAAGACCGACGAGATCGGAGGTCGGTGCTGTTTCCTCCGGTGGCAGCCGCCGGATCTCCACGTTTCGAATGCTCGTGGTCGTCCCGATGCCGAAGAAATGTGAGCAGAACCCCATGAGGCTGGTTTCTGGCATTTCAAAGGCTTCTCCCTTTTTGTTCTTATCCAGATAATCAATCAGCACATCGTGATGATTGAGCCGAAAGGTGACACGGCCGTCTTTGGAAAATATATGGAAACGCCACGTGCGATCATCGCCGCGCATGATGATGCTGGGGGCGCTGGTCTGGGCGAAATCACGCAGCAGCGTGACGATGCTGCCATCGTTGTCGTTGTTCCATTGAGAGCAGGCAATGAAGCTTTCTGTCTTCTTACGCTGGTAGCCCAGCATGATGCTCAGACCTTGAAAGGGATCCGGGCCTTCAACGGTGTAAGTGCCACGCAGCTCAAAGTCGCGGCCGACACGGCCATTGTGAAGCAGGTAGGCTTGTGCGTCCTGACCGGCGATCTGCAGTGTGCCGTTCCTCTGGCCAGCCCACGGCCCACTGAGGTGATGCCACTCGGCCATGTCAGGGGAAACCGCCATTTTAGTCCAATGGCCGGTGGCAAAGGCCGTCTCAAATTTGCAGGCGGCCATGCGCTCCAGCAGCATGCCGGGAGGCTCGTTTTGGAACCGTGAGGCGATGTCCTGGCAAATTTGCAACGCCTGCGAGATCTGTTGATCCGAGTAGGCTGTTTCAGCCTCCTCCCACTCCTGCTGCATGCCGATGGCAAAGATGGCCGACTGACCGCGTACTTCCACTTCGTTGGCTGCAAGATTCAGTTTCCGACGCGTCTGGCGCGGAAACGGCACCGGCACCTGCTGCAGAATGTCATCCGCCAGCGGATACTCCGCCGCCTTCCAGGCATACACACCCAGGTCTGCAATCCGCCATGGGCGTTCCCAGATGCGGGAAGGCTCCTCCGCCATCCGTCGTGCGGTGTGCAGCAGGGCTTGCTTCAGGGCGGGGGTTTGCAGCACTGCACGTTCAACTTTCGCGCCGCTGTCGCTTCTGACGAAGTCCACCAGTTTCAGGGCGACCTCCGCCACATCGGTGTCAGGCCGGTCGGTCAGTGCGCAGGCCAGCAACAGGCTGCGGATGGCATTCACGCTGCCACCCCAGCGTGGTCGCAAGGCCCACACATAGCCATAGTAGGCACCGGTGGCATCAAACTGCGCGGCCACAGCACGGTCAAACCACAAACGGGTAGTTTCCCCCTGCATACCGAAACCGGATTTGAGAATTTCGATCATTTGCTCGGCCGAGTCTGCGCGGTCAGGGTGCAGATCCCACGCCTTCCGAAAATGCGCCGCGGCGACCGGCATGTGTTGCTCGAAACCTTTCCAGCCATCGGAAGTCACCGTGCTGGCATGACCACCCCCACGGCTTTCCACGCCCAGTGAGTTGTGCAACTGTCCCTGCATCATCTCCTGCAGCCATGGGGTGAAGCGCCCGTTGTGCGCGAGTTCCTCCGTTTCTTTGAGGTGCGTTGCCAGATAAAGACGGTAAAACATGCGGTTCACGTCGTGCCAGAGGACTTCGTCATCCTGGCTGCCGTAGCTGGACTGGTCATTCGCCGCCAGCATGGCAGCCTTGTAATACTCCTCTTCGTGAGTTGGTTCTTCTTCGTTACGGTCGTTTTCGATTTCGCGAATGAGCGTGCGAGTCAGCAGCAGCATTGCAGCAGGGTAGTCCTTCAGCAGCTTGTGCTGCGCTGCATTCTGCAGCTTTGAGATGGCATCGGTGTAACCCTCACGCCACTCCCATGCGGCCCAGGCGGTGGCCCAGAGGACCAGCGGCTCATCCACGCCGGCTTTGGCAAGTTCGCAGCCTTCCTGCTCCAGTTTCTCTGGTGTACGGGAACGGTCCACGTCGGGATGCTTGATCTTTGCCTGCAGCACCTGCTTCACGAAGGTGCGTGCACGCTCTGCCTGTGAGGGCCATTTTTCCAGATGCTTTTCCAGAGTCGGCAGCAGCACACGCTGCTGCCACTGCCAGCGCTCGCGGCTGAGGTCGGACTGGAAACGTGTGCCCGGTTTGATTTCAATGGGCGCAAAGTCATGCTCCGCCAGAAACTCCCGCGCCGACTTGCGCCAGTCGTCTTCGGCTGCAGCCATGAGTGGTGCCAGCGTAAGCAGGCATGGCACGAGCCGAAGGAGCGTATTCATGGCCAAAAATGACAGCAGGAACCGTCACAAGTGTCCAGTCTGATCTTTCGAGCTATCTCTGTTCAGACTGCTTGCAAGCCTTGATGGTGTTCGCCATCAGCATGGCGATGGTCATCGGGCCGACACCGCCGGGGACGGGGGTGATCGCACGGCATTTCGGCGCGACTTCATCATAGGCGACGTCGCCGACGAGCTTGTAGCCTTTTTCGCTTGTTGGATCGTCCACTCGATTGATGCCCACATCGATCACGACGGCACCTTCTTTGACGTGTTCGGCCTTGATGAAATGCGGGCGTCCAATCGCGGCGATGATGATGTCCGCCGTGCGGGTGATCGCGGCGAGATCACGCGTGCGGGAATGGGTGACGGTCACGGTGGCGTCGCCGCCTTTGCCCTTCGCCATGAGCAGCAGGGCCATGGGTTTGCCCACGATCATGCTGCGCCCGACAACGACGGCATGCGCGCCGCTCGTTTCAATGCCAGCGTCGATCAGCAGCCGCTGACAGCCCAGCGGGGTGCAGGGGACAAATCCGGTGGGATCTTCCAGCGCGAGCTTCGCGACGTTGACCGGATGAAAACCATCCACATCCTTCGCCGGATCAATGGCCCGCACGATGGCGGCCTCGTCGATGTGCTTGGGCGGTGGACTTTGCACTAGGATGCCGTGTATCTCCGGATCGTTGTTCAAGACGCGCACATGGGCCAGCAACTCTTCCTGTGTCGTCGTGGCGGGGAGTTCGAGTTTGACGGAGTGCAGCCCCAAATCACGGCACTTCTTATCTTTGGAACGCACGTAGGCCCGAGACGCTGGATCATCACCGACGAGGACGACTGCTAGGCCCGGTTTGCGCCCTTGCGCGGTCAGTTCCGCAATTTCACGACGGCATTCTTCGATGACTTTTTCGGCGACGGCGGTTCCAGAGATGATCTGCATCTTTTCTGGTCATGCACGCGCGGCTGAGAGTCAACCGCCGGCGGTAAAAACCTCAGGCTGCGGCGAGCAGTTTTTGCTTTCCGCCTTCGGCCAGCAGGGCGGCAAGTTCCGGCATATAGCGGGTGATCTCGTGCGAGAGCATCGAGAGCCGGGTTTCGGATTTCCAGCTTCCTTTCTTGCTGCGGTCCATGTCAGTCATTTCGACTTCTACGAGGGTGGAGAAGACGGTGGAGTCAGCCTGAGGATCGTGTTGCAGTGTCATGATGATAGTGAAGGTTGATCCGGCGTCAGAAGAACGAGTTGTCCGTCCTTGAGAGTCCATTTGCGTCTGTCCAAAGCCCCCGTGTTCAACATGGCATCAATCCCATTGCTCAACAGCATCCTCGCCGCCTCGGCGGGGCTGCTGCCAAACGTGCCCTTCAAGGTCATGTCTTCGAGGTACTGCTTGATCTGCGGTGTGATCGCAATCGTCAGTGAAAGTGAATCGAAGGTGTTTGAGGGGCGGGCCATCCAATAATAACCGGGTAATAACCCCATTTTAATTCCAACCTGACCCGATGGTCAAGGTTGGTTTCGATTTATTTGGGGTTTTAACCCCATAAAAACCCCGAATTTACTTAAGGTTCATTAAACATCTGGCGGTTTGCGATGGAAACTGACCGCGGACGGCGTTCAAAGCCGCTCAATCCTATGAAACGATTCCTCTCTATCTCTCTGCCCGCAGTCTTGCTGACTGCTGCTTTGAGAAGAAGGACATCAGGTCTGCGCAGCCGGAAAAGGGCGGAAAAAGCCGGGAGAGGCCGGAAAATCAAGGGTTTGAGCGGAACGGGCGGCTTTGACGGGGTTTGCGCAGATATGGGCCAGAAGCAGGCGTTGTGACAAAGGTTTGCGCAACGACCTGGGCTTTCTGAAGACCCATGCAGACGGGCTGCAGGGAGTGTGCACGGGCTTTGAACGGGGGCAAGTTTGGCGTGTCGGTGGAGGGGTGATGACTACCAACCCCTTCCTCCGCTGGCCTGGCGGCAAAACCAGGCTCCTGAAACTGCTGCTGCCCCTGATCCGACCTCATACGATCTTCGTGGAGGCTTTCGCTGGGGGTGCAGCCCTGACGCTCGCCAAGGAGCCGTCCAAGGTCGAGGTGATCAACGACATCAACCGTGAGCTGGTGAACCTGTACCGGTACGCGCAGTTCCATATCGACGCCCTGGTGGCCGAGGTGGAGTTCACGCTCAACGCCCGGGCGGATCTGGAGGCGCTGATTGAGCAGCCGGGCCTCACGGGGCTGCAGCAGGCCGCCCGATGCCACCTTTGCCGAGCTGATCATTCGGCGGCGCGTGAAGCGCTCGCCAAGGGCTTCTGCGCTGCCTTTGGCAGCGTGAAGTCATGGAGTCGCCCATGAGGGCCGGTTCAGCTTACCGGCCTTCCTGGCGCGGCTAAAATCGAGACGCTCGCGCATGCGCTGCACGCGGGGGCGCACTTTGCGCAGCGCCTGGGCAAGTTTTGGGAGGGCATGGGACTTGCCATGGCGCAAGGCTTCGTCCTCAGAGATGGAGAGCCGTGCTTCAGCGGCCTTGATGACTTCCTCCCATGCCTCGGTCTGGTTCATGCCGTTCCCCTTCTCAATTCGGCGCGCAGATCGGTGAAGAAGGTGTCGTTTTGGGCCACGACTTCGGCGGTTGGAGGTGGGCGCATCAGGGCGTCCTGCAGATTCCAGCCTTTGTACCATTCTTCACGCGATTGAGGGAGCATGCGGCCATCGGTGATCGTGCAGGGCTTGCCAGCTTTGCGGGCGGCTTTGCCGTTGTGGAAGTGGGATGAGTTTGGCTGGTTCATAGCTATTCGCATTTGTCCTGCCAAAATTTGTTCCAGAGCATGAACCCCTGAGGAAGCCAAAAGCCCCACTCACGCACCTTTTTAAAACGGATGAACAGAGACCATGATGGTTTACCGTCGATCAACTCCACGCGATGCCTGTAAAGAGAGGAGCGAAAGCGGGTGCCAAGAATCGGCCAAACGCGGCTTTGGTGTGGGACGAAATCAGGGCCATTCTCAACGTAATCGGCCAGCTCCTTAATATGCTCTGAATCGAAAGGAATATTGGGCAGCCGCTCGTTGTGTTCAATATAGCCGCGCCAGATTGGCAGCACAATGAAGCTCCACGGGTGATCATGCAGCGCTCTGTCTTCATCACTGCGAACGAACTTATGCACGAACAACGAGACACGTTCTGTGCGCACCACGTACCATCGGTGAAGGTACGGCTGTTTTTCACAATTAACGATGACCTTCTTGGGCAACAGACGGTCAAGGATCGCTTCGACGATGTTCATGGCTTAGAGGGTTGAGCTGGTTTGACCTTCAACAGAGCGGCTTCAAAGTTGGCTTGCAGCTCCTGGGGTGTTTTGCCTTTGGCCAGAGGCTGGCCACGGAAAGAGATGGAGATTCCTCGCTTGGATGCCGTGATGGTGATGCTGCCATTGCCTTCCAAGGAACTGTTTAGGCAGCCCAGGATGGTGTGGCTGATCTTGTCAAAGGCCGTCATGCGAGGGACGGTGCGGAAGTGGGTGCCCATGGTTATGCGGGTGTGCCGTCCTCCGGTAAATAAGGCATCGCCTTCACGAGCGCTGCGGCCAGTTCAACCAGCTCCTGATGCGTGCACCAGCGGTCGGTTTTCACCATGTAGAGGTTCTGTGAAGGGTAGGTGTAGCCGTCAAATTTCGAGGATTCAACGTGGGCAATCTCCACGTCGAGCATGGGCTTTTGATAGGCATCGACGCCGTCATCTTCAGCCGCTTGAATGGTGAAGAGGCTGCGAGGTTTGAGAATTTGGCAAATGCTGCACTCATGGGTGTTGAGGTGGCATTTGGTGCGCTGGCGTTTATTCCGCTTCACCTTGATGGTTTTGCTCGGGGCTGGCAGGGCCAGGACGGGCTGGGATCTCTCTTGAGACATTGGACAGTCACAGAAAGGCATCTGGCTGGAGTCACCGCAATGAGGGCAAGGTTTCATGGCTTAGGCTCCTCCGATGGGATGTGTTGAGCGTTGAGTTCGATGAACACTTGCAGCTCACAGGCCATAGTCAGCGCCAGCTCTTGCATTTCATCGAAGCGGGTGCTCCAAGGGTTGGCGCGTTGAATCAGCACCTCCAGGTAATTGGCCAGATCCAGAGCTTCCTCTTGCGCATGAATGAGCCAGTCGCGCTGGGACAGATCATCGCGGGTCAGTTTGGTGCCATATTTGAGCTGTCCGGCTTTGGAGCGTTCAGCGAGCTTGTGTGCCACGGAGGCGCAGATCGGATCATCCTCAGCAGGGGCACGCAACTTGTGACGCACAGCATCGACGATAGGATCTCCACAGGAGGCAAGGGCAAGGGTATTCATATCACGCGGCCTCCTGTTGGATGAGTTGGGTGGAAGCGAGTTTGAAGGCTTCGGCGGGGTCGGTGATTTTGCCGCCTTTGAGCATGAGATCGGCGAGCTTGGCGTGCATGACGACGGCACCGGCTGCGCCGCTGTCGGGACGGGTGAGGAGGCTGAGGGCCTCGCGCTTCACGGCGGCGTTGGCCTTGGGGAAATGGCGCTTGAGGAGGTGGTCAATGGTGGCGTTGCTGGTTTCGCCAGGGACGAGTTTTTCACCGTCGCTCTCGAAGAGATCGACGCTGACATCGCGCTTGAGACCAACGACGCGCTTGTGCTGGTCGCACGCGGCCCACTGATTGATGATCTCGGGGTTGCCGATGAGGGCGATGGGAATGCCGGTGCTGTCGAGCAGGTCGCGCAGCCAGTCGCGGGAATGACGGGTGAGGCGCTGGGCGTTGTCGAGCACGAGCATGATGCCCTTCTCCTGCAGGTAGCGTGCAAGCAGCTCTTCTTTGCAGGCACCGCGCTCGGGCTTGATGCCAGCGGCCTTGAGCAGGCTTTGCACGATGATGCTCTGGCGGCGCTTCCAGGTGACCAGGTGGAGATAGAGCGTGTTGCTCTTGTTTTGCGCGGCGTAGAGGCGGCCGGCGCAGGTCTTGCCGACGCCTGCGGGGCCGTGGGCCACGCCGATGTTGCCGCAGGCGCGCACCTGGTTGAGGAAGGCGAACATGGAGGGCAGCACGAAGGATGCAGGATCGTTGATCAGCTCGGCACCGCCTTCGATGCGCATTTCGTTTTCGAGGAAGGCGATGAGGCGCGTCTCGAACTTCTCCAGGTCGCCGATGGTCCACTTGTTGAAGAGGTAGCGGTAAACGGCGGTCTGGTCGCCGTAGCCGAGATCACCGGCGATGATGGTGCGGTGCTTGATGGTGGATTCATCCAGGCCGCGTGACTGGAAGTGGGATTGGAGCCGTGAGACGAGGTCGGGGTTGCGCTTGTCATGCTGCGCGTCAAGCGCGGCCTGCGGGGCGTCGTGTGCTGCTGCTGATTTGCCGTGTTCTGTTTTCATGGGATGGGCTGGGTGGAATTAGAAAAGGTCTTTGGCCTTGATGGGGCGCGGTGGGGTTGGTGTTGCGGCATCGGCAAGCGAGGCGTCGAGCGCGGCGGTGCCTTTGCGGGTGAACTCATTGCGGGCGGTCTCAATGCTCTGGGTGGCCTTCTTGATCACCGAGGCGTTGTGCTTGTGGCGGTCGCGACGGGTGGCGATGTTGGGGAGCTGGCGCTTGACCAGCTTGCTGAGGACGCGGTTTTGTTCGGTCGCGTATTCCTTGACGGCGGCGGTCACCTGGTCGGCATTGAGACGCTGGGCGCGTGGCTGCTGTCTGGCGGTGCCGAGGAAGCGGCCTTTCGCATTGCGCACAAAGAGGCTGGCAGGATCGAAGGGATTCACATAGACCTCGAACTTCTGACCGTCTGGCAGCTCATCGCGCACGCCATCGGGTGTCTGCACGCTGGCGAAGTAGTACAGCGTTTCAGTGCTGACGGTGTCGTCGTTGAAGGCGATCTCGCCTGACTGCACCTTGACCTCTTTGGCGAAGCCAGGGCCGAGGATGCGGCAGACGGTGCCACCGTGGATGGGGATCAAAGCGGCACGTCCGCGCTGCCAGACTTCATAGCGGTTCATCTTGACCGGCTGTGGAATCAACAGGCCGCACTGCATGGCGACCAGGGCCTTTTGCTGCACGTCCTTGGGTTTGGACTTGATCTCATCCAGGCTGATGAGGTGCCCGCCGATGTCGAGCATCTGCATGATGTTGCCGCACTCCAGCCAGCCTTCGAGATCGTGATCACGCTCGCAGGAGATGTAATGGTACACCTGCTCCAGCTTGAGGCGGAAGGAGTGCATGTCTGCGAGGGGGAACTCCAGCATCTCGCGGAACTCGACGGGGAGCCAGGCCCATGCCTCCAGGAGCTGGGCGTTGTCGGTGAGCAGGCCGTGCAGATGCTCCGGTCTGGTCTCGACGTTGCGGCCTGTTTGACCGGCTACAGCGCCGAGCCAGTTGTGATCGTTGTTGTTGCCGCTTTCGAGGGAGGCCTTCCAGCCGGGCTGTCCGCGCCAGCGGCCATGGTAGAGACCGGCATGCGCTGCGCGTCCATCAAAGCCGGACTCGCTCACGGTGATCAATCCCTCGGTGTCGTCATAGAGCGCCTTGCACACATCGTCGGCAAAGTTGGCGGTGCCGTGCTCGGCATAGTTCACGGTGCCCTGGGGATGATAGCCGTGATTCCAGTAGTGACCGACGATGACCAGGCGCATCATGTCGCCGGTGAGCTTCTTCAGGAAGCCTTCGTCATCTTTGTACTTGGGCTTCATGCCAAAGAAGGTCTTGTAAGCGGAGGCGTAGTCGTGGCAGTAAAGTTCGATGGGGCGGGCGGCCTGCTTGTGCTCGAAGCTGTTGACGAAGTAGTCATGCTCCTTGTCGTCCCACATCAGCTCGCGCCCGGGTGCAGAGCCGACGCGGGAGAGCTTCATGCCGGGCATGAGTTTCTTGGCAGCGGTGAGGCCTTGCGTGTGTGCCACGCGTCGCGCTTTGCTGGCGTCCAGCTTGCGGCGGAGATTGCGGCTGCTCCAGCCGTCCGGGTAGGTGTTGCAGTGCTTGGGGAACGGGCGGCCAGGCTTGGTGCGCGCCCACCAGGTGCGCCAGTTGCCATAGCCGGGGATCTCCTTGCCCTTGATCCATTCGGCGCGCAGCTGCTTGAGTGCGGCCGCAATGCTGCGCTGGTTGGCATCGACACGGAGCTGCAGCTCATCCAGGAACTCCTGAGGCATGGCAGCATTGGGCTTGATCTCAAGCGCCTGGTCGATGAGGACGCGCCAGTCATGCTTGGAGTCGCGCCAGGCGGCATAGAGACCGCGCAGGCGGTCGGGCGAGGTGCCGCGCAGGGTGCCACAGGCCGCGCTGCCGCGCTGGTAGCCCTCGCCGAGGGTGGGAGCCTGACGGATCATGTCCATCACTCCCAGGAGCAAGCGTACGCGGTCCTGGTTGCGCTCCTGCAGGCGGAAGAACTCCGGCAGGTCGCGTGACTTGACGTGGAGTGAGAACAGCGAGCCGGTGTGCTCGGAGGTGATGAGAGCGGGTGATGATTCGTCGCGGTCCATGGTGGGTGGGGTCCTAGTTCAGGCAATGAGGTGAAAGGTGGCTGTACCATCCGTCCAGGGCCGGGGGGGGCGGCACGGGGCCATCAGCAACGCACTTCACGCCTGTGGTGGGTGTGGATCCGCGCTGGTAGAGCTTCACGAACTCGCGGGCGGCATCCTCGCCGGTCGGGCCTTCGAACTTAGCGAGCACCTCCTGTTCGATGCGCACGAGTTTGAACTCGGGCGGTTTGCTGTGGCGCACGCGCTTCTGGATCATGCGCGTCAAGCTCACGTGCGTGACTTTGGAGTTGAGGCGCTGCTTGCTGCGGTCGTCATCGCCCTTGGATTTCCGGCTGCGACGATTGGCAAAGATGCGCACGGCGATGGCGAGCTGGGGTGCTTCTGCGTCTGGCGCTTCGGTGATGAGTTCGGTGATGAGTTCGGTGTTCATAGTACTGCGCTGCTGTGTTGTTTGAGATGGCCGTGGGCTGCATCCATGGCGTCTTTGAGGAAGGAATCGGAAACCCGTTTGTGGTGATGGAATCCGACCGCGCTTTTGAGGCGGATGTAGAGCTTTGATGGCAGCTCCGGGATGCAGGGGCGGCAGAACTGGAAGCCGCGTGGCATCTTCGTTTTGCAGTGCGGACAGAGCACGTCGCTGCGGTCATCCATGCCAGCCAGCTTGATGCGCATGTCACGCACGGTGCCTTCCACACGTTTGATCTGATGCTCGACCATCTGCCGCTGAGCCGGTGCCAGATCCTTGGCCTGCTCATAGAGTTTGGCGATGCTCTTGTCGGCATCGGTGATCTCTTTGCGGAGCTTGTCGGCCTCGGCGCTCACAGGTGGGCATCCTCC
>CAILZI010000235.1 GCA_903838675.1 uncultured Verrucomicrobiota bacterium
GGGCCGCGCTGGCAGACCATGCGCGTGAACCCTTTAGTTGGGGTGGAGCGCAAGGCCATCATTGGCGCTCCCGACCTTAAAACCTCCACCGTCTGCCACATGGAGCGGTTCTTTCTCACGATGCGCCAGGGCAACAAACGCTGCGTCCGCAAGACGCTGGCATACTCCAAAAGCTGGGGCAATCACGCTCTGAGCGCATCTATTCACATTTTCGTGTACAACTTCGTCCGCAAGCATGAGACGCTTAAAACCACGCCAGCAATTCGGCTGGGAGTCGCGGGCAAACGCTGGGTTTTAGAAGATGTCGTGGCCATGACCGCCGAGTACATGAAAACACAGGAAGCTCTCATGTTTGAAGCCGCATTCGCGGTCAAGCCAAGCACCAACCGGACGTATGAGCCACAGGTGCCGCTAACACCTTGGTACCTTGACCCTGAGAGCGGAGGGCCGAATCCAGCCGTCAAGAAGCCGGGAATCAAGTATGACGTGCCGGAGGAAAAGCCGGAAGAGGATCACACGCTCTGCCCGTTTTAAAGGGTTGCAGGTAGAACTTTAACTGTGCTCTGATAATTTTATGGAACCAACAAGAGATTCTGAGATTGACCCCGAAGCGTTTGACGCTGCGATGGAGTCGTACGCCAGTGAAGAGGGAGACGATCTTCTGCGGGCCAAGCTTTATAAGGACGGCCTCCTGATTGCCACAGGGAAAGCATTGTTTCCAAGGAGGCAAGAGCACGCGGAGTTTTGGCCTGACGATGTAGCTCGTCTGAGTCAGATTCCAAGTGGCCCATCCACGCTGAAATTGTCGGATAAAGAAGTGTGGGAGGTGGACGGATTCCATCCCGCGAAAGACTGCGTACTTCGCTGGGAATTGCCGTTGGCAGCACAAAAGTAGTTTCCATGCCACATCATTACCAAAAGTAATGAACTCCCGCAAGAGGTTTTAAATTTCCAGAATGAACCGGACCCGACACCTCAATACTTTACATTACATTGATTGTTGGTAGTTAATAGGCGCAGGTTCAGTTTGGCTATGGAAATTTATACTTGTGCGTTTTCTCCCCTCGTTAGCGTGGGAGGATGGAAGTAATTATCAATTATGTAGAGATGGACGGCGACAGACACTCAGGTGTACAAGGACTCGCCGTGCTCCCTCACATTGGAGAAACTTTTTGCCGAGGTGACAGACTTTCGTGGTGGAGAGTTACTGAGGTGATCCACACCGAGTTGCAGCACGATCCAAATCTGCCTGTGCTGGTTGTTGAACGAATTGAACCACTCGGCGTAATAGTCCTAACGAAATCAGAACTAAAACAAAGTTGAGAAGATCCACTAGATTCCTCTTCATCTGATACCTCACAACGTCCCAAGATTGGACACGGCGCAGAACTATCTTTGTCTCTTGCATGATGGAATAAGTTCCAACATATCGGAATTGCAAGCAGTTTCAATCTTCTGTGCTACCTCTCCGGCCATGAAAAGAGATAAACCCAAGCACAAAGGAGTCTTTTCCCCTGCTGAACGGGGCGTACGATCAGCACAGAAGACGCTGGCCAACATCATCGGGCAGCTTGATCCAGAATCCGTTGTGCCTCCTGAGAAAGCGTCTCCCGTGCCCAAGAAGAAAAGCTAGAGCCTTTCAAGGCTGCCGCTTTGTCCATGGTTTCGCGTTCGTCTCCGCTGGTGCGGAGCGTGCTAATCACCTGCTTGCGTTTGTCTGGCTGAATTGTTGGTCTCCCCATCTTCATAGTTTGACAGTGATACTTTATGTATTACATTAAGTCAAGATGAATGCTCTCACCCGCCAGCAATACTCCTTTGTGCTCCAATGCCTCTGTGAAGGAAACAGCGTTGCCAGCACCACACGCATCACAGGAACCGCTAAAAACACCATTCTGAGCCTCCTAGAACGTGCTGGCGTGGCTTGTGCCGAGTTCATGGACGCGAATCACGTCAACCTGCCATGCCAGTACATTGAACTGGATGAAATCTGGAGCTTTGTTGGTCACAAGGGTAAAGGAACCACGAACGGCGACAAGTTGCAGCACGATCCGCAGGACGGCGACGTTTGGACGTGGAAGTGTGTCTGTGCCGATACAAAGTTGATTGTGAGCCATCACGTAGGAGGTCGCACCTCAGACAACGCGAATGCATTCTGCCGCAATTTCGCGCATCGCTTCACAGATATTCCACAAATCAGTACGGACGGGTTGAGTTCCTACGCCTTGGCCATCGGCTTTGCTTTTGGCTCGCAAGACGTGGATTACGGCAAAGTCGTTAAGCATTACAAGAGCATCGGCAAAGGCTTTGAAATCTTCACAGGAGCCACAAGAAAACGGATGTTTGGCGAACCTGACATGAGCAGGGTTAGCACGTCATTCGTGGAACGCTCAAACCTGACTCTCCGCATGCAGAACCGCCGCTTTGCTCGCAGGACAAACGCTCACAGCAAGATTCTCGACAACCATCGTTACATGCTGGCTCTTGGCTTCATGCACTACAACTACTGCCGCAAACACATGACGCTGAAAAAGACACCAGCAATGGCCGCTGGAGTGTCAGACCATATCTGGACGATTGGCGAGATTGTGGACGTGATGCAGGCACGGGAGGAACGCATCAGAGCGGCAGAGTTTGAAGAGGCGTTTGCGATGCTGGAGACGGCGTGAAAGTACTGGCAGAAGCGTCAGAATCTTTGAGTGTGTGGGATGGAAACCCCTGCCCCTGAAGATCCTGATGAAGAGTTGATTCGGCTTCTATCCGATCCAAAAACGTTTGAAGACCTGAGTACAAGTTGGTTCCCTGCGGAACTTCTGGGTCAGGAAAACCAGCCTGTTGCCACCGGTTGCGTAAATACAAAAGACAGGCCTTCTGTTCTGTTCTTAGATCTTGTAACTCAAGACCCTCCCATAACTGAACGTGCAAAAAGAATGCAGACGGGGACATCGGTCGGCTCGATATACGAGGCTCGTAAATGGGAAACCGACCGTTTTTCTCTGTACATTCTGCATGTGCAGTGGGAGGAACAGACTGAGTGAGTTCTGATTTATCATAATCGAATTGAACCATTACCAGTTAATAACCGGGTTGTTTGGAGGCTTCTGAATGGGCCTGCGCTGGGCAAACGGCTATCGGGACGTGCCTACCCCACCAGCTTCAGCGTCCGTTTCTCCTGGGCGCTCTGGAATGCGGTATCGACGATCTGCTGGCCGATGCGGGAGATGTCCAGGCGGAGGGGGCCGATGAGGGGTGCGCCGGTTTCGAGGTGGTGGATGACGTGCTCGACGGGATTGCGGTTCGGGGCGAGGACGGGATCGACCGGGATCTCGTAGCCTTCCGGGCGGGCGCGGGTTTGGACGCGGACGGTGGGTTCGTAGTCGTAGCACGAGATCGTGCCGTCGGTGCCTTTGAGGACGAAGCCGCACTTGGGCTGGGGCTGGTGGGTCCAGGGATCGGTGAAGGTGCCCCAGCGGGTTTCGCTTTTGCTGAGGCCGAAGCTGTAGCGGATGATGGCGACGGCGTGCTCGTCCACCTCGAGCCCGGCGGGCTGGTCCCAGACGCCGGTGACTTCCAGCGGGGCCTTGCCGCCGAGGTGCCAGGTGCCGAGGGTGGTGCCGTAGCCCATGTAGTCGAGCAAGGAGCCCCCGCCCTGCGCCTTGCTGTAAAACCAGCTCGCGGCTTTTTCGGCGGCGCTGGGTTCTTTTTCGATCTTGTCGGCACCGTGGTAGAGCGGGCCGCGATTGCCGCCGTGGTGGTGGAATTCGCGGACTTCGCCGATGAGGCCTTCCTGGATGAGCCGATGCGCGGTCTGCTGGCCGGCATCCCAGACGAGCGGCCAGTTGACGGTGAGGAGCTTGCCGTGCGGCTGCATGGCGGCGATCATGGCATCGGCCTCGGCCAGCGATCCGGCGAAGGGCTTCTCCATGATGATGTGCGTGCCAAACGGGGCGATCTTGGAAACCCAGTCGCCGTGATTCGAAGCGGCGGGACAGAGAATGACGATGTCGGGCTTCGTCTGCTCCATGCAGGCACGGTAGTCGGTGAAGACCTGGGAGTCGGAGAGGCTGAAGTTGCGCTTTGCATCCACGAGGCGCGCGGGCTGCTCATCGCAGATGCCCACGATCTCCGCGTTGGGATGGTCGGAGGTCTGGCGCAGCAGGTCGCCCATGTGGAAGTGATCGAAATTGATGCCGGCGATGCGCCATTTTTTGCTCATAGGGGCTGCATCGAAGCCGAAGGGCGCGGGGATGACAACCTTGATTGTGGCTTGCGCTGTGTTTCCAGATGAAGGCGGGACGCCTCGATGCGGTGACAGGCCGGAGGCCTATCCGCCGGGCTGCTGCGAGAGTCCCCTTTTCGCACTTTGGGAGCGCCGTGGGAAAGCGGGGCTGCAGGATCGAGGACGAGTAGGAGGACGAGGACGATTTTGACTTCGTTGCAGATGTTGGGTGGCTTGATAGTTTTACTTCCCTCTTTTGACCTTTCTCGCTTTCATCACCCTGCCCCATGGCTGCCAATGAAATCCGCGACACACCCGGCCGGCTGCTGCTTGGCTGGGCGGTGCTGCTCACGTCGCTCGTGCTGCTTTCCTGGCGGATTCATCTGCGCCCGGCGGACTATGAGTGGACGGAGTACCCCACGGCGCTGGGAGATTCAAAGTACTACACGGCTCTGGGCAAGGACGACCGCTACGACCCGAACCTGCGATATGATGGCCAGGACCAGGGCATCTTCCGCCGTGCGGAGGAGGCGGTGGCGTTTGAGGATGCGACGATGATGAAACGAGCGCTGGATGTAACGGGCCAGCACTTCATTTACCAGCCAGAGGGCACTGGCGAGAAGGGTCCCCTGCCCGTCTATTTGAAAAGCGGCGAGAACCGGTACGTGGAGTTTGGGGCGCGGAAGTTTTACCCGCCGTTTGTGCCGAAGGCGGGGCCTTGAAGGTGCGGCGCAAGGAGGGCTGTGGGTGAAAATGGTTGGATTTTTAACCGCTGATTAGACGCTGATGTGACGCTAATATCAGAGGTTCTGAGCATCTGATAGGGGTCACATCCCATCTCAGCCTAGGCCACCATTTCCAGGAAGGCTGCAGGAGCGCCGAAGCAGACCATGGCGGCGTAGATGGCATCAAACCAGACCACGGAGAGGGCGGCACCGATGTGGATGACGATCACGACGGGAAAGGCGATGATGCGCAGCAGCCAGGAGGCGTTGGGTTTTTTGAGGGCGGCCCAGAGGCTTGCGGCATCTCCGGTGCTGGGAAAGGCGTGCATGGCCACGGAGAAACCCACCCAGCCCAGCAGCAGGTTCACGGGGGCAAACCCTTCGGCGGGCTCCGCCAGCGCCACGGGCAGGCAAATAAGAAGGCCAACGATGGAATTGATCAAGAAGGGGGCCACCGAGATGAGGAAGTGCTTCCAGGCGGTCGAGGGCTCGTCGTGGATCACGTAGCCCGCCGGATTCTCCGTTTGAAAATAGCAGACATTGAGCACCGGGGTGCCCGTGAGCCGGCACATGAGCTGGTGCGCGGCCTCATGCACGATGACGCCGGGGAACGTGAGCAGCGTGATGACGAATCCAGGAATGAAGAACATGGGAGAGGCAACGGCGGGTTCAGCGGGTCTGAAGCTGGATGGGAGCGTTGTTCAGCCGTATAGGCTGCCCCAGGTTCATCTGAGGAGTGGGGGCACTGTTCATGGGCATGAGCTGACCGGACTGGAGCTGTATGGAGGGCTGGCCGAGCTGGAATGCCTCGCGGATTTCGGCCGTGCGATAAGAGGGCCTCTGAGATGCGCTGCTGCCCGGCAGTCGCGCCAGTCGGTCGAGGATCGCGTTGGCACGGACATTTTGCTCCCGGGTAGCCTGCCGCCCGGCGAGAGTGTACATGGCCCGGGAGGCCTCCTGCACATGGCCGCTGTTGATGGCGGTTTCCGCATAGTCCAGCAGCGTCTTGGTGTCATTGTGGTCGGCGATGATGCTTTGATAGCCCTCGAAGGCCTCCTGCCAGCGTCCTGCACTCTTCATCTTTTTCGTGTGCGCGACATGAACGGCGGCCTGGATGCGCTCACGGGACAAAGCCAGGGAGACCACCACCAAAGAAGCGACGATCACGGCGGCCAGTCTGACCCAGAGAGGAAACGGATACTTGACCAGACCCAAGCGGCAGGGCTCGCACAGCGGCAGCTTGGTCAGGGTGCTGAACTGGATGGAGCCGCAGCCCACACACGCTGTCGGCTTGGGTTTGGCCTCTGCATCGTCGGACGCGGGGGCCATTTGACAAGGCATCGGATTCGCTGGGGCGGATGATGGAATCAGCGGTGGCGGCAGGCTCATGTTTGCGGCAATTGATTAGATCCTTTCAGGAGCTGCGAGGAATGACAAGCAAATATCGCATCCAAAAATTCCTCCTTCCACAGGTGCAACATTGGCTCGTGAAATGCGCTTGGCACCCCCATAATTCTCCCTTTAGTCCGCGCCCCCGAACATTCTCCCAAGACACACATGCCCATCGCCCGCGCCCTGCTTTCTGTTTCTGATAAAACCGGCCTTCTCGACTTCGCCAAAGGCTTGGCGGCGCTCGGGGTGGAGCTGCTTTCCACGGGGGGCACGTCCAAGCACCTGAAGGAAGGCGGCCTGAAGGTGACCGATGTGTCTGACCACACCGGCTTTCCGGAGATGTTTGACGGCCGCGTGAAGACGCTGCACCCGAAGGTCCACGGCGGCCTGCTGCAGCGCCGTGACAATGATGAGGACAAGAAGAACGCGCAGAAGCACGACATTCCCGTGATCGACCTCGTGGTGGTGAATCTCTACCCCTTTGAGCAGACCATCGCCAAGAAGGACGTGACGCTGGAGGAAGCCATCGAGAACATCGACATCGGCGGCCCGTCCATGCTGCGCAGCGCGGCGAAGAACCACCGCTGGGTGACGGTGATCACCGATCCAGCGGATTACAGCGTGGTGCTGGAAGAGATGAAGGAAAACGCCGGAGACACCACCCTGGCCACACGCGAGCGCCTTGCCTGCAAGGTGTTCCAGCGCACCGGCGCTTACGATTCCGCCATCGCCGCCTACCTGAACAAGGAGCAGACGACGCAGAAGACCTTCAATCTCAGCCTGCCGCTGTACGCAGAGCTGCGCTATGGGGACAACCCGCACCAGAAGACCTCCCTCTACGGCAACTTCGGCGACTACTTCGTGAAGCTGCACGGCAAGGACCTCAGCTACACGAACGTGCTGGACATCCACGCTGCGGCAGAGATCGCCCTGGAATTCCGCCGCCCCACCGTGGCCATCCTCAAGCACACCAATCCCTGCGGCGTGGGCTGTGCGGATGAAGACCTGCGCGAGGCCTGGCAGAAAGCTTTTGAGACGGACAAGCAGGCCCCGTTTGGCGGCGTAATCGTGGTGAACCGCAGCATGACTCTGGGCCTGGCCCGCATCATCTCGGAGATTTTTACGGATGTGATCATCGCACCAGACTTCGATGCCGACGCACGTGCGCTGCTGCAGAAGAAGAAGAACCTGCGCCTGATCCAGATGCTGCCCGGCGTGGCCGAAGCTCTCACCGAACCGACCATCCGCTCCGCTCCTGGCGGTGTGATGGTCATGGACAGCGACTCACGCGCCATGGGTCTGGACGATCTGGAATCCAAGGTCAAGACCATCCGCCCACCGACTCGCGACGAACTCGAAGCCATGCGCTTCGGCTGGCGCGTGGTGAAGCACGTGAAGTCCAACGCCATCGTGTTCTCCACGGGAGATCGCACCCTGGCCATCGGTGCCGGTCAGATGAGCCGCGTGGACTCCTGCCGCATCGCGATCTGGAAGGCGAAGGAAGCGGGCCTGTCCCTCAAAGGCTGCATCGTCGCCTCCGACGCCATGTTCCCCTTCCCTGACGGCCTCATCGCCGCCGCCGAAGCAGGAGCCACCGCAGCGATCCAGCCCGGCGGTTCCGTGAAGGACGAAGAGGTGATCAAGGCGGCCAATGAGCACAAAATGGCCATGTGCTTCACCGGCGTGCGTCACTTCCTGCACTAGGATTGACGCGTGAAATAGGCGGGCAGATGATTCATACTTAGATGTTTAGGTGTGTTAAACAGTTAAGCTAACTTAACTTACTTCACGCCTTGGGCTGCGGAGATGGCAGTGTGCAGATGCAGAATCTGCTCATTGCCTGTTTCCATTAAAGTGATAATTTCCATAAACTATCACCTTAATACTTCGGCGCTTTATTGGAGCATGAAATCCCTTCTCGTCCTCTTCCTCTGCATTCTCGGCACCCAGCTTTCGGCACAGACCGTGGAGCTCATCAAGATGCCGCTGGCGAAGCTGAAGGCCAAAGCAGATGCGGGCGATGCGCAGGCGATGATCCAGCTGGCGCTGAGATACAGCAATGGGGTTGGCGTCGAAGTGAACGAAAAGCAGAGCGCCAAGCTCTTTGAACGCGCCGCAAAGACTGGCGACATCACAGCCATCGGCGTGTGTGCTGCCAATGGCTACGGCCGCCCGAAAAATTTGCAGCTCTCCTTTGACTGCATGGAGAAAGCCAGCAAGACGGGAGACCTGACCGCCATTCGCAATCTGGGGCGTTATTACGAAGCAGGTTTTGGCTGCCAGGTTGACACGGCCAGGGCCTTCAGCCTGTATCAGCAAGCGGTGGTCGCAGATGATCCCGTCGCGCAGTATGCGCTGGCGAAAGCCTGCCTGAATGCCAAAGGAGCTGAGAAAGATCTGGTCAAAGGCATGCAGTTTCTGGAGCAGGCCGCACAGCACAGCAGCGTGGCGAAATGCAAGCTAGGAGAGCGCTATGAGAAAGGCGAAGGTTGCGAGAAAAACCCGACTCTCGGCTTAAAGCTCATCAATGAAGCGTCCGATGCCGGCAATCCCTGGGCGCTGGCGATGATGGGATACCATTACCTTCACGGCATTGGGGTGGAGCAAAATCTGCCCAAATCTTATGAACTCTACCGCAAGGCGGGTGAACTGGGCAATGGAGAGGCCTGGGAGTATCTGGCGCACGCTTATCTGAAGGGCTTTGGAGTGGAGAAGAACTTTGCCAAGTTTGAGGAGCTTAGCCAGAAGGCCGCGGACAATGGGCATCCGCAAGCCTTGGTTGGGCTGGCAGAGGAGTATAAGGAGGGCAAAGAGGTGGCCCAGGATTTGAGCAAGGCGTTCAAGATTTATGAGAAAGCCGGCAGTCTGGGCTGCGCCGCAGCCTACAACCTGCTCGGCTGTTTTTATGATGCGGGAGATGGGGTGAAGGTGGACTATCAAATGGCCACTGATTACTACCGCAAGGCCGCCCTTCTGGGCTATGCCCGTGGCTATCAGAATCTGGCTCTGAGCTATCAGTACGGCAAGGCAGTGGAGCGCGACATCAACAAGGCAAATGAGCTGTTCCTGAAAGCCGGCGAAATGAGGGATGGCCGCGGCTTCTTCCGGCTGGGCCACAACTACGAGAATGGCCTCGGGGTGGAGCAGGACCAGGTGACGGCCAATGAGTATTACCTGAAAGGGGCAGAACTGGGAGACGAGCATGCCATGTGTGCCATCGGCAGTTCCCTGCTGGATGGCGATGGTCTGGCCAAAGATCAGAGCAAGGCATTGGAATGGTTTCAAAAGGCCGCCGACATGGGGGCCAGCACGGGGCAGTGGAGGATGGGTCGCTGCTACTACGACGGCAGTGGCGTTCCCCAGGACTATAACAAGGCGGTGGAGTACTTCAGCAAAGCCTGCGCCCAGCGCGATACCGGCGCCATCAACTCCCTGGCGATCTGCTATGAACATGGTCACGGCGTGCCCAAAGACATGGATAAAGCCATCAAGCTCTACCAGCTGGCCGGGGAGTTGGGCTTCGGCGGCGCGTATTACAATGTGGGCCTCGTCTATGAGTATGGCAATGGCATTCCGGTGAACGTGGCAAGGGCCATTGAGTTCTACGAGAAGGCCGGGGATCTCCATGTGTCCGATGGATACTACCGGACGGCGTTGTTCTATGCAAAAGGCCAAGGGCTGACGCAAGACATGACGCTCGCGAATGCCTATTACCTGAAAGCCGCGCTGCTGGGAGACATCACTTCCATGAATGAAGTCGGCATTTCATTGCGCGATGGCCGGGGAGTACCCAAAGATTTAACGCGTGCCGTTCAATGTTTTCAACAAACCGCTGACCGCGGCTCCAGCGAGGGCCAGTGGTTCCTCGGCAAATGCTACTTCAGCGGGCTCGGCACCAAGAAGGACCTGACGAAAGCGGCGGAACTTTTCGCCATGGCCGCCAAAAAAAACCATGGAAGCGCGTTTTATGACCTGGCCATCTGCTATGAAAACGGCTACGGCGTGCCGAAGAGCATCCCCAAAGCCCGCCATCTGTACATGCAGACCACCGGGGAGAACCAGGAGAAGGCGCTAGAGCGCTACAAGGAGCTGGGCAAGCTGCGGTAGGATTGGCGAAGTCTGCTTGGGTACAAGCCGCCCTACCACGCGGTGGGCGTTCGAAGGGCCAGCATGTCAACGACGTACAAGGTAGGGCGGGGTTGTCCCTAACCCGCCGCGTGAGGCCATGAGGCGCTGCTCAGCTCATAGTATCAACGAAGCCCACCAGCCTGCGGAAAGCGGCATCTGCGCTTCCCCCTTCGCTAAGAGCTACTGAGGACGAGCTGTTCCTCGCTGCGCGACTGCACAGTCCAAATGGGAGGCGATGCGCTCCATCACCAGTGCTGTGGCTCGCTTTCCATCCCTGAGGAATGAAAAGCAGAGCCACGAGGATTGAACTCCAGGCCTAGAATTTGTAGCTCAGGCGCACGCTGCCGTAGTGGGCATCCTGGTTGGCGCGCAGGAACTGGCCCTGGTAGGAAAGCAGCATGCTGAACCGGTCATTGAACTCGAAGTTAACGGCGGCACCGGCCACCATGTAGCTCTGCCCGGGGCTTTGATTGCCGCCCACTGCCGAGAAAGGCGCGTTGATCTGGGTCACGCCGCTGACGTTGTTGTTGGTGATATTCTGGCGCTCGTAGCTCAGGCGCGCCTGAGGTGTGATCACCGCCCAGTTCGTCTCCACTTTCTTGGTCACCGACCAGCCCACGCGGGTCACCAGTGACTGATAGGTCTGACGTCCAAAGGTCAGCGCGCCC